>JAZKAF010000154.1:0-5415 GCA_040389285.1 candidate division FCPU426 bacterium
ACCCCTCAAAATGGAAAAAGATCGCCATTTCCGCAGGGATCGGCAGCGCCCTGGGTTCTTTGGTGATGTTCCTCTTGGTGCGGCATTTCGGGTCCAACTGGGTCGCCCAGCATTTGGGAATGGAAGCCCGTTGGAACTCGGTCCCCCACTTTTTCCGCACCCACATCCTGTTCTCGCTCACCCTGGGGAGCCTAATACCGGGCCTGACCTGGCCGCCTGTGATCCTAGCTGCCTTGTCCAAAAGCGCGGCGCTTCCGGCCCTTTTTTACCTGCTGATAGGACGCATCTTACGCTACGGCCTGATCTGCTTCGGCGCCCGCGAAGGCTGGGCCTTTTTTGAAACGGTTAAGAACAAGGCCCGCGAAAATCACGCCAGGGTCATGGCGGACGATGACAAGAAGGGCGGGTTTCCGACATGAAGGTCTGGAAAAAACTTCAGGATTCCTGGTTCAAATGGGCGGACCTGAACCAACATTCCCGATGGTTCCCCGTCTTTCTGGCATGCCTTGCCGCGGTGGACGCGTATTTTATGGTGCTTCCCGGCGACACGGTGTTATTGCTCGCGGTGCTTTCCAGTCCGCAGCGCTGGAAACGCGAAGCCTTCAGCTTTGCCATAGGAAGCGTGTTGGGAGCCTTCCTTCTTTTTCTGACTATCCGGGCAACTGGCGAAAGCTGGCCGGCGCACTGGAATCCGCTGGTCCACCCAGCCGCCCCACCAGGGGCCGCCCGAGAATTTTTCGCCAAGCACGGCCTATTTTCGCTGGCTCTCGGTAGCCTGATCCCTGGATTGAGCTGGCCCACGGTCATCCTGGCCGGCTTTTCCAATGGACCCGCCCTTCTGGCGTTGTTCTACCTGGTGGTGGGGCGTTTTCTGCGCTACGGCCTGCTCTGTTTCGGCGTCAAGGAAGGCTGGAGCCTTTTTCGCGCGGTGAAGACAAAGGTTCTTGATAGCAAACCGCCTCGATCTCCACGCGGGCGTCCTTAGGCAGCCGAGCCACCTGCACCGTGGATCGGGCCGGCGCGTCGACCGGAAAATAGCTTCCGTAGACCCGGTTCATCCCTTCAAAATCCCCCAGATCCGCCAAAAAAACAGTGGTCTTGACCACGTCACTCAAGTCCGCCCCAGCCGCGCTCAATACCGCCTTAAGATTTTCCAGGCAGCGAGCGGTCTGCGCCGCTATATCCCCCTCGATCTTAATACCTGTGGAAGGATCCAAGGGGATCTGCCCCGAAGCCCAGATCCAAGGGCCGGCTTGCACGGCCTGGGAATAGGGCCCGATGGCGGCGGGAGCTTCAGAGCTTTTGATCGTCTTCTTTGGCACGGGCGCCCTTTTTTTTGTTGGAACGTTTGTCCCGCCGTTTGACGCTCGAGACCCCTTCCAGTTGATACAGATGCAGCATGACCCGTTTCAAGTGGTCCACGTCCACCACGTTGACGGTAAAGCGCGCGGAGGCCATGCCTTCGCCGGAAGTGCTGGCTGTGGCCGCGCTGAGCGAGCTGGCCTGACCGTTGGACGCGGCCGTCCTGGCGATGGCCATCAGCATGTCAGACATCAATTTATCGCGGTCAAAGGCGGTGACTTCGATCTCAACGGGCCGGGTGCCCAGGCGGCTATCGGCCCATTCCACCTCGACCAGGCGTTCGCTCTTGCTGAAAAGATCCGGGGCATTCACGCAATCGGTGCGGTGCACTGACACCCCCCTGCCCACGGTCACATAGCCCAGGATCGGATCCCCATGCACGGGGTTGCAGCAGCGCGCGAAAGCCACCAGCATGCCGGAAAGCCCTTTGACCACCACGCCTTGGCTGGCGCTGGTGGGAGGCGCGCCTGCGGCCGCGGCCTTAGCATGGGCCGGCTCTGACGCTGGCTCTTTGGCGGGCGCCAGCTTGTCGAGCAGGGTCTTCATCTCCAGTTCCCGGCTTCCCAGGGCCGCCAGCAGGTCCTCCACCGAGCCAAAATGCAGCTGGCGCGAGGCCTCGAGAAGATGGCTGGAGCGGTCGAAATCACCGATCTTCAGTTTGTGCCTGCGGACCGCTTTTTCAAGGGCCGAGGTTCCCCGGGCCACTTCCTCAGCGCGTTGATCCATCTTCAGGAAACGCCGGATCCGGTTCTTGGCCTTGCTGGTCTTGGCAAAATGCAGCCAATCCTTGCTGGGTTTGTGGGCCGCGGAAGTGAGGATGCTGACGATGTCGCCGGACTGCAGTTCGTGGCGTAGCGGAGCCATCTTGCCGTTGACGATGGCCCCGTAACATTGGTCCCCGACCCCGGAATGCACGGCGTAAGCAAAATCGATGCAAGAACTGCCCTTGGGCAGCATCTTCACCTCGCCCTTCGGGGTGAAGATGAAGACCTCTTCTTCGTAAAGGTCGATCTTCAGGAACTCGACGAATTCGCCCGAGTCCTTGCTGTCCCTTTGCCATTCGAGCACGTTTTGCAAGAAAGGAAGGGTGTCGTCGCCCCGCGAGGGCTTGCCGCCCTGCTTGTAGTTCCAATGCGCGGCGATGCCCCGCTCCGCGGTCCGGTGCATGTCCTCGGTGCGCACCTGCACCTCGAGGGGCAGGCCGAGCGGTCCGATCACGGTGGTATGCAGGGACTGGTAAAGGTTGCTCTTGGGGATGGCGATGTAGTCTTTGACGCGGCCGGGGACCGGATTCCATAGCGAATGCACCAGCCCGAGGGTCGCGTAGCAGTCCTGGACGCTGTGCGTGATGATGCGCAGGGCCACCAGGTCGTAGATCTCCTCGAACTTCTTGCCGTTGCGCAGCATCTTCTGGTAGGTGCTCCACAGATGCTTGCTCCGCCCGGCGATCTCGGCCTTGATACCGGACTCTTTTAGCCGTTCATCCAGCTTGGCGCTAGCCTGGCTGAGGCGCGTGTGACGGTCCCCCTGGGATTGGGCGATCAAGGCCCTCAGCTCCTCGCATTCCCTGGGATAGAGGACCAGCATGCAGCGGTCTTCCATTTCCCATTTCCAGCGGGCCAAGCCAAGGCGGTTGGCGAGAGGGGCGTAGACCTCCATGCTCTCGCCAGCGACGCGGCGCTGTTTGATCTCGGGAAGAAAACTTAAGGTGCGGAGGTTGTGAAGGCGGTCGGATAATTTTATGAGAAGGACCCGGATGTCGCGGGCCACGGCGATCAACATCTTGCGAAGGTTTTCGGTATGCAGCTCGGCTCCGGCCGGCGCCATCTTGCTGCTGATCTTGGTGACGCCCTCGACTAAGCCGGCGATCTCCGCGCCAAAGGCTTCTTTTAGCTGCTCAGGAGTGGCGGCGGTGTCTTCGAGGGTGTCGTGGAGCAGCCCGGCCGCGATCGAGGAAACATCGAGCCCGATCTTGGCCAGTTCAAGGGCCACATGGGCGGCGTGGGTGAAATACTGCGCTCCGGAAGCCCTTTTCTGGCCCGCGTGCATGGTCTCGGCAAAGCGGTAAGCCTCGCCTAGCAGCTCAATATCCGCGGGAGTGAGGACCCCCGGCGCGGCCTGGGCCACGATCTCCGCCAGGGTGGGCAGAGACGAATAGGTCTCTGGCCCCTCCAGGACCCCCTGTTCAGATTCCAGCACGGTGCTCATAAATGGATGATATCAGAGGGGGAAACAAAAGAACAGAGCCCACGCGGACCAGGGGCCCAGAGGCGTCAGGCCGCCTTTTTTTTGCTGAACAACGGGCCCAGTCGGAAACGCAGGAGCGCCCAGATCCATAGCAGAGGGTCCTTCACCAGCGTGACCTTTTTGCCCTCTTTGAAGCTCCGCGACCGGTAGTTGACCGGGATTTCCAAGGGCTTGTAGCCCTTGCGGACCAGCTTGATCACCAGCTCCCAGTCAAAATCAAAGCGGTCGGCCTTGAATTCCAGGCCCTCGAGGCAATCCCGGCGGAAGACTTTGTACATCGTGAAGGGATCTTTGAGGCGGGTGCCCAAAGATAGATTGAGCAGGGCTGTGAAGAACAAATGACCCAGATTCATGCCCAGGGCGATCGTGGGTTCCTGGGCGAATTGGCGGATCTTCCAGCTGCCACTGTGACGCGAGCCCAGCACAAAAGCCGCCTCAAAGCGCAGCAGCGGTTCGAGCAGTTGGTCATAGTCGTTCAGGTCATATTCCAGGTCGCCATCCTGGATGAGCACCAGGTCTCCTGACGCATGCGAAAACCCCGTCCGCACGGCGTGGCCCTTTCCCCGGGGCGCTTCTTCGTGGACGATCGTGACCCCAGGACGACCCCGGAAACCCTCGACGATGTCGCGCGTCCCGTCGGTGGACCGGCTTTCGACGACGATGATCTCCTTGTCGACCCCGGACAAGGGCTTCTGGATCAGGGCCTCGAGCAACTGCCCTGCCGTCGCGGCCTCATTGTAGACCGGAACGACGATCGACAGAACGGGCCGTGGCCGTGGGGCCGCCGCGCGGGCGAAAACGCGCATGCCGCTCGCCACCACTTTGACCTCGCGCTCCCTCAGGACCTTGGGAACCAGGGCATGCACCCAGGAAACCAGCCTGGAAAAAAAAGGCACGGGAAAGCGCTTGAAATGCCGGTGGACATAATCCAGCGTCAGGATCTTATGATTAGGGGCCAGATCGACACCGTCAAATCCCGCTTTTGCCAAGGCCGCCTGGATCGTCTGCCTTCCGAAATAAAAGAGATGCTCGGCCTTGAACTCCATCCACCTTTGCCCCATCAAACGCGCCGACCAGCTATCCAGGTCCGGGGTGCAGACAAAAAGAGTTCCGCCAGGTTTCAAGGTCCGTCGCAGTTTTTCCAGAAAAACGACGGGATCCCGCACATGCTCCAGAACATCGAACAACACGCAAACGTCGAATTCTCCGTCAGCAAAGGCAAGGTCATCCGGTCCGCCCAACTTGACCGTATCCGGGCCCAGAAGAAGGTTCGCCGACGCGCACGCATGCGAGGAAAGGTCCATGCCGGCGACCTCGAACCCCTTTCCCTTTGCTTCGACCAGAAACTCCCCTGTTCCACAACCGATCTCGAGCAACTTTCCGCGAGAATTTCCCAGGTAGGCGGCCAGTTGATCGAGATACAGCCTCGCGGTGGCCCGCTTCATGCTGCGGTACCCTGATACGGCAGAGCCTTCCGGGCCGGTCAAAAAATAGTCGTTGGAATATATCGCGGAGAGCGCCTGGTCATCCGGCTGGGGGTCGCTGAACATGAGGCGGCATCGGGGACAGCGCACGATGGACAGGCCGTTGGCCTTGAATTGAAATTCAAATTCGCCGCCGCGGCAGATGGGGCAGGACCGCACGAGATCCACTAAAGTCCGCGTTGGCGAACTTCTTCCAGCGCCTTTAAGATGAATTCTTCCTTGCCCATCGTCACGTTCTCAGGCGAGCCGAAGCGCCGCACCGAGACCTGGCCGTTCTCCACTTCGCGCTTCCCCAGCACCAGCGTGCAGGGGATCTTCGCCA
>JAZKAF010000155.1:0-11331 GCA_040389285.1 candidate division FCPU426 bacterium
GAAGGTGGAAGCCTATGACGTGCAGGAGATCGAGCGCTACCGCACCCGGCCTGGAGATGCAGCCCTCAGCCTCCAGCTCGAAAAGGCCCTGGGCGGAGGCAAGGCCGCGGCGCACAGCTGGTATGACCTGCTTTCTTTGCAAGGCGCCGAAAGCTTGGCCCGCTATGGCCAGGAATTTTTCAAAGGCACTCCCGCCATCACCCGCCACCGCTATGGAAAGGGCTGGGCCATCTATGTGGGTTGCGCCGGCGATCCCGGACTTTATGACAAAGTCTTTCGCATGGCCGCAGCCTTGGCGGGTTTGAAACCCTTGATGAAAGTTCCCAAAGGCGTGGAGGTCCGTGAACGAACGACCCAGCAAGGAACCCTGCGCTTTATCCTGAACTACACGCGCTCCAAGAAATTAGTCAGTCCGGGTTTCGGATACCGGGACGCGTTCAGCGGCCTGGCTGTAAAGCCAAGTTTTACGCTGGAACCTTACGGTGTCGCGGTCTTGGAAAAATCCAAAGGCTGAGCCATAAGTCGGCGGGTTGCGCGGAGCGAAACCCAAAAATAGAGGCTCTCTAAGCCCTTCGCTTGCAGATATTTCTGTCGCGAAAGATTATCATCGATACTTGATGATCAAAGCGACGTTGCTTCTTTCCATCTGCCTCTGCCTGCTCTTCACGGCTCGTCTCCACGCCTCGGCCTGCGTGCCTACGGGTGTGTCCAGCGCCGTCATCAACCTCTACGGCGACGACGAGTTCGACATCTTCGTCAACGGCACCCTGATCGGCGGCTGTTATCCCAGCACCAAATGCTACAAGATCCTGACCACCATCGACGTGCTGGCCGCGGGAGCGGTCATCAACCTTCCGCCAGCTGACAACGTGATAGCGGCCTATGTGCGCGACACGGGAGGCAACCTTTCCGGCATCAACTGGGACATGACCATCACCTACACGGGCTGCCCCACCCAGCACGTGCTGAGCAACGGCTTCTGCACGCGCTCGAAATATGCCGGCAACCTTTTCAACACCTTGGGCACGCCTTCGATCAACCTCCCCTCGAGCTGGGAGACCCAGGGCTATAACGATTCCTCCTGGAACGGCACCTCCGGGATCATCCCAGACGCCTGCGGATGCCCCACCGGGTTCTGGGTCAACACGGCCGCCTACTGGATGTGGCAGAATCCCACGAATTTCAACACGGCCTACAAAGGGGATTCCTACCTCTTTAGGCAGCACTTCAGGGCGGGTGACTCCAGCTACTGCGACTCCAGCGGGCCCACGCCGACGCCCTTTGGAACCATCACCCCGGGCACAGTCACGCCGGTGCCCAGCGGCGCGACAAAAACTTTCACCCCGACCCGCACCCCAAGCTGGTCCCCCTCGCCTTCCCGCACGCCCACCCAGTCGGTGACCCCAAGTTTCTCGAGGTCTTTCACGCCTTCCGCCAGTCGCACGGCCTCGCCCAGCCCCAGCGCCACACCGACTTTCACGGCCACCATGACTTTTTCGCCGACGCCGACCGCCACGCCGACCTATACGGCCAGCCCGACCTTTAGCGATTCCCCCACGCCCACAGCCAGCCCCACGGCGACGCCGACCTATACTCCAAGCCCGACTTTCTCACCCACGCCGACGTTCTCGGATTCGCCGACTGCCACGCCCACGGCCAGCCCGACCCCGAGCTTTACCCCCACTCCGACTTTCAGCGATTCACCCACGAAAAGCGCCACGCCCACGCCCACGGCCAGCTTCAGCGGCACGCCCACGTTCACGGATTCCCCCACCGCCAGCCGCACCGCGACCCCGACTTTCTCCTTCACCGCGACCCCGACCTTCAGCGATTCGCCGACTGTGACCTTCAGTTCCACGCCCACGGCGACTTTCAGCCCGACTCCAACTTTTTCGGATTCCCCCACGCCCAGCGCCACAGCCACCCAAAGCGCCACCTTGACGGATTCGCCCACTCCCAGCGAGAGCTATACCGAGAGCCATACTTTCACGGAAACTCCCAGCTTGACCGACTCGCCGACCGAAACGGCGACCAAAACGCCGAGCTTGACCCGTAGCGCCACCCGGTCCCCTACCGCCACCAAGACCGTGACCCAGACCCGCACCGTGACCCGTAGCTTCACGGTCAGCCCGACGCTGACTGACAAGACCGTGAACTTTGATATCAAAGCCGTGTATCCGAATCCCATGGATGACCACGGGACCATTTATTACAGCTTGGCCAACGCCGCCCAGATGGAACTGACCATCTATGACGTGGCCGGCGAACCCATCTGGCGCTTCAACGTGCCCGGACATCCGGGAAAGAACACTATCGAATGGAAGGGCATCAACGACTGGACCGGCAGGGTCTCCAGCGGCATTTACATCATCCGTTTGAAGGCCAGCGTAGCGGACGGGGATCCCGGCTTGGTGAGATGGGCCACGGTCTGCGTGGCGCGCTGAGGCCTCCCTTCCGCCTTCCCTGATCGCCTGCCTTGCGCTAAAATCCTGCCTGATTTTCATACCATCCAAACTCCAGAGACTCCCATGCCCCAGACCCTGCGACTCGACCCCGGCGCCGTGATCCCCACGGGCAACGACTTTGTGTCCTTCCCCTCCATCCGTGCCGACGACGGGGCGCTGAACGATTTCAACGTGCTGTCCATGGAGCACAAGGGCCTTTTGGAGGCCTCGGGACCCAAGGGCAAAGCCTTGATCACGCCCTGGGCCCGCATCAACAAGAAGCCCCTGGCCTTCAAAGGCTTGAGCTGGGAGCTGCGGGGTTATTGGATCCCTACCGCCACCTTGGAATCAAAAGACCTGACTCTGAAGCTGACCTATTGCGCGCCTAACGGCGCGCGCGGCGCCTTCATCCGCATGGTGGCCAGCAACCGTTCGAGCAAGCCGGCCAGCGTGGAGCTGGGATTGAGGGTCCAGTGGAGCGCGCTGAAGCGGGTTATCTACGCCGCCACCGAGCTGGGCGGAACGCGGAGCATCAGCCCCGGCCCCTGGGTCGCGGACGCGGTGGTCTACACCCAGAAGAGCGACCGGACCTTGTTCAGCTGGTGCCTGCAGTGCCGCGGCGGCAAGTGGGACAAGCAAGGCATCTCCAAAACCCTGCAGCTCAAGGCCGGCGAGACCCAGGAAGCCGGATTCTTTTTGGGGGTTGGACCCGAGGAATTCAGCGCCTCGAACTCGGCCAAGACCCTCGGCGACCGCTGCGACCGCCACGGCAGCGAAGCCGTGGTCGCGGAGTTCGAAGCCTGGTGCGAAGCCCGGAGCCGTAAATTAAGCGAGCCGCGCTTCGAGACCCTGATGAACCGCAATTTCATGTTCAACCGCTTCTTCGCCTGGGGCCGCACCCTGGACAGCGAACAGCTGGTGAGCGTGACCTCGCGCAGCCCGCGCTACTATGTCTGCGCCGCCTATTGGGACCGCGACGCCATTATCTGGAGCTTCCCCTCCCTGCTCCATACGGACCTGGACTTCGCGCGCGAGGCCCTGGAGCACGCCCTGGGGATCCAACTGCGCAACACCGGCCGGCACAGCCGTTTCATCGACGGGACCATGCTCGAGGACGGGTTCCAGCTGGATGAGGCCTGCGCCCCGATCATCGCCTTCAACGACTATGTTAAAGCCAGCGGCGACCGCGCCTTCCTCACCAAATACGCCGCAGGCCTGGACACCCTGGAAGCCGGCCTGATGGCACGCTACGTCCCGGAAACTGGGCTCTTCAGTACCCACGAAGACTCGCAGGACGAATACGTCAAGGAGATCTACTTCACCTACGCCAACGCCATGGTCTGGAAGGCGCTGATGGCGCTGTCCGAGCTGAGGCGCTCCCCGCGGCACGCCGCCCTGGCCGCCAAGCTCAAGAAGAAGATCATGGAGCATTGCGTGGACGCCAAGCGGGGCATCTTCAAACGCGCCACCGACCTGAAGCACCACCTTTTCAACGACGTGCCGCCCGGCAGCTTATTGCGCCTGCCGGCCATCGGCTTTATCAGCGAAAACGACCCGGTCTTTGCGAAGACCTATGAATGGCTGCATTCGGACGACTATGAATGGTCCCAGAAAGGGCTGCCGTGGGGCTTGCCCACTAGCCACCGCCTGCCCTTCACCTCGATCTGGGCAGTGGCCGACCGCCTGCGCCTGGACCGCGGCCGCAAAAGGGCCGTGGAATTCCTGGACAAGACCCAGTGGGACCACGGGATCTTCTGCGAAGGGATCGATCCGCGCACCGCGGAGGCCATGGGCGGCGGCAGCGCCTTCGCGACCGTAGCTGGCTACATGTCCCACTGCATCTACGAGACCTTCAAACTCAAGAAGTCGCGCTAGGCAGGAAACCCGGGCCATGCCGCTCAAAAAACCCGCGCTGATCCCCGCCCCGGAAAGCATGGAAATGCTTCCGGGGTCTTACGTGGTGCCAGCGTCCAGATCGAAGAAGATCCCGGCCAAGAAAAAGCTGGATCCCGCCTTGCGAAGCCTGGGCGAGGAAGGCTATCTCCTGGAGATCCTTAGCACGGGCATCACGATCCGCGCCTTTCGCCCCGCCGGCCTGTTTTACGGCGAACAGACCCTGCGCCAGCTGGGCGGTCCCGTGTTCCCCTGCCTGCGCATCAAAGACAGGCCCCGCTACGCGTGGCGGGGCTTCATGCTGGATTGCTGCCGCCATTTTCTACCGTTGAAAGCCATCCTCAAGCAGATCGACCTCCTGGCCTTTCACAAGATGAACCGCTTCCACTGGCACCTGACCGAAGACCAGGCCTGGCGCCTTGAGATCAAGAAATATCCCCGCCTGACCGACGTCGGCGCCTGGCGCCAAAAAAACGGCAGGCGCTATGGCGGGTTCTATACCCAGACCCAGGTCAAAAAGGTGCTGGCCTACGCCAAGGCGCGCCACATCACGGTGGTTCCCGAGATCGAGATGCCGGGACACGCCCGGGCCGCGCTGGCGGCCTATCCCGAGCTCTCCTGCTGCGGCGGAGCCTCCGAGGTTCCGGGCGAGTGGGGCGTGCACAAGGACGTCTATTGCGCGGGCAAAGAATCGACCTTCCGCTTCATCGAAGGGGTGTTGGACGAGGTCTGCGCGCTCTTTCCGGGCCCCTACCTGCACATCGGCGGGGACGAATGCCCCAAGGACCGCTGGCGATCCCATTCCCTGGACCAGACCCGGATGCTCGAGCAAGGCCTGAAAGACGAGCGCCAATTGCAGAGCTGGTTCTTGCGCCGGGTGCACGCCATGCTGAAGGCGCGTGGCAAACGGATGATCGGCTGGGACGAGATCCACCAGGGCGGGGTCCCCGGGGACTCGATCGTCCAGTGGTGGCTGGATCCTCCGGCTGTCCGCGAAGCGGCCCGCCAGGGACATTCCGTGATCGCCTCCCCGCACCTCAACACCTATCTCGATTACGGGCACTCGACCACGACCCGCCACAGGCTTTACAGCTTCGACCTCCATCCTCCTGGCCTGGAAAAGCGCCACTGGAAGCACATACTCGGCGGCGAGGCGCCTCTCTGGACGGAAGGCGTTCCCAACGCCGAACGCGCCGAGTACCGATCCTGGCCTCGGCTCTGCGCCCTGTCGGAAAATCTTTGGACTCATGCAAAAGCGAAAAATTTCCGCTCCTTTGAGGACCGTTTGCAGGTCCACAAGGCCCGCCTGAAGGCACTAAGCGTGCACGCCCGCGATCTGGGGGACCGGGTGGCGCTTTGGAGCCCCAAGGACCTCTCCAAAAAAGGCAAACGCTTTAGCGTGGATCTGGGCGGCTTGCTAAAAGGCCCGGGACGCTATGAGTTGCGCTTTGAATACGAGCAGGGCCTGGGCAGCGCCGAACTAAGAAACCTGCGCTTGACGCCGAAGCTGGCCCTGAAAAAACCTGAAGCCCAAAAAAACGTGATCGCATACAAGGGCCCAGATACCAGCTTCCAGTTCCGGGTCGCCAAGAAAGATCTCCTGCGGCCCTTGACGCTAAAAATGACCTTGGCCACGCATTCCCAAGGAACTGCGAATCGCGGCGCCATTTACTTGAAACGCCTGTCCTCCTAAAGCTGATTCCGAACTAAAAACTCGATTAAAGCCCTTATAAAATTAGCGTATTTCTTATTTTAGCTAGATAGATTATTGAGTCCGAATCCTATAAAATCTGTCTCAATATGTGAGCAAGTGTTTTAGCTCTTGGATTCCCTGAAATAGGCGATGTTGCCGCGGGAAAAGCATGAAAAATAAGCTGAAACAATGGATGGGGCGATGGACGCCCCTGCTAATCGGCGCGCTGATGCTTTGCGTGCTGCCGAGCCATGCCTTGGCCGCGACCAAGACGGCCACCAGCGCCCTGCTGACCATCATCGCGGACGATGAGATGGACATTTACGTGAACGGGATCAACATCGATCCGACCCATGCCGGCCCTTCTTGCGGCGGCGGTTGTCCTTTCACCGCCGGGGTCGGCTATGGGTTGGGATCCAGCACCAACTGCTGGTACACCTCCGGCCAATTCCACTGCAAAGCAAACCAGACCACCTACAACGTGCTCGGCTACCTGATCTGCGGCGGCACCAACACCATCGCCACCACGGTCTATGACATCCCGGGTGGAGGCATGAACGAGAGCTATATCCTGACCATCCGCTACGACGATGGTTCGGTGGACAACCTAGTCAGCAGCGGCACCACCCACCTGCTCTATGTCGGCAACTGGGAGACGGCTCCCATCACCTGCACCATGCCCTGCGGTAAGGAATACGCCCCCCCTGACTCGATGGGCAGGAATTGGTATGACGTGGGATACACCGAGAACACGGCCGGGACCATCGGCAGTTGGGCCACGGCGGGATCCAACGTGGCTGGCTTCTGCGGCGGCGGCAGCGGGACCCTCTATTATCCGGACGGGACCACCAAAGTCCCCCAGATCTTCCGGCCCAGCGGCTGCGCCGTGGCCGTGAATGGAGACACCTTTTCCACGCGCCAAAACTTCACGGTGGGCGCTTGCATCGTGCCCACCCGGACTTCCACCAAATCGCCCACGCCGGCGCCCTCGACCAAGACTTCGACGCCCACCATCACCAGGACCTTCAGTGCCAGCCCCACCGCGAGCCGCACGCCGACTTGGACCCCCACACCGACGCCTTCTCCCACTTACACGATGACTTCGACCTTCAGCCCGACGCGCACGGCCACGCCGACCTCGACAGCAACCCCGACTTTTTCGAATTCGCCCACGCCCAGCGCGACGCCGACTTGGACGCCGACTTCGACCGCCACGCCGACCTATACCGCGTCCCCGACTTTTTCGAATTCGCCGACTCCGTCGTCAACGCCCTCGCCAACGCCGACCTTCACGCCGACGCCGACTTTCTCGGATTCGCCGACCCCCTCGTCGACCCCGACGCCCACGCCGTCTTTCACGCCGACGCCGACCTTTTCGGATTCGCCCACGCCCTCGTCGACCCCGTCGCCGACGCCCTCCTACACCTCAACGCCCACGTTCAGCGATTCGCCGACGGGCACGCCGAGCTCCACGCCCAGCTTCAGCTTCACGCCGACCAAGACCTATACGGATACCCCGACGCCCTCCCACAGCTCGACCCCCAGCAGCACCTATTCGGGAACCCCCACATTCAGCGATTCGCCCAGTCCCAGCGCCACCTTCACGGAAAGCTTCACCTACACCGGCACCCGGACCCTGACAGACTCGCCCACCCAGACTTTCAGCTTCACAGGCACCAAGACTTTCACGGATAGCCCGAGCTCCAGCCCGACCCGGACCGTGACCTGGACCTTCTCGGCAAGTCCCAGCTTCAGCCCCAGTCCGACCATCAGCCCGACCTACACCCCCGCCGCGCCGTTCAACGTTTCGGTGAAGATCTACAACAGCGCGGGCGAACTGGTGGACGTGGTCTACGCCTCGCTGCCGCTTTACTCGCAACTGAGCGGCGTGAAAGTGCTGCGAGACAGTTTTGATCCGGATCAGGGCGGCCAGGCCAGCCTGCAGTTGGACGGACCGGCAGTGCTGGTGGGTTGGGATGGGACGGGTTTGGCAGGACAAAAAGTGGGCAGCGGCAGCTACACCATGGTGGTGCAGCAGACAGATCCAACGGGCAGCGTCAGCAGTTGGTCCACTCCCCTCACGGTCATCCGCAGCGAATCCGGGGTGGAGGTCGAGGTCTACAACGCAGCAGGAGAACTGATATGGCACCGCTCCACGGGCCTCGGCGGGTCTGCGCGCATGGGAATCTCGTCAGACCGCCTGGTGCTGGGCACGTCGCCCGCTTCCTCTCTCAAGATCAGCTTTGGCAGTGGTGCCACGGACTGGGTGGCCTGGGACGGGCGCAACAGTGCGGGATCCCAGGTTGCCACCGGGACCTACCTGATACGCATGACCCAAAAAGGAACGGGCGGGGCACGGCAATACTTCAGCAAATCGGTCGCGGTGATCCGCATCCAGAGCGAAGCCTTTGACAAGGCCATCGCCTGGCCCAACCCGGTCGGAGCCGGAGATGCTGTGATGCGGATCGAATTTGTGGGGGCCCAGCCCGGCGATCCGGCCTGGGGCGAGATCTATGACTTGGCGGGCCAGAAGGTCGCCTCGCTGCGTGGCGACACCAGCACAGGGCTGTCTTGGAAGATCCCTGCCCAAGTCGCAGGCGGCATCTACCTGGCCCGGGTCAACGCCCAAACGCCCGAGGGCCTGCGGACCAGCCGCACGGTCAAGTGGATGTTATTACGCTGAGTGGGGACTAGCTGATTTAGGTGCGAAGGATGCGGACGGGACCGAAAAGGCCGGATTCTTCCTGGCCGGGGAACACGTACGAGGTGGGGCTCACCGAACGAAGATAGGGAGCCAGGGTGTTGAAGACGCTGATCTCGAGCCGGTTACGGCCTTTTTTCACGGCGGAACCTAGATCAAAACGATAAGGCGCAAGGAAGCGAGCCCCCAGTTCCTTGCCATTCAAACGCAGTTCCACGGTGCCGCGGACCCGTCCGAGGTCCAGGCTGAGCTTGGTGGAAGCTGAATCCAGTTCAAAGGTTTTGCGGTAAGAGACCCCACCTGAATAAGAGCGCAGGCCCTGGCTTCCCCAGTTTCCCAGATCCATCGTTCCAGAGGCCATTGAATATTCCACCGGCCTGCTGAACAAAGCCCCCTGGTTCCTTCCGCCTTTTGTTTCCACGCGCAACGCGGCGCGCCTGAGGCGCTTGCCAGGTCCCGGCAGCTTCACCGATCCACCCCGCAGGGTCAATTCCTTGCCATCCACCCAGATCCTGGCCTTGTCCTGAAGGGCCAGGCGCATGCCGACGGCCCCCGGCGGCAAGATCCAGCGCAGCCACTCCACGCGCGTTTTTTGCGACAGCGCCTGCGGCGTCAAGTCCTGCACCACGCCCGGCGCGGCCTTATCCTCCAGCCACATGGCTTCAGGCAAAGGATGCGGACGGCGCCTCAGCATGAACCAAGCGGGATCATGACAGGTCCAACTATTGAGGACCGGTCCTGGATAAGGCAAGGCGCTTTGGGCCAGACCTTCGTCACGGCGGACCTTCCAATGCGGTCCGCTCATCAGCTCGGCTGATTTGCCAGCTTCACCTTCGATCAACCCGTCCACCAGGGCGCTCAAATGCCCGGAGCCTGGATCGAGCATTTCGACGCGAATGTGGTTCTTCCCTTTTTTGAAATTAACGACAGGATAGGGCATGACCCTGAAATTGCTGCCATAGGGGTCAAAGCCACCGTGGCGTCCTGCTTCCACGCCGTTGACCAGAAGACGACAGCGGGGCGCGTCGGCCGCCACCTGCACCGTGGCTTTAACAGGTTCAAATCCTAGATCCATCTCCAGGCTGAAGACGGCTTGTGAGTCTTTTTTTGAAAACCCCGGGGCCTTCATCCATTCAGGCCGCGCAAAGGCTTTGGCGTCTTTTAATAGGGCCCAGTAGGCCCGCAATTCCCCTTCCTCGAGGGCGCAAAGCCGGAATTCCAGGACATGGCGGCCCTTGCCGAGCTTCAGAACACGGGTCCAAAGATAGGCTTCTTCGCTCTCCTCCTCTTTCAGCAGCATTCCATCCAGCCAAACCGCCTTGGCCGCGCGGGCTCCTACGGCCAGGGTCAGGCTGGCGGCCCTGTCCAAATGAAAGGCTGTCCGGAAAAGGGCGCACTGGCCAGCCTTGGCCTTTCCAAAACGTATGAACTCTTCGGGCACATGGCCTTTGGGGCCCAGATGCCCCAGATGGATGGGATCGAGGTCGATACCGCGGGACAGCGAGTAGAGCACCGGCAACAAGCCGCGGGCATCGAGCAGCCCACGGGAGGCGTCCTCCGAAGACAACGGATCCGGGCACCAGATCCGGTCCTGCACCCCTGTGCGCCATCCGAATAGGCCGTAACCCGCCTTCACTTCTTTGAAGCCCGCTTCATCAGCCCCAGGCAAGCTCCAACCCAGGGCCAGACCGTTCTCGGCGTCCTGCTCGCTGCGATGCATGAAATGCCAGCCTTGCAAGGCAGGCGCTCCAGGCGCGGCCGGCCTGTCAAAATCACCATGCCGATTGTCCAAGGTGGGTATCAGTTCTGATTCCCAGTTGCCTTGCAAGGCCAGCTCCAGCGAATCTTTTCTTGGGGCCTGCGGCTTAAGCGCAGGCGCTGCTTTGGGAGGCCAGACCAGCAGAGCGGCTGGTCCCTGGTCCAGCGGTACCTTCACCAACACGCCGTCCTCGTGGGGCTGCGCCTGCACGGCCTTGCGGGTCCCGGTGAAAGGATCCCAAAGTTCCGGCTGGCCCGTCACGCCCCGCACCAGGACTTCCATGTCTTTGGCATAGGCTTCGCTGTCGAAGGCGTAGTTAAAGGGATCCCAGGAGCCGTTCTCAAGGCGGCGGGTGGCCCGGGGATGGATGGCGGGTAGCAAGACGATGTCGCTGCCATCCACTCTGCGCCGCAAGGTGGTGACCGGCGCCTCTACCTGGCGCTTGAGGCGGGCCAAGAGCGGGGCAAGATCTTCGGGCTTCTCGGCATGGGGGATAGTTTTAAGCGAACGCAGAGGCTTTAGGCCTTTAGAAGTCAGGACCCATTCGGGCCGAGATCCCAGGCTGACCAAAATATGCCCAGCTTTGGCAAAGGCTTCCAAACGCTCCAGTGTGGCGGACTCGATCACGCTGCAAGACGGGAGGATCAGGGCCTGGTAGGTCTCGCCGGCCACGCTCAAGCCGGAGCTATTTATTTCGGCCCGGGCCACCGAGTCGTCGTCAAGGATATCAAAATCACGGCGATCGCGATCCAGGGTCCCAGGCACCGGCTGGTTGAAGAACATCTGGCCGACTAGGGCCTTGTAGCTCTCCCTGGCCGCTTGCGCCCGTGGGCCTTCGCCC
>JAZKAF010000155.1:11431-14748 GCA_040389285.1 candidate division FCPU426 bacterium
CGAACTATGCACCTTGGTCTCGCCGTGCTGGTCGCTGCCCGGCGCCCCGAACCAACGGTGGGTGCGCAGATAGTCGGCGTAGATCCTCACCCCGTCCGAGGGATTGCCCGAGCGCGCGTCGCCCTGCTGATCCACCCCGCAGATCAATCCATGGCGCTCATGCCAATAAAAAAGCGGCTTAAAAAAAGCCTCCTCCTGCAGTTCGGCGCGTGACGCGTGGTAATCCACACGCGTCTTGATATCTTCGGGGGTCTCCCCTTCCCAAAGGCTGGCCAGCCTGGGCAATAAGTCATAGCCGCAGCGCTTTTTAAAGGCCGCGGCGAATCCAGGGCCCCAGTTGGGCACATTGGGCAGCTCATCCTGAAAAGAACCGGCGATCACGGATCCGAACCAATGCTTGGCCCTGGCCTCGAACTGTCCATGCACCCTAGCGATGAGCGTGTCGCAGGCTTCACGGTTGAAGTAGTCAAAACCGCGCTTCACCGAATAAAAAAGCCGAAGCCGGCGCCTTCCGCTGCCTTGATGCGCAGCCCGGCCTTTGCTGACCTTGACTAGCCTGGCCTTGCCCGCTTTGGTGCCCAAGTTCCAGACCGCGGCGCCCAAGGCTTTGCCTTCGGGCGGCATCTGGACGCTCAAGGGCCCCTCGCCCTCGGCCATCACGCATTCCAACGATTCGCCGGCGAAGGCGGGGTGGGCCGCCACCACTTGGCCCTGAAAATTGGCGCCGGAGAAGCCGATCTGGTCGTAGAACCAGAGCCGTATTTTAAGGCGGGCGGCGTCTTTGCAGACCCCTTCGAAGATGCGCCACCAGGCTTCGCTTAGAAAAAAAGGAGAGTCGGGACCTGACCCGTAAAGCGGACCAGTGGGAGCCAGGTTGAGGATGACGAGATTGAAGACCCCGCCTTCGGCAAAGCGCTCCATCTGCCAGCGCAGCCGCGCCGGATCCAGGGCCTCGCCGCTCCACCACCAGATGGGAGCGGGCGAGAACTCGCGCGGTGGCGAGCTGAATTCTTCGAATAAGGATCGGTATTGTTCAGGCGTCATGAAATGGCAAGTTTCTCTTTGAAAAATTCCGTGACCAAGTCAGCGACTTGGGTCTCGTAGGGCTCGTCATGAAAACCATGGCCGCTGCCTACGATGATCTTAAAATCCCTATGCGGCGGCGATACCGGGCCAAAGGCCCTGCGGGTGCTGGCCAGATCGACCATATCATCCCTGTCCCCGTGCACCGCAAGGACAGGACCCGGGTAGCGGGCCAGCGCCGCGGATGGGTCAAAGCTTTGCATCTCTTTAAAAAAAAGCGGGCCCATCTCCAACTGGCTCCAGTCTGCTTTCATGCCCACAAAACCTTGGGCGTTCAATTCATCACGCCAGTTTTGGAAGACGCTTCGGCCCCAGGGCGTGACAGGATCGAGGATGCCCTGGTAGTCGAGGAGCGGATTGGCCAGGAACACTGCGTTAATCCCCTGAGGATGCTGGCCCGCGAGCAAGGCGGCGACGCCGCCGCCAAAACTGGCTCCTGCGAGCCCCAAGCGGCTTGCGCCAGCCGCTTTCAGGCGATCTAAGGCAGCGGCGGCATCCCTGAGCTCTCCGGACACGGTGAAATCGCGACGGCCGACGCCCTGGCTCTTTCCATGGGCCCGGAAGTCAAAGCGCAGGACGCTGTAGCCCAGGCTGGCCAGGGTGTCAAAGGCCCTCACAAAAATGCCTTCTCCGTCCTTATCCACGCTCATGCCATGGGCAAAAACCACTCCAGGCATGCCTGGCGCTCCGAGATGCTCCAAGGCGTCGAGCTCAAAACCGTCGGAAGTCTTGAGCTTCAGGGCAGCTGCTTGAAAAGACGCCAGTTCCAGTCGGCATCGAAGCGCTTTTGGCAGGTGGCGTCACCCTTGCAGGCGTCCGTATCCACGTAGTCGATGATCTCCAGATGCCGCCATACCGCGTTGACCTCGCCGGCGGTTCCAGCGGTCAGGCTGAGCCCGATGATCTGGGGCGCCCCCTTGTTATCGACCAGGAAGGGATCGGTCTTGAAGGTCTTGGTGTCATCGTCACGGCGGGTGAAAAGAAAGCCTTCGGTCTCGAACATGTATTGAGCCACGTCCATCATGCGAGCCATGGAGGCGTGGAATTTTCCGGCGTAGGCGTCCCGGGCGATCGTCCCGGAAACCTTCTCCCAGTTGGGGCTGCGCGACAACTGGGGGCTGGCGCAGCCCGTTGCCAGGAGCGCGAACGCAGAAGCCATGAGGATCCGTTTCATCTTGTTCCTCCTAAAAAACGCTTACAACCCCGCGGGCCAGGAACGCAGCGGCTCTTGCAAGCCGTCAAAGCGCGCCGCCAATCCCGCGCTTCCAGCCATCTGGACCACTCGGATCAAGAGGAGGTTGCTCCCCTTCTTTAAGTCCACGGAGAGCTGGTCCGAATCCGGCTTCAAACCGCCGGGCATCTTGCTCTTGCCCACGGACTTTCCGTTCACAAAGGCCTCAAAAGAATCGTCCGCCGCGATCTTCAGCTTGGCCCGCTGGGCGATCGGCGAATCCAGGCGCACGGCCGCGTAGGCCGTGCCTTTGCCTCCGGAGGCCAGCAAGAAATCGAGGTTCATCCCGGCTTCAACCACGTCCACGCGACGGGGGATCCAGACCCCAGTCGATTTGATCAGCTGATCCACGGTCGCGGCTGAGCTGTCGATCTTGGCCCCTTCTTTCATGCGGGGACTGAGGGCGTAGGTGTGGATCCAATCACCGTTGGCCAGCGCCTCGCCTTGCTTGGGCAACGGAAAGACCCTGAGCTCGAAGGACTGGGCTCTGCGGGCCATGCCGCGCATGGACTGCTGGAGCTTCAGGTTGTCGGCGATGGCCATCTGGTGGATGGCGGGCCGGTAGGAGGTCTCCCACTGGTTGTAATTGGGTTTAAGCGCCAGATTGCGCCAAAGCTGGATATAGGCCTTGTTCTTCTCGATGCAGAACATGCCCAGCTCCTCAGCATGGCGCATGGGGTCGCTATCCCAAAGCTCCTCAAGGGCCAGGCCGCTTTCAAGCACCTTGGGGTCCAAAAAGGCGGTCGGCGCCCCGCCGATCTCCAGCGCGGTGGGACCCTCGGCGCCGCTGACCTTCAGCTCCACGTGGTTGAAATCCTTTTGCCAGTCCAGGAACGGCAGGATCTTGCGGGCCTTTTCAGGCACGAAATAGGGCAGACCCTGCATCTGGATACTGAAGCTTCCGGCGGTCCGAGTCGTGCCTTTGGCCCCGTCCGAGCTTATAACGCCGGTTTTGAGGTTCAAGTGGACCGATTGGTTCCTTAAGGGCACTCCGAGGGCCTTG
>JAZKAF010000155.1:14758-36581 GCA_040389285.1 candidate division FCPU426 bacterium
GGCCTTGAGCAAGGCGTAGGACATCACCAGTCCGCCGCCCTCATCCGGATGGATGCCGTCCGGCGCGAATTGAAAATTCTTGTCCGCGCGCTTCGCCGCGGCTAGCACCTTGGTGAACAGAGTATGGATGTCCTGGGCTGGCACGCCCTCTTGGCCGGCCACCTTTAGGGTGCGTCCCCGCACCATGTCCAGCCCGCCCCGGTTGTAGTCGATGTCCTTCATCCAGCGGTTCTTCTCGCCTTCCTCATCGACCACGCCCGGAGTCAACACAGCCACCCGGATCCCCGCGGCTTTCAGGCGCTTGATCAAGGAGCTGAGGTTGGTGGCGTAGAGGTCCCCGATGGAGGCTTCGGGCTTCATGTAGTAAGCGTCGTTCATGCCAAAGCAGAGGGTGACCACCGTGGGCTTCAAAGCCAGCACGTCCCGCTCCAAGCGGTACAGCGCGGCATCGGTGCGGTCGCCAGCCCAGCCCGCATTGAACCAATCCACCTTCATGCCCGGATAGCGGAGGCTGAAGTAGGTCTCCACCGGGTTGGTGTAGTTGCCGAACTCGGTGATCGAGTCGCCGACAAAGACCACCCGATCCCCGTCATGGATCAGCATCTCAGCCCGGCTGAGGACTGGGATAGCGGCGAGGCAGAGCAGGGCAAGTACGAGTCGTTTCATGTTTCCTCCGTCAAGTTCAACGCGGGATCGCGTCAAGGCTTCCAAAAAGTTCACGCACGCGCGCCAGGCGCTCTGCATCGTAGGGTCCTGCCGCGCTCTGGGCCGCGTTGGCTCGGATATGCCCGGGGTCGTTGCTGCCGCAGCAGACGCTGGAGATCCCCGGGAAAGAGAGGCAAAAGCGCAGGGCCGCCGCCGCCAAGTCGGGTGTCTGCTCATCCAGCAGGAAATCCAGAACCGTGTCATCGCGATAACGCGCTTCGTCCGGCAATTTCCCCTGCTTGATAAAGAGGTCCATCGAGGCCAACAAGGTCTTTTTGTCGCGCAAGCCAAGTCCCCAGGCCGCCTGGCCCAGGGGGGTGATGCTGATCACGCCCATCCCAGCCTTGGCGCAGCGTTCCAAAAGCCCCTGGGCCGGTCCCTGGCGAAAGATCAGGAACTCGGGCATGGCCACTTCAAAGAGGCCGCTATCCGCCGCTTCAAAAAGCCTCTGGTCCTTGGGGTCATCCTTGCCCTCGTTGCTCAAGCCCACATGCCGTATCTTGCCCTCAGCTTTCAAACGGCCCAGCTCAGCCTGCAAAGGGGCCTGCGAGAGCTTGTCAATGTCGCCTGGCTGGGTCACCGAATGAAAAAGAAAGATGTCGATATGGTCGGTCTTCAAACGGGTGAGCGATGCTTCAACATTCGCCCTCAGCGAGGCCGGCTGGGTATCCAGATCCTTGCCGCCCTCCTGGTAAGCCCACCATTTGGTGGCGATGATGAATCGCTTGCGCAAAGCCGGGGTCATGGCTTCTCCCAAAGCCTCTTCGCTGCCCTGGTAGGCGGGAGCCGTGTCCAAAAGATTGATGCCTAAGTCCGCGGCCATGTTCAAGGTGGCTGACACGTCCCGTCCGCCTCCCAGGCGTCCCAGAAACAGACCTCCCAGGCTTATCTCCGACACCCACATGCCGGTGGCACCCAGGCGCCGCGTCTTCAAAAGGCCCCCTGGTGGCCGATGTCCGTTTTGAGACGTAGCTTCTTGCCGAAATAATCTTGGGTGTCCGGGCCCGGCTCCATGGGGATGCCGTAGGCGCCCGCGCCCGTTTCGCTTAAGTAAGCCCGCCGCGCCGCAAGCCAGTCGGCATCCAGCTCGACCTTCTTACCCGCGCCAAAAGCGGGAGAGCCTTTTTTAAGGCGCGCGGCTTCCAAAGGCAGCCGTCCGTAGGCGCCCAGGTCCTGGACGCGCAGGCCCGGATCGGCCTGGATCCCATGGGGTTCCTGGCCCGTGGCCTTTTGAAAGGAAGCCAGGTCCTGGTAGTCCTGGGGCGGAAACGTGCCCGCGCTGGAGCCTTTCCAAAAATCTGGGCCGCTCTTGCGTCCGGCCCAGCGTATCAACGGCCCTTGGCTGTCGTCGGCGCGCCAGTAAAGGTTGTTGTCAAAGCGGTTCCCTTGGCCCGTGGCGTAGTCGTCCACCCAGAGCAAGGGCGCGCCTTGGCGGCCAAGAAAGATGTTATTGAAGACGTCGATGTTGGAAGGCCAGAGCCCGCCCCAGCCGTTGGGCCCGCGCGGCCAGCCGCCCATGGTGAAGGCGATGCGGCGGCTGCCCGTGGCCAGCACCAGGTTGTTGTAGATCTTGCTGTGCTGCAAGGTCTCCACCATGCCGATGCCCGGATCGTTGTCCACGGCCACGCAATAGCGCATCAGGTTATAGCGGCTCTGCGTGGGAAAGCCGAGGTAGGGCATCTCCCCGCTACCCATCAACAAAAAGCCGATGCCCTCGTTGTGGTGGGCGTAACAATATTCCATGGTGCAGGCTTCGCAGGCGAAATCGATGTCAAAGCCGCCGGCGTCGCGGCCCGGCCTGCCCCGGTAAGCCTCGCAATGGCGCATGGTCACGTTGATCGAATTCCAGGTCCAGATATTGATGCAGGCGTTGGAATAGGCCAGGCAATTCTCGATCAACCCGTTCTGCCCTCCGTGGATCCAGATGCCGGCCATGCCTAAGTTGGAATAGGCGCTGCAATCCCGTATCACCACATTACGGCAGCCCTTTTGGTCCACCCCGTTGACCACGATGCCGTCCAAGCGGTTGGCGTAGGCCAGGCAGTTAAGGATCTCCACGCCGTCAAAGCCGTTCCCGCCGCGCTCCTTCTCGCTGCCCACCATGATGCCGTGGGCTCCTGAGTCATAGGCAACGCAGTTCTGGATCTTGATGCCTCGCGGCTGCTTTTTGGCGTCCTTGGTGGCCAGGACAAAGAGCGCTGTCTTCAAATGGTCCGGATCCGAGGTCAGGCGCAGGTCCTGAATGATCCAATGGCTTTCGTCTTTCAAAAACAGCCCGGGCTCGGAACCGCCGTTGACCTCAGGCCGCTCTCCGCTTCCGTAAGCCCCGAGTAGGATGGGTTGTTCCGGGCTCCCACTACCGCGCGGATGCAGGCTCTCGTGCCATGAGCTGCCCCGTTTCAGCAAAAGGGCGTCACCCGGCTTGAAAGCCTGATGACAGGCCCAGGCCAGGCTGCGCCAGGCGCTTGCGGGGCTGCGTCCGTCTTTTGTATCGTCGCCCTGCACAGCGTCCACGTAGTAAGCCGTTCCCAAAACCTTGGCTTCGGAAGCTTTGCGGTCTTTGTGGAATCCGTCCACTTTCAGTTTGCTGACTTCAAAGTCAACTTTGGCCTGGCCCGGGTCGTCGCCAGGCCCTTGCCCGCTGAAGTTCTGGAGGCCAAAGCCTTTTTCCCCGCCGGGGTTCTTGTGCAAGATCTCATCGTTGTCCAAGCTGGCGGCGTGAAAGAGCGTCAAGGCGATGGACTCGATGTCCAGGTCGCCTTCCAACAACTGCAGCTGAAGTTCGTGCACACCCGGAGTGTCCACATGGACTTCCAAACGGAAACCTGGATAACGCGAGGAACTGTGCCACTGGCCTTTGGCAAAGCGCTGCACCAAAAGCTCGCGCCGCGAACTATGCAGGGTCTCTTTGCCGTCCAGGCTGAAGCGCAAGAGCCCACTTTCCCGGCTCTTGTTAGTGGCTTTGATCCAAAGATACCAGACCCCGGGCGCGCCCAGCTCGACCTTGCGCTTCAACCAGGCGGGCGTCCCTTTTTCAGGCACCGAAAGCCTTCCGCCCTGCAACTTCAAGGGCGCCTGGCGCGGTTCTTGGACGGAAGCCGAAAGCGGAGCCAGGCCCAGCGTCACGCCGAGCGCCAGCGCCAAGACAAGCGAACGCAGGGTCATAACTGCCGCAGCTCCTTGCCGCCTTCCCAGCGGATCTCGAGTTTAAGGCGCATGTTCGCGGACGCTTTCACCTGGGGTTTTTCTTTGGCCGAGGCTCGCGGGGCCACGGAAAGGTCGAGCAGGCCTTTGGCCGCGAAGGGATAGCCTTTGACCCCGTGGCCTTCCAAAAGACGCAGATCCCAAACCAGGCGACCGCTGGGGACGTCAGCGCGCAACCCAAAAACGTATTCAAAGAGCACGGCAATGGGGCCAAGGCCGCTCCAGCCCACGAAGTCCGCCTTGGCGGGCTTGCCTTTGCCGTTGTATTCGGGCGCGTAGTTCTCAAAGACCGTGCCGGTTTTTTCGAACATCTGGGTCACATGGCCGTGATGGTTCATGGCGATCTCATGGGCCAGAGCGTCTTCGTTCAGGCCGCTGAGGCCCCGCAGCACCATGTAATTGGTGTTGGGCCAGACCCCTCCCAGCCAATAGCCACCATGCGTCTTGTATTCTGGTTGCTCAAAACTGAGGCTTGGCACGCGATGGGGACGCTTGAACTCGCGGGGATTTTCCAAGTGGGCCACAAAGCGCTTTTTCGCGGAAGCGGGCAGGACCCCGGCCAGCATGGCCCAGAAGGCGCCGATGCTCTTCACCCCGCTTAATTTGCCGTCCTCAAGACGGTCGTAATAAAACGCGGTCTTGGGATCCCAAAGCTTGGCGCGCACGAAAGCCGCGAGTTCCGCCTCTTCACGCTTGAATTCCCGGGCCTCTTCGCGACCCAGCACCGCAGCCATCTGCGCTAAAAGCCGCGCTGAAAAAAGCTGCTGCAGGGTGGTATCGGCCCAGACGGCCTTGCCATGGTACCACTCCTGGTTATAGCGCTTGGGGATGCGGGGCTGATTGTCCATGCCGCAGGCCCAGCCCGTAGCCCAATAGCCTCCCCCGGGCCAGCTGCGGTAGGCCTTCATCCACTGATGAAAGGCAGCCAGCGCCGGGAAGATCTTTTTCAGGCGGGCTTTGTCGCCAAAGGTCTTGAAGTATTCCCATTCAGTCCAGGGCATGACATTGGGACCGGTGGCTGACGGGTCGAAACGGTGGAAGATATCGCCGCCGTCCGATTCGCGGATCTGCCGGCAGATAAAGCCGTCTGGCAGCTGCTTGGCGTAAAAATTGTCCAGGGTCTTCTGGAAGTCGAAGGCCCGGCTGCCATAGCGCGCGAAAAGCAGGATAAAGGCCGAGTCCCACATGAAAAGATGGTCGTTGAAGGCCGTGTCAATGTAGTTCGACACGAATCCGTTCTCACGCGTGGGACGCCGGATATTGCCGAAAGCCAGTTCCCAGGACTTCCAATAGCAGTCGATGGCGCTGGCATGCCCGTCCCAATGCGGCTGGGGCAGCAAAGCCTTGGCGGCCTTGAAAGAAGGAGGCGCCTTACGCTCCCGCGCGGCTCCCACAAAGCGGTTCTGCGCCACCAGCGCATTGGGCACATGGTCCGGATAGTAGGGATCCAAAAAAGGCTTCTTCATAAGGTCAGCTTGCCCGAGACATGGATCTGGGCGCTGGAGCTTCCCAGGTGCAGTTTGAATTCCCCGGGCTCCACGATCCAACGCTTCAAGTCGCTGTGATAGAACGAGAAGGCTTCCTCATCCAGCGTCCAGGACAGGCGCCGACTCTGGCCAGGGCGCAGCGTGACTTTGTCGAATGCCTTTAGCTCCCTTTTCGGTCGTGGCAGGCTGCTCTGAAGATCCTCGACATAGAGCTGAGCCACCTCGCTGCCCGTGATCTTGCCCCGGTTCTTGATGGTCACCGAGACTTCGACTTTCGGATGCGGCAGGGCGGACAGGACCTTGATGGAAAGCCCGGAATAGGCCATGGTCCCGTAGGATAGACCGAATCCAAAAGGAAAGGCGGGCTTGGCCCCGGCATAGCGATAACCCACGGCCATGCCTTCGGCGTACCGCACGGTTTTCTTGTCGCCCGGAAAGAATTTATCCGCCGGGATGTCGCTCAGCCGGTCCGGAAAGGTCATGGGCAACCTGCCGCCCGGGCTTCGCACGCCCAGCAGGACCTCGGCGATGGCCAGCCCCCCCTCCTGTCCAGGGTACCAGCATTCCAGCACCGCTTTGGCGTTCTTCAGCCATCCCGCGCCGCTGATGGCGCCACCGTTGATCAGCACCACGGTGGTGCGCGGATTCGCCTTGCAGACCGCGTTGATCAGACGGATCTGGTCCTTGTAAAGCAGCAAGCTGCTGCGGTCCTTGCCTTCAGTCTCCTGCTGCTTGGAAAAGCCCGCCACCACCACGGCCGTGTCACAGGCCTTGGCTTCGGCCACGGCTTCGGCCAGCAGGTTCTGCGGGGTCTCCCAGCCCAGGCGCATCTTGATCTCGCGGTGTTCCCCGGCGATCTTGAAGTCGACCCGGATGGCGTAGCGCTTTCCGGCCTTTAGCGTCACTTTCGCCGAACGGATGCCGGTCCAGAAATGGTCGCCGCTTTCCAGGATGCGTTTGCCGTCAAGGAAGAGCTCGGCCTTATGGGTGTGTTCGAAGCCCAGGCGATAGGAGCCGCTCAAGGGCGCGACCAAAGTGCCGCTGAAACGGGCGATGCCCGCTTTGCCGCCCGCGAAACGGACGCCAGGCGCATCGTTGATCCAGTCGAGGTCGATGGACGCGTCGGCGATCGGGGCCGCTTCGCCCTTGCCCTCGGCCTTAGCGCCCTTGAAAAAGCGCAACTGCAAGCCTTGCAGGGCCTCTCCGGGGATCGTGACCAGGTCGCCCGGCAAAAGGCATCCCACGGCGTGACGGACTTCGATGTCGGGTCCCGCCACCCGGCGCAGGCCTTCCAGCACACCGATGGCGTAAGGCGGATCCACAATGGCGCTGCCGCCGCCGCCGTGCCGGGCGGGGAGGGCGTTGGGCCCGATGGCCGCGATGGAACGCAAAGCCGATCTCTTCAGCGGGAGCAAGGCTCCCTGATTCTTGAGCAGCACCATGGACTCGGCTGCGGTGGCGCGGCTGAGGCGCCCGTGGCCTTTGGAGCGCCCTTTGGCTGCCTTGACGCCCGAGGTCGTCAGACCTTTGATCAGCCCCATGCGAGCCTTGACCCGCAGGATGCGCAGGACCTTGTCGTCCACGCTGGCCATGCTGACCTCGCCCTTTTTCAGGGCCTCGGCCAATTTCTTTCCAAACAGGATGGGAGAGGGCATCTCCAGATCCAGTCCGCGGTTGGCCGCGTCGGTGGAGGCGTGGGTGGCTCCCCAGTCCGAGACCACCAGCCCGTCAAATCCCCATTCGTTCTTCAGGATATCGATCAGCAAATGGTCCTGCTCCGAGCAATAACGCCCGTTCACCTTGTTGTAGGCGGCCATCACAGTCCAGACCCCGCCTTTTTGCACGGCCTTTTTGAAATGCGGCAGATAGATCTCGCGCAGCACTCGTTCGTCGATCAGAACATCGGTCAGCAGGCGATGGGTCTCTTGGTTGTTGACGGCGAAATGCTTCACCGAAGCGCCCACGCCCGTGGACTGCAGGCCCTGGATGTAGGCCGCGGCGATCTCGCCGGTCAGAAAGGGATCCTCCCCGAAGCTCTCAAAATTCCGTCCGCCATAAGGGTGGCGGTGGATGTTAACGCAGGGCGCCAGCAGCAGGTTGCGGCCGTGTTCCAGGGTCTCGATCCCTAAGGCGACACCCATGCGGCGGATGATGGTCTTGTCCCAAGTAGCGGCCAGGGCGATGGGGGCGGGAAAGCAAGTGGCCTTGCCGTGGCGCACGCCCGCCGGCCCGTCGGCCATGCGAAAAGGCAGGATCCCGAGGCGCTCATTGTCGGCGTTGCGCATGTGGCTGATGCCCGCCAACTGGGCCAGTTTTTCCTTCAGGGTCATGGCCTTCAAAAGGCCCAGGATGCGATGTTCGGTGGTCAGGTTCGTGCTTCTTGCCATGGTTCTGTTCAATCCTTCTTCGAAAGAGTGTCGAGGGCTTCTTTTTCTTTGGCGCTGAGGATGATATCCGAAGCGGCCAGGTTCTCGCGTATCTGCTGCGGGGTGTTGCCGCCGGCGATGGGGGCCGTCATCCAGTCGTGGGCCAGCAACCAAGCCAGGGCCATCTGCCCGATGCTCTTGCCCCGCTTCTTGGCCAGCTTGGCCAGGCCGGCGTGGATCCTCCACCCGCGTTCGTGGAAGAAGCGCTCTTTGGTCCCTTTGGCCCGCTCGCCCTTGGGCAAAGCCGCGCCTTTCTTGTACTTGGAGGTCAGGAAACCCCCGGCAAGCGGGCTGTAGGGGATGACACCCACGCCGTAGCGCTTGCAAAGGTCCAGGTGGTCTTTTTCAAAGCCTTCGCGGTCCACCAAGTTGTAATAAGGCTGGAAACAGTGGTATTCAGCGGCTCCCAGGGCCTTACCCACGGCCAGCACTTCGCCCCAGCGGCCCGCGTCATAATTCGAGGCGCCGGCGTAGCGGACCTTGCCCTGTTTGATCAGCGTGGCATAGGCCTGCAGGGTTTCTTCTAGGGGAGTCGTTCTGTCATCCCAATGCGACTGGTAAAGGTCGATGTGGTCGGTCTGCAAACGGCGCAAGCTGTCTTCGCAGGCCTGGATCAAATGGGCGCGGCTCAGCCCTTCGCCGTTGGGGCCTTCCCACATGCGGCCCATGGCCTTGGTGGCCAGCACGATCTGGCGGCGGTTCTTGCGGCTCGCCATCCAGGAACCGATGATGGTCTCGGACTCGCCGCCTTTGAGTCCCGCGGCCCAGCAGCTGTAGATGTCAGCCGTGTCGATGAAGTTGCCGCCGCCTTCGCTGAAGGCGTCCAGCACCTTATAGGAATCGGCTTCCGGGATCAGCCAGCGGAACTGCATGGTTCCCAGGCAGATCTCCGAGACTTTCAAACCGGTCTTGCCCATCTTGCGATATTTCATAGCCTCTCCGCTTTAAGTTCGATTATTTCGACAATTCCAAAAGCCACACTTCCCGGGCCGGCAGAGTCGCCTTGCCGCCCATCGTTTTTCCGCTGAACAGTTCCTTAGCCCTAGGCAGGGTGACGAAGGCCGCCTTGTCCGAGTGGTTGAGCACGAAAAGGCAGTCCCCTTTCTTTCCCGGACGGACCATGATCTCCACACCGGCAGGCGGGGTGACAAGCGCCTTGATCCCGGCCAGCGCAGCCGCTTTTTTGGAAAGGGATTCGAGCAGGGGCGCTTCGAACCAGCCGGCCAGCGTGGTGATGCGGCCCTTGCCCAGCTTGCGGCTGACCACGGCGGGACGGCCTTCCAGCCAGCCGCAGCCTTTGCCAAAGCTGGCCCAGACCTCGGCATCCTTGGCATTGACCCGCAAGCGCTCGCCCCAGATCTTGCAGCGGCCTTTGAAGTCCTTGGAAACGACCTGGGCGCCTTCCAACAAAGGATAGGTGTCTTCCACCTCCACCCCGCTGAACTCAGCCAAAGGACCCTGTGGCAGGGCCTCGAACATGCGGGCGTCGGGGGCCATGAAGCCGGTCCGGGGCGTCAGCAGCACGTGGCCGCCCGAGCGCACGAAGGCGCCCAGCTTTTCAGCCACGGCCGGATCCATCACGTAGAGCGCGGGGACCACGACCAGTTTGTAGCCATCCAAGGGCTGCATGCTGTCGATCACGTCCGTGCCCAGTCCCATCTTGAAATAAGGCGCAGCATGGTCCTGGAACAGCCGCAGGTAGTCGAAGTCCTTGTGCATGGGCTTGAACCCCAGCACCCAGCGCGCGTCATAGGAGTTCAGCAAAGCGATCGAGTGGCGGGAAGGCTCGCCGCTCAAAGCTTCGCCAGCGGCCTCCAGATCTTTTCCTAAGCGCATGATCTCGGTGTAAGCGGGCCTGGGCTTGCCATCGTGGCCGATCACGGAACCATGCAGCTGTTCCTGGCCCCCCAAGGCGTTGCGCCACTGCCAGTAAAGGATCGCGTCCGCTCCGTGGGCTACGGCCTGCAGATTGCGCAGGCGCAGGCGCCCAGGCTCCAGCATGGTGTTGATCTCGGCCCAGTTGACGGTGTTGGGCTGGGTTTCCATCAGCCAGAAATTCTTGCGCTTGAAGCCGCGGGTCAGGTCGTGGACCAGGCCTTCCACGGCTGGATCCGGCGTGCCCGCGGCCCAATAGCTGTCCCAGCTCGCCAGGTCCAGGTCGGCCGTGACGCCGTAGTGGTCAAAGGCCGAGAACCATCCCATGAAATTATGGGTGCACCATTGCCGGGGCTCGGCGTATTTGCGCAGCGCCTTAAGCTGGTTCTGCTGGTAGTTGACGTAGGTGTGGGTGAAGAAACGCTGGAATTCGAGCGAAAGGCCGGGGTTGTGGTGGCCCTGGGGCAGGGGGATCTGGGTCCAATCGCTGTAATCCTGGCTCCAATAGGCCCCACAGAGGCTGGTGTTCAGGGCTTTCAGGGTCTTGAAGCGCGCTTTAAGAAAGGCCTGGAACGCGGCGCGGGTCTCGGGATCATGGCTCATGGTGCTGTATTCGTTGTCGAACTGCCAGCCGATGACGTGGGGATTCTTGCCGTAGCGCTTGGCCATCACCTCGGTGATGCGGGCGCAATGCTTCAGGTAGGTCTTGCTCCAGGGATTGAAATGGCAGCGGTTGCCGTGCTGCGTCTTCTGGCCGTTTGGCTCGACTTTGAGGGTGTCGGGATATTTTTGCGTCAGCCAAGCGGGCGGCGCGGCTGTGGGAGTGCCCAGCACGGTCTTGATGCCGTATTCCGCGGCCAGGGCGATGGCCCGGTCGAGCCATCCGAAATCATACTTGCCCTCCTCCGGTTCCATGGTGGACCAAGCGAATTCGGCGACGCGCACCACGTCCATGCGCGCTTCCTTCATCAGGCGGAGGTCTTCAGGCCAGCGGCTCTCGGGCCAATGCTCGGGGTACCATGCGCTGCCAAAATTCATGGGATCTTTCTCCTGGTTGTGAGGCTTGCGGATCTTAGGCGCTGTTGCGGACGATCAATTCCATGGGAAGCAGGTTCTGCACCAGGCCGTCCCCGGGGCTGGCCAGGCTGGAGATGAGCCCCTCCGCGGCGGAGCGACCCATCTCGTAAAAGGGCTGGCGCATCGTGGTCAGCGAGATCTCAGGCGTTGCCGCCAGGGGCACATCGTCGATCCCCACCACGGCGACTTTGGCCAGGCCAAGCTTTCGCAGCGCGCGAAGGGCGCCGATGGCCATCAGGTCGGTGGAGGCTACGATCGCGGTGGGCGGATCCTGAAGGCTCAGCAGATGCCTGGCTCCCTCCTCCCCCGAGGATTCCAGAAAATTTCCGTCCCAGATCAGCGAAGGGTCCTCGGCCAAACCGTGCGCGCGCAGGCACTGGTTAAAAGCCTGCCGCCTAGGCCGGGCCGAAGAGTCCCGTTCCGGGTCGCCGGACAAAAGCCCCAAACGGACGTGGCCTTTTTTGGCCAGGTAAGCCACCAGGCCCCGCATGGCGCTGACGTGGTCCGCGTCGCTGTAGCTAAGGTTCTCCTCGCGCCGGTTCACCAGGGCCACGCGGCCGGGCGAGCCTGAAAAGACCGGGATCAGGGCCTCGGGCGGATTCACCACCAAAAGGCCCTCCACCCGCTGGTCCTTTAGCATACGCTTGCAGTCGAAACGCGCGGCTTCGACATCCGTGAGGTCGCGCACGAAATTATTGATCAAAAGCTGGTAATTCCGGGCCACGCAGGCGTCCAAGACACCTGCGAAGATCTCCCGCTGGTAGTAATCGGGCAGAAAAGGGGTGTGCAGCCAGAAGAACAGCAGACCCAGCGTGTTAGTGTGGCTGTCCCGAAGGCCCTTGGCCAGGGGCGAGGGATGGTAGTCCATCTCCCTCATGGTCTTCAGGACCAGTTCCTTTTTTTCCGCCTGCACATACCCGCGGCCCATCAGCACGCGGGACACCACTGACAACGACACGCCGGCCGCTTTCGCGACGTCGACGATAGTCGTCGTCTTCACGGATTGCAAAACCCGATGTCGTCAAATCTCACATGGGCCACTCCCGGAATATTCTTCCGTTCGTAGAACCAGATGAAGCTGATGTCGTTCTTGTCCAACACCGTGTTGCCCGCCGTGCAAGTCAGGCATCCATTCACACCTCCATAGCTGAACGAGGACAGGGGAATGGAGTAGGCCTTGAAGCCAGCCGAAGCAGTCACCGTCACCGCCGCAATCCATTGCTCCTGATCCGCCGGTGGGTTGGACCCCTCCCGAAGCATGACGTCGAAATGCAGGGCCTTGTCTGAAACAACCCACATGCAAAACTGGGAAGCGCAGGTGGCGTCCACGTCTCCCGCGCCGGTAACCGTGTTGACCGTGAATCCCCAATAGGGCAGTCCCCATAAGCAATCATTGGCGGAGTCGGCCGTGATGGTGACACCGTAGCTTTGGGCCCCGGAATGAACCTTATCCGTGAACAGGCCATCCACGTCTAAGGCGTCGACGTAATTGGTCGCGCAGTCCGTGGAAGTCGGTCCGCACCAAGAGGTGTAGTAGGGAGTCCAACTGGCGCCGCTCTCTTCAAAATCATCCCAAAGAGCGCAGACCACGGGCGTATTCGTGGCCGTGGGGGTCGAGGTCGCGGTGCCGACTACGGCCTTTGGGTTCTTTGGATCTTTCAGGTTAGCTCGCTCAGGCGTGTCCAGCCAAAGCGGGAATCCGGCAAACAGCGCGCCAGCCCCCAAAAACAAGGCCAGCGCCAGAAAGCCGGCCGTACGATTCGATCGCTTCTTCATATTCCCTCCTTAAACCCCTGTTAAATTACATTTTTATTGGAACTTGTCGCTTTCCTTGCTAAAGCTGCCGCGGAATGACTCGACCACGTTGTCCACGCGGGCCCTTATCTCGTAGCTGTAGCGTCCGGGCGCCAGCGCCTTCTTAGTATCGGCCAAGCCGTCGTAGAAGATCTGGTTCTTGCCTGCTCCGAACGCGCCCGCATCCACGTTCGCGATGGCCTTGCCGGCGGCGTCGTAGACGATGAAGTTCACCACGTTGGCCGCTCCACCGAGGGTGAAGTAAAGGAACACGCCGCCCCTGCGGAAGGGTTCTGGCGCGGACTTCACTTCGGTGATGCGCGGCCGCTGGTTGACCAGCAGGTTCTGGACCACCGTCGGCACGGCCGTGGGCACCGGCGTCGGCGGGGTCACGCCCGGCCTGGGCGTGGGCACGCGGGTCGGGATGCGGGTGGCCGTCGGCATCGGCGTTGGCGCGCAGAGCCGTTGGTTGACCGCGATCGATTCCGAAGCCGTGGCGCTGCTATCGTTGGACAGCGAATTAAGCGAGGCCGTGATGTTCAGCACCTTGCAGGCCGGCTCCGTGACTTCCGCGTAAAAATAAGGCGCCACGTCTTTAGGGTCGTAGTAGCGCACTGAGGCTACGCAGCTGAGCAAAAGGTTGTCGAGCTTCCTGCCGCCCACCTGCTTGGCCTTGAAAGATACCCTTAAGTTTTCCAGGTCAGCCCAGGTCCAATGCCGGTCGTAGGTAGCGTCATAGTAACCGTTGGCCCAGTTTTGGCTGCCGTTGCCGCCGGCGAACTTGCTGAGGTTCACGCCCTCGGGTCCCAAGGCGCCTCCTCCACGCACCGGGACCCTGGGGCCGCCGCGCGAGGTGTCGGGTGAAGGCCCTCCGCCGGAGACCTTGCTGAGGTTCACGCCCTGACCCGGCATCTCCCCGCTGAGCCCGCCGTCCACGGAATAATTGAACATGATGTAATCAACGGAATAGCTGACCAAGCCATTGAATCCGCGGGGCAATATCTGGCTTTGAAAGGTGACGCTAAGGATGATAGGCGCGTCAGGGCCATCCTTGAACTGCGGCGGCGACATCTTGAACCAGCAGGAAGCCCCCGAAGGAAAGCTCGAGGAATCGTAATACTCGTTGCTGGTCATGTTGCGGATGTAGTCCTTGGGTGGGCGGTTGGCTTTCCAGGGGCCGAACGCTTTTTGGGGAATAATAAAACCTTTGTTATCCACCACCGACTGGATATGGGTCGCGAGGCTTTTGGAAGGCGAGGGGAAATTCCAAGACAGCCTGCGGGAGGCTTGGTCAAAGGCGGCTCCAGGAGCCTGAACCGGTTTAAGGCCCTGGGGCAGGTTTGCCGAGACTTGCAGGCTGCCCATGGTGGCGCAGTCCCGGGCCGGGATCAACCGCACCAAGACCTTGTCCCCTTGCTTCGCCTGCTTGACCGCAGAAAAGAGGGCCAGTTTTCCGGGCTTATAAGGCACACGGAAGCGACTGCGGAAGAGGTTGATCATGCCCGCGGAGGCCGCCCCCACCTTATTATTGGACAGAAAAGGCACGTAGCCTTCCTTGCCCAAAAAACCCTTGAAAGCCGGGTCTGGAAGCTCGGCCCAGCCCCAGTAATCCGTGATCATGCGAGCCGAAATGCTGTCTTTCCAGGCGCTGTCGTCAAAGCCCGGCTTTTCCCAGCCAGCCGGCAGCGGTTGGCCAGGCTCGAAATGCAAGTACTTGGTGTTGCCGGGTTCGCTCCAGACCACCACGGGCGCGCCCGCGGACTGGTACACGGTCAAGCGGTAGCTGACCCCCATGTTGGTGAATTCATGCCAGCCACCGAAGCCCTTTTGATGGATGGCCAGGATGTTGTCCTGCTTATACTTAAAAAGCTCCAAGGGCAGGCTGCCGTCGGCCGAACAGAGCAGGGCGTAATCGTTGAAATGCGAGAACTGCGAGTCGTAATTCTTGATCTCCACTCCGTTCAAATACATATGAACGGGGTGGGGAGCGCTGTATTCCAGCGTGGCGGAGGTGACGAAGGCGTATCCGCGGACGCAGAGCGTCAAAAAAACAAGGATTAGAAAATGGCGGTTCATGGACTAGATCCTTTCGGCCACAGGCTGAGGCAACGATGCCAATACGGGCTTTTGAGACGAGTCCGGCGCTTGGTTCAGCAAAGGAGGATCTTCCTTCATCTTGCGATTCTTGAATTCCTTGGGCTGCCTGAAAGAGATGGAACTGCAACCCCCCGCGCCAAGACAGAGGACCGCAACCAAAAAAAGGATGCTACGTTTCATGCCCGCTCCCAAAAGATCAAAGCCTAAAAAGTGACCGTGAACTTGCCGAAGATCTGTTCGATCTCGTAGGCCACGGAAAGTCCCTGGGTCAAAGCCAAGTTGCGGTCCGGGAAGGTCTGATGGGTATAGAGCACATCCATCACAATGCGTTGACCCATGAAATGTCGGAGGCCCAGGCCATAGGTCTCGTAATACTGCTGCACGGCGTACTGCCCGCGGGTCCCGTAGTTGGTAGAATCCACACTGTAGTAAGTGCCGTTGTAGTCCAAGTGCCGGTATCCGGCAAATAGCCCGGTGGAGGCCACGGGATAATACTCGGTCCCGATGTCCAGGCGGGTCGAATCAAAGGCCACCCGAGCTGCGGGCACCCCATCAGGATAGGCGAAAGAGGGGGCCAGTTCAGGAGCCCAGTCCGCGTCCGCGTGGGTCGCCTCCATGCGGTAGCCGGTGATGAGTTTGACAGGCCAGCCAAAACGGGGCTTCAGATCCACGATCAGACCGCCGCGCATCATCGTGTAATTGATGGGCGGACGCCGGCTGTCGGGCACATCAGCTCCGAACTCGTCGATCTTGCGACCCTGACCTTCGATCTCGTGGGAAAGGTCCACTTTCAGCGCCGGCTGCAAAAAGCCGTTCATCAAGTTGAACGAAGCCTCGGCAGCGTAACCAGCCCGGTTGGGGGTGGCCAGGCCATAGGGAGATCCCGCCTCAAAGCCTAAGTCCGAAGGGATCAGATAGTTGAAATTGAAATGCCCACGGTACAGGGTGCTGGGGGCTAGGATCCTGCGATTGAACTGGGTCTCCTGGTAGTCTTGCATGGGAAAGCCTGTGAACCCGCCATAACTGTTGTACTGGGGGTTGAAGAGACTGTTCTCGGTGAAGAAGGGACCGTAAGGAGTGCGGTTGCGGTCCAGGGTCCGGGTCTGAGCGGCTGGCGCCACATAAGCCTCGTCCACCTGGCGCATGCTCGCGCTGAGCTTCATCCATTTCAGGTCCACAGCCGCCTTGGCAATGACGGCGGAGCCGGGCAAGGCGCCTCCGTCCCTGAAAGTAGTGTTGGCGAAGTAATTCGGAGTTCCGGCGGTGCTGGTTTGGCCTTCCGGAGCGTAAGCAATGTTGGGATTGGTATAAAGGCTCACGGCATACTCAGCCTCAAGATCCAGCATGTCGTTGAAAAGCTTACCCGTGGCCCGTGCGCTGTGGCCCTGTAGGTCCCAGGTCCTGACCGGGACCCTTCCGACCAGCTCCGCATTATAGGGGCCCGAAGGGATCATAGTCGCGTCGTAGAGAGTGTAGGCCGTATTAGGGTCCTCGAGCATTTTAGTCCCGAAATACCCGACCCGGACCCCGGGATAGACCTCCATCTCAGCCTTCCATCCGGTTAGGTAGCTGGTGTAGATGGCCTTATAAACGAAATCGTCGGTCGTGTCCTTTCCAGTCAATGGATCGGCGCCAATATAATTCGTCTGTCCAGGCCCGGCGAGGGTCGAAAAGAAGGCTTCCAATTCGAGGGCATGCGACTCGCCCAGCATCAGATCGGTCAAAATGCGGAAACCCCGCAGATAATGCGAGTGGTCATCCTGAAGCATCAGGTCTTCCCGCAAACGCCCGATCCGGCCTTTGTAAGGCTCGGGCACGTAAGGGTCCTCGTCCTCATTGCGCCAAAGAGTGAGGGGCGTGAAGCGGACATAAAGATCGCCACCCTGCATGGCAATGGGCGTGCGCATTTCGGCAAAGACGCGCCGTATGCCCAAGGGCTCGGGCGCCACGTAAGAACCCACGTAATTGACCAGATCCACGCCGGTCATGCCCATGAAGGGGCCGTGGATGGTCGTGAATTCCAACTGGACATGCTGCTTGAAATGCCGATAGCGGGTGGGATCCCCGCTGAAGGCACCTGGTCCGGTGAAAAGCAGGTCATCCCAAAGCACGCTGAATTTGCCATGGATCTTCATGCCATCCGGGGGCAGATATTCCATACGCTGTTCCAGGTCGGCGACGCGCTTGCGCAAAGCCTCCATGGCCGCGTCAATAGCAGCCTGCTTCAGGCCCAAGGCCGCCAGCTCTTCGCGGTACTGCTGCAGCAAAGCAAAGAGGGCGTCATAGTCCCGGCTGGTCCAGCTTGAAAGATCCGATCCTGGCTGGCCCGCGGTCGCTGCCACATCCGCAAGTCCCACCGCGACCTGGGCCCGGCTGGAATCCACCGGCACCAAGGAATCCTCCCCGGCTTTTTCCTGCAAGCGCCTAAGTTCCCTTGCGTCCTCGGCCGTGCCCGCCTTAGCCGTGCCCGCGCCAAGAGCGACAACGACGCTCAAGATCGCCAATTTCAGGAGCATGCTCACCTTCATGGTTTAAACCCCATTAAAAAACTGTGCCCGATGAAATGCCCACAAACCAGCCCGAAAAGGTCCTCGCTTCTCTGTTGGTATCGTAATGCCGCATCACAGCGAAATACGGTCCCATGGTCAGACCGCTGAGGAATTCCGGAAAATCCTTAAAAAACTGCAAATAGGCCCAGGTGGTGTGGTAATCGATAGGAAAATAACTGGCCTGGCTTTTCCAATCCTCATAAGCCACGGCTGTGACCAACTGCATATGCCCTGGAAATTCCACATTAAAGGTCATCGACTCCGCTATCTGCATCAGCAGCGAGCTGTCCCTCACGGTCGGGATCCCGAAGGCCTCGTCCGTGTTGCGTAAGCGCGTGGAGAACTTGATCAGGGCAGGACGCTGCAGATTGAACATGCTTTGAATATTGAAGTCCCCGCGGAAGTCGACGAAGTTGACGTACTTGACGCTGTCTTCCCTCAAGACCGGATCTCCCACGCCCTTTTTCGAAAGGGTGATGGTTTCCTGATTGAAGCTGTCAAGAACGGTCCACTTGACGATCGGGATCAAGATGTTCCCGTCGTAGCCCGGGGCCTGCCCCGGCGGATTGTAGGCTGCCGCGATCCTGGACTCACCGGCGGGGGTAATATGAAAGCCATGGCCGCCGTTCTTGTCTCCCAGCCGATACCACGGCCAACCCACCATATGCCTAGAAACGATCCAGGGCCCGCTGGGGTTGATCCCTATGTTGCTGCCAAAAGTCAGGCCAAAGGTGGAAGCGGGAAGGTCATAGGTCCATCCCAGGGACACATGTTCCGCATTGCTGGCTGGATACGTGGGCTCCGAGGCGATGGTGGCATACACGTCCCCTTTGGGATTCCGGCTAGGCCGCATTTCGGTGTAAAGGGATTCAGCGGCATTACCCGCAGGCTCCCCCCGGGTGCCCGCGTAGTAATCTGCCCCGGTGTGCTGAAAATCGAGCGCAAAGGCGGATTGCCCCACAGACTTGGACATGACCATCAGCACCGCGTAGTCCCGGTAGGCCTTGAGCGCGGTCTGGCTTTCCCATTCTGCGGTGGCCGCCTCCAAAAAAAGCGAGCCTCCACCCGCCAGCTGGGCGTTGAAAGCCAGAGACTGCGCACTGCTGTTCTGGTAAGGGTCACTGGAGCCATAGCCGTTCAAGTCCGCCTGGTCCGTGAACGTCCAGAGATTGGTGAAGCTTGGATCGCCTCGCTCAAAGGGCCAAGGCAACGGCACGCCCCGTAGCTTGACGTTGACGGCCAGGTCGTTGCGATACTGGTAAAAATAAAAGTAGGTCTGGCTGGCAACGATCTGGGTGTCAGAGAAGGGCCACCAATCTTCCGAATTTTTTTTGCGGATATAGATATCCTGGCCGCCGCGGGCGCCAAAACCGGCCGAGCTTTTCAGAAAGTCCTTACGTCCGGACAAAGAATGAATATCTAAGAAATCATCTTCAAAACCACCGCCACCGCCGTTGAAGGCCAGCAGTGAAAGCGCCGGATAACTGGTCTCGTCCGCGATCCCCACTTCGACACCGGGTAATAACCAGTTGTCAAAGAACAGCCCCAGGTGGGCGTCCCTGAAGTCGATGTAGCCGTCATAAAATTCCATCACCCAGGTCAGGTTGTAGCCAGTGTCGGAAAGGGTCCACTCGGTCCAGAGCCCTGATCCTCCCGAGCCAACTATATGGAAACCGTTGAGCCCACCCTCCAACCCGGTCCAGGTCTCAGCCGAAAAAATGTTCAGATCCAGGGCGAACAAAAGGCTGGGACGGCTACGGCCACTCAACAGGCCGTCGCGCATCCCCGCTTCAAAGCGATCCAGCTTCGCCGAGACCTTTTGCACCTGCTTTTCAAGGATCTTGATCTCCTTGCTGAGCAGTTCGTATTTCAAATCCACCGGCTTGGTCTCGGAAGGAAAAGCCGCTTCCAAGGGTTCTTTGTACTGCTGCATCAAGGAGGTGTCCGCCAACAAGGCGCGAGCCAGCTCCCGCGCCACCAAGTTTGTGATGGGCATGTTCTTCTTGACCCGCGAGGCTTCCCAGCCAGGCAAGTTCTTGCGCTCCACCGCGGTTTTAAGCGCGTCGTAGGCGGGGTCGCCGGGCTGCAAAAAGTGGCGCGCGTCCGCGTCCACGTCCGCGCCACGCAGCGCCAGGGGCAGCAAGAATAAAACCGCCACAAGGCGGATCAGGAGGGGCTTCAAAAACTACCCGGAGCTTGCTGAAGAGGATCTGTTGCGAAAGTCCGTGCCGCCTGGGGGGTCTTGGAAACATGCAGCCCCAAACCCACGGCCCTGAATAGGAACGGGAAGGGCCGGGGCCCAGCAGCCAGGGCCCGCGACGCCTCGCTGTTGTTGACAAAAAGATGGATAAAGCCGTCGCTGCAGGATTGCAGACGCACTTTGTTCCAGGCGCCAGCCTGGTACGGGCCCGCGCTGAAGGATTCCGAACGGTAGACTCCGTTACGGCGCATGTTACCGTGCAATTGGGGCCCCTGGTCCTGCAAGAAGCTGATCACCCAGCCGTCGCGGCTAGGGGTCTCAAGCAGGATCTCCACGGCGCTGCCAACCAGCTCCCGCTTGACGGGAAAGCCGTCCGTTTGGAAGTAGAACTCGATGGATTCGCCCGGCGCCAGCTTTCCCAGCACCCCGCTGTCTTGCGCGTTGCGGTCCTTGCTGACCAGGTCAAAACCGCTGCGACCCTGCATTTCTCCCGGGATCCAGCCGGCCTTGGGCGCCACGGGTTTGCACGGCATGCCCTTCACAAAGGGAACCGGAGTCGGCACCACCTCAGGTTCCTTGAACATGGGCATCGGGTCCAACGGCTGCTTGAGGATTGGACCCGGTTCCAGCAGGCGTATCACCGCCTGGCTCTCCACGGACACATCCTGGATGATGAAGTCGTCCACCGATGCGCCGCCATACGACGCGATCTTCAGATAGTGGGTGACGCCAGGCTGGAGGATCGCCGCCAGAGGCTCCAGCGTATCCACGGATTCATGATTGTTCGCCTTGCTGAGACGCAGCATCTCGTGGTCGTCGATCGAGATCATGACCTTACAATAATCGCAGTCGTCCACGCCCCAGATCTGGTCGATGTGGACTTTGACCTGGTCAGGCCTGTCCATTTGAAAAGCCTGGATCCACTCCTGTCCCACCACAGGGTAAGCTCCTACATAGTCGCTATCTTCAGAACGGGAGTAGCGATTGTCTCCGATGTGGTATTTGACTCCCTTATTGATGTAATAGGTCTTGGCCTCCAGGCCAAAAGAGCTAAGGAGCAAAACTAAGAAGAGATAGAAGCGCATCTTGAAAAAAATCATACCATATAAGGTTTTTTAGGCATTCCAAGAACTGACATTATCCACCGCAAGGTCTGGAAAAATTTTCGCCCGTGAAACCAAGTTTCAACCGGAATGTGGTAATGATACCACATTAAGATGCTGAATCAGAGTAAATTGTCCGTAACGGCCTTGAAAAACAATGAAAAGTCTTATTTTAAAGGGTTTTTAAAGATAAATTTTGACTGGCAATTTCAGGAGAAAAGCATAGAATAATCTTGACTCAGCATATCCAAGGAGCTTTCCATGAAATGGCTGTCTACCCCCTTGCTTGGCGCGCTTTTGGCACTAAGTGTCACAGCTTGCAACCGCGATCTGTCGCCCCTCAATCGCACCGGGACCAGCTATATAAAACCTGCCCCAATTGCAACCTGCATCCTGGCGCCTTATACCTGGGATAATTTCGAACAACCTGCGGTCGGCTACCTTTGGACTGGCGGACCTGGTTCCCCGATCCTAGAGGACTATAGCAACCTGAACAGCTATACCTGTTCGTACAGCTGGCGGATCAAGACCGGCGTCAGCGGCAGCTATGGCCATTGGGCTGGACTTAATTCTTCGTCCCTCAAGCAAAACCAAGACCCCATGACCAACTTGGGCGGAGCCACCCGCATGGCCATCGCCATGAAGGTGGACCAGAACGTCAAATTCGATTTCTATTTGCATGAAGGAAGTACAAACGGCGGCGATAGCGAGGAGTGGACTTATACCTTTGACCTGACTGCCAGCCCGAGCTGGCAGACCTTTGACATCCCCCTTTCTGCCATGACCACCGGAGGCGGCAAGGACGGAGTCCTGGCGACCGGATCGATCCAGTACTTCTGGCTCTTCTATTATACGCCCTACCCGGCGCACACTCTCTATATCGACGACATCCAGTTCTTGCCCTGAACGATCAAGTTAAGCGAAATAAAAAAGCTGGACCCTATGGGCCTGGCTTTTTTATTGGCACGAGGCCCGTCCACCATCCTTTGAGAGGCTCTATGAACTTCCGATCGATCTGCCTGTCGGCGCTGCTAGCGCTGGCACCCCTGGTGGCCCAAGCGGCGCCCGGATACATCACCGTGAAGCAGGAAGCGGGCGTCTGGTGGTTCGTGGACGCGGCGGGGAAAAAATTCTTCTCCACCGGCGTGGATTGCGTGGGCGGATGCGTGGGCCACGCCGAGAAAGAGCCCATGGCCGCCAAGCGCAAGAATTGGATCATCACAACGCTGAAAGACTGGAACTTCAATTCCGCCGGGGCCTGGAGCAGTCCTTCGGTCTATGACTCGCTCTATATCGCCGACCAGAT
>JAZKAF010000156.1:0-3426 GCA_040389285.1 candidate division FCPU426 bacterium
CTTCATCCCCGCCGATCTCGAGCAGGGCAAGGTGGTGGCCAGCAACGTGTACCAGCCGCGGCTGGTCAAGGTGCTGGGGAATTATGACGAAGTGAACCGTCTCTGTTCCGAGATCGCGGGCAAGTACAACTGGGCTTTCGTGAACATCAACGTGCGCCCCTACTACGCCGAAGGCTCCAAGACCCTTGGCTTCGAGGTGGCCGAGCAGCTGGGCTGGAAGGCGCCCGACCACGTGGTGGTGCCGATGGCCTCGGGATCGTTGCTGACCAAAGTGTGGAAGGCCCTAAAGGAATTTGAAAAGACCGGCCTGATCGACGCGGTGCACACGCGCGTCAGCGGCGCGCAGGCCTTGGGATGCTCGCCGATCGCCACCGCCTACCTGGAGGGGACCGACACCTTTAGGCCGGTGAAGCCCAACACCATCGCCAAGTCGCTGGCCATCGGCAACCCGGCCGACGGCTATTACGCCCTGCAAGTGATCAAGGAATCCAACGGCGCCGCGGAAAGGGCCACGGATGAGGAGGTCGTGGAGGGCATCAAGTTGCTGGCCTCCACCGAAGGGATCTTCGCTGAGACGGCCGGAGGCGTGACGGTCGCTTGCCTGAAGAAACTGGTCGAGTCGGGGAAGATCAAGAAGAACGAGGTGACCGTGGCCTACATCACCGGCACGGGCCTCAAGACGCAAGAAGCCCTGCAGGGCAGGCTGGTGGAGCCGGTGACCATCAAACCCAATTTGGCCGCGTTCGAGGCCACTCAATGAACCTGAACCAAGCGTTATCGGAGGAACTGTTATGAGCGTCAAAGTATTGATCCCCACCCCCCTGCGCAACCTGACCGCCAACGCGGCGGAAGTGGCGGTGGAAGCCGCTGACATCCAGGCGATGCTCGGCGCGCTGGAAAAAGCCCATCCCGGGCTCAAAGAGCGCCTTTGCGATCCGTCCGGCAAGCTGCGCCGTTTCGTGAACGTGTATTTGAACGAGGAAGACATCCGCTTCCTGCAGGCCGAAGCCACGGCTCTGAAGGACGGTGACGAAGTCTCCATCGTCCCGGCGATCGCCGGAGGCCTCTGATGTCCCCCGCTGGCAAGAAAAAGGTCTCCAAGGGCCCGGTCTCGAAGCGCCTGGAGCTGGATTTTCCGGCCAAGCTGGTGACCAAGCCCTTCATCTACGACCTAGTGAAAAAATTCGACCTTGTGCCCAACATCCGGCGGGCGAACATGACCCAGAAATTCGGCTACATCCAGCTGGAGCTGACGGGCGAAGCCGGCGCCCTGGACAAGGGGATCGCCTATCTGATCAAGAGCGGCGTCCGCGTGGAGCCCATCGTCAAGGACGTGCTGGAGAGCTGAACATGGAAATGGTCCCGGTCGTAAAAAAAGACCTGAAAGAGCTCGTCCGCGTCGTCCGCCTGGCCTCTCCAGGCCTGGATTACGTGGACGCCGACGTGCTGGAGGACCAGACCTTATTGGATCCCGGCTACGATCCCAGCTACCTGCTCAAGGCCATGGACAAGAAGGTCTGCGTCGGCATGGCCCTGGGCGTCGCGCGCGGCCTGGGCCCTTCCAAGACCGGTTTTATCAAATACTTCGGGGTCGCTCCCAAATTCCGCCGCCGGGGAACCGCGCGCGCCCTTTTTTCCGAACTGGAGCGCCGCTTTCAAAAGCGTGGCGTGACGGAGCTGAAGATCGGCGAATGCCCGGCCCCCTACCTCAAATGCGGGATCGATGTCACGGACACGGCTAGCGTTTGCTTTTTGCTGCGCCGCGGCTATCAGCGGGGCGACACCCTCATCGACATGACGGCATCCCTTTCCAAGTGGAAGCCAACGGATTCCCCCGAAGAAAAGGCCCTGGCGAAAACCCACGGAGTGAAAAAGGCCACGGCCGCGGACGCAGGCCCGCTGATGGAGATGGTGAACAAGGCCTTCCCTAGCTGGTCGCTGGAAGTCGAGCGCGGGCTGAAGCGCGGGGTGGTCTTTATCGCCAGGGACAAGGGGGCTGTGACCGCGTTCGCCTGCGGCAACGCGACTTTGCCGGGATTTTTCGGCCCCATGGGCACCCTGGAAAGTCACCGCAAGACGGGCATGGGACGGCTGTTATTGCGCCGGACCCTGGAAGCCATGAAGAGCTCCGGCGTTAAGACCGCCCGCATCCCCTGGATAGGGCCCGTCCCTTTTTACGCCAAGCACGCGGGCGCGGTGCTTGGCCCGGTGGCCTGGCCCTTCACGAAAAAATTGTGATCAACGCCTACCAAGGAAAGACGCCGCGCTTTGGGGAAGGGGTCCGCATCCATGAGACCGCCGTGGTGATCGGCGACGTGGAACTGGGCGCGGGCGTCAGCCTTTGGCCGCACAGCGTGCTGCGTGGCGACTATAACGCCATCCGTATCGGGTCGGGCAGCAATGTCCAGGACGGCGCCGTCTTGCACAACGACTTCGGGCACCCTTTGTCCGTGGGCGGGGACTGCGTGATCGGCCACTTGGCCTGCGTGCACGGATGCACGGTGGGCGATCGTTGCCTGATCGGCATCCACGCGGTGGTCCTGAACGGCGCGGTCATCGGCGCGGAGAGCGTGATCGGCGCGGGCGCCGTGGTGCCTGAGAACGCCGTGATCCCGCCCCGCTCCCTGGTGCTGGGCGTGCCGGGCCGCGTGATCCGTCAGGTGACGGACGAGGAATTGAAGCGCACGCTGGACGGGGCCGCGAACTATCGCGGCTTCGCCGCGCGGGAACTGCCTTTGGCGGGAGCCTAGATGTCGAACCAGGCGGACCTTGAAAAAGCGCTTGCGGACATCAAGGCGGGCAAGGTCAAGCCGCTGATATTGGTTTGTGGAGACGAAGATTATCTGGTCAAGCAGGCCTACGACCGGCTGCTGGAGGCCCTGGTCCCCGAGGCGTTGAGGGCCTTCAACCTCGAACAACTCGACGGTGCCCGCGTGGAAAGCTCGGTGCTGATGGACGCCTTTGACATCATGCCGATGATGGAAGGCCCCAAGGCTGTGGGAGTCCCGGAAGCCAGGTTTTTTTCGGGAAAATCTGACGCGGAAGAGATGTTGGCGCGCGCGGCGGAAGCTTGGGGCAGTGGCCAAGTCCAACAGGCCCTGCGCCTGGCCGGACGTGTGCTCACCATGGCTGACTGGACTTGGGCCGAGGCGGTGGAACGCGGCCTTGCCCCGTTGGCCGAAGGCCTTGAGATCGAGCTGCCCTCCCAAGACATTGCCGCGCTGCGCAGTGTCGTGGAGCAGGGCCTGAAATCGGATTTTCCGCTCCCCAAGGGGGGCGACGAAGGCGGCGAGCTGGCTGACCGCCTGGAGGCTTCCTTGGGCAGCGGAGCCCCGGCCGTCCGCACCCTGGTCTTTGCCTGCTCGCTGGCAGACGCCAGAAAAAAGATCTACAAGCTGGTCCAGGCCAAGGGCCTGGTGCTGGAAT
>JAZKAF010000157.1:0-4348 GCA_040389285.1 candidate division FCPU426 bacterium
TCCCCTTTAAAAGGTCAAATAAAGCTTATGTTCGCCGACCTGCTCATCTTTCGAACGCCTTTGAAGGCCGGAGACGCCGCCCCCGGCTTTGCCCTGCTGGATGGCGAAGGGCGTCTCCGTCGTTTGGAAGACTATAAAAGCCGTTGGCGTGTCCTTTTCTTTTATCCTGCCGATTTCACCAGCGGTTGCACCGAGGAATCCTGCCTTTTTCGCGACCTGGCCGCCCAATTCGCGGCCTTGGGGGCCGAGATCCTGGGCGTCAGCGGTGACAGCGTTCTTTCGCACCATGATTTTGCCGCGGCCCATAAACTGGGGTATCCTCTGCTCAGTGATCCGGCGCGGGTCGCGCGACGGGCCTATGGGGTGCCCCACCTCTTCGGCAGACTGAGCGGCCGGGTCAGTTTTGTGATCGATCCCCAGGGCGTCATCCGCCATGTCTTCCAGTCCGGCTCGCGGGCCAAAGAGCATGTGAACCGGGCTTTGGATTATCTGAAGGAAAACCATGTCTTTTAATCAACCGATGGCCTGGACCCTGTTCTTCATCCTGGTGGGCGCGGCGCTGACCTTGGATCTGACGGTGCTGGCCCGGCACAAGAGCAAACCAAGCTTGAAGTCCTCGCTAGGCTGGACCGCATTCTGGATCAGCCTGGCCGCGTCCTTCGCGCTCATGCTCTGGTATCAGGCTGGCACGGCTGTGGCGGCCAAGTTCACCGCCGCCTATGTGTTGGAACTGTCGCTCAGTGTCGACAATCTTTTCGTGTTCCTGGTCATCTTCGGCCATTACAAGGTCCCGGAGGCCTACCAGCGCAAGACACTGCTCTGGGGCATCGCCGGCGCCCTGGTCCTGCGCGCCATCTTTATCGGCGCGGGCGCGGCCGCGATCCATCGCTGGGACTGGCTGCTCGTGGTCTTCGGAGCTTTCCTCATCTACACCAGCATCCGCTTGTTGATGCACAAGAACGAGACCATCGATCCCGCGAAGTCCCCCATCGTCCGTGTGGCTGGCTATTTTTTTAAGATCAAGCCGCATTACGAGGGCGACCGGTTTTTTGTGCGGGAGCGCGGTGAGATCTGGCTGACCCCTCTCTTCATCGTCTTGATGATCGTCGAGGCCACGGATGTGGTCTTTGCCGTGGATTCCATCCCGGCCGTCTTCGGCATCAGCACGGATCCCTTCATCGTCTATACCTCCAATATTTTCGCCATCTTAGGCCTTCGCGCCTTGTTCTTCGTCCTGGAGGGTGTGCTGCACCTGTTCCGCTTCTTGAAAGTGGGCCTGGCGGTCATCCTTTGCCTGATCGGCCTGAAGCTGCTCTTGCTGCCGACCTTGGAAGCCCGTTTCGGTTTCCACGCCGGCGAATATTGGATCCTGGGGATGATAGGATTCATTTTGGCCGCTAGCATTCTGGCTTCCTTGGCCTTTAAGGCCCCCGCGAAACGGCGATGAGACGCCTCCGGCTTGTGACGGCGCTGCTTGTGGCCCTGGCGTGGGTGCCAGGGATCATTGCGGCCAAAGGCGGACTGGCCCCGGAGTTTCCAGCCGGCCTGGACTGGTTGAACACGCCCCGGCCCTACACCATGCAGGAATTGAGGGGCAAGGTGGTGTTGCTGGATTTCTGGACCTTCGCCTGCGTCAACTGCATGCATGTGCTACCGGACCTGCATCGGCTGGAGCTCAAGTATCCCGGCCGTTTGGTCGTGCTGGGGGTCCATTCGGCGAAATTTTCCGGGGAACAGTCCACCCAAAAAATACGCAGCGCGGTCCTACGCTACCAGGTGACCCACCCCGTGCTCAACGACCGCGAGCTGAAGGTCTGGCGCCTTTTTGATGTGCACGCCTGGCCGACCTTGGTCCTGATCGGACCCGACGGCCGGATCGTAAAACGTCACGAGGGAGAAGGGGTCTTCGTGGCCATGGACAAGGCCATTGCCGCTCTGCTGGATGGAGGCAAGAAAGCGGCCAAGGCCGCTGGCACCACGCCCATGCCCGTCAAACTGGAAAAAGTGGAATCAAAAGGTCTCTTGCGGTTTCCTGGAAAAGTGCTGGCCGACGCGAAGTCAGGCCGCCTTTTTGTGGCGGACTCTGGCCACGACCGGGTCTTGGTCATCGACTTGAAAAGTGGCGCGGTCCTTAAAGTCCTGGCTCAAGGCCTCAAAGATCCCCAAGGCATGGCTCTGAGTGCGGATGGATCGCGGTTCTATGTCGCCAGCACGGGAAACCATTCTGTTCTGGAATTCGTCTTGGGTTCAGGCGCTCAGCGCCTGCTGGCCGACTCGCTGAATAGCCCCTGGGATCTGGTGGCCAAAGATAATAAGCTCTACATCGCCATGGCAGGGGATCACCAGATCTGGAGCCTGGATCCGGAAGATGGCGAGGCCCAGCCCTATGCGGGATCGGGCGCTGAAGCGATCTTGGACGGTTCCTTGGAAACGGCAAAGCTGGCCCAACCCAGCGGCTTGAGCCAGGATGCGGGCCATCTCTATTCCGCGGATTCCGAATCCAGCTCGATACGGCGGATCAGTCTGGGCGATCCCGGCGCGGTGGAGACGCTGGTGGGCAAGGGGCTCTTCGATTTTGGCGATGTGGAGGGAGACAGGACGCAGGCCAGGCTGCAGCACCCGCTAGGTGTCCATTTTCACGGCGGCCTGCTCTATGTCGCGGATTCCTACAACAATCGGATCAAGATCGTGGACCCCGATCAAGGCGGGGCCCAGAATTTCGCCGGGGATGGCAAGGCTGGCCTCAAGGACGGCGCGGCCTCCGTGGCCCGTTTTGACGAGCCGGGAGGCCTCTGGGTTGCCGACGGCAAGCTCTATGTGGCGGATACCAACAACCATGCGATCCGGGTGCTGGACCTAGCCAACGGCAGGACCAAGACCTTTCGCATTCAAAGCGGGGAATAGATGGCCAAGCGCTATTGGCTCTTAAAGAGCGAACCCGATGTTTTTTCCATCGATGACCTTAAAAAGAAAAAAGTCATCCCCTGGGACGGCGTGCGCAATTACACCGCCAGAAATTTCATGCGCGACGGCATCAAGAAAGGCGACGGGATCCTCATCTACCACAGCTCTTGCGCGGTGCCGGGCGTGGCGGGACTTGCCGAGGCCGCCAGCGATGGGGTGCCGGATCCCACCCAATTCGACCCTAAATCCAAGTATTTCGACGCCAAAGCGCTGCCGAACGCGCCCCGCTGGTTCCTGGTCAAGGTCGCTTACAAGAAAACCGCGCGCAGGTTGATCCCCCTGTCTTTGATCAAGGACATGCGGGGACTCGAGTCGATGGTCCTTTTGCGCCAGGGACGCCTGTCGGTGCAGCCGGTGTCGCCTTCGGAATGGGATCTTATCACCCGGCTCGAAGGCAGTTGGTAGGCGCTTGATGAAGCGCCTTGCCGCATGTCTTTGGGCCCTCCAGGCCTCTGCGGCGTTCGGCGGGCCCGAAGGCGTCGGGACGACCAGCGCCGACTTTCTCAAGATCCCGGCCGCGGCCAGGCCCGCTGCCATGGGCGAAGCCTTCGCCGGCCTTGCCGATGACGAATCCTCCCTCACCTACAATCCTTCCGGCATCGCCCGGCCCCTAGAGCATTCCCTTTCCGCGACCCATGTCGAATGGTTCCAAGGCATACGCCTAGAGCATCTGGGCGGCGTGCTGGCCTTGGGCGAGCAGGGAGGTCTGGCTGTCGACCTTAGCTGGCTGCAGGTGGATGCCATGGCTCGCACCCTGCGGGTGGCCAACAGCGCGGATCCCCTTTCCAATTACGCTGAGATCGGTTCGTTTTCACCCCATGACGCGGCCTTAGGCCTTGGTTACGCGCGCCCCTTTGGAAAAAGTTTCAACACGGGACTTAGCGCCCACTTCATCCAGCAGAACATCGACGCGCAAAACGGCTATGGGTTGGGCCTGGATCTGGGCGCTCAGTGGCTGGGCCTTCCCGGTGGCCTGGATCTTGGGCTGGTGATCAAGCATCTGGGGACCCCGCTGGCCCTGGGCGCCAACGGATCTCAATTGCCCCTCGACTTTCGTCTAGGCGCCCTCAAGCGCATGAAGGGCCTTCCGCTGCTTTGGAGCGCCGAACTCGGGATCCCGGTCGACGGCCAGCTCATGCCGGGCGTCGGTGTCGAAGGGGAGCTTTACCGCCTTTTGGCGCTTCGCGCCGGATGGCGTGGGGGCTATGCAAATCAGTTCAGCGCCGGATTGGGCTTTAAGCTGGCGGGATTCAAATTGGACTACGCCTGGGTTCCATTTGAGTTGCTCGGTCCGACCCACCGCCTGACCCTGACCCGGGTTTTTTCGGCCGTTTCGCTGGGCCTGGACCTCGACCGGGATCTGATCGGTCCTTTGGGAGATGTG
>JAZKAF010000157.1:4358-7968 GCA_040389285.1 candidate division FCPU426 bacterium
GCGCGCCCTGCCGGACGCATGAGGCGCTGGCGCCTCGAGCTGACCGATGCAGAGGGGAAAATAAGGTGGGCAAGGGAGGGACAGGGAACACCGCCCGCGTCTATCCCTTGGGACGGACACGGATCTGACGGGCAGCTGCTGCCGGATTCCACGGTCAGCGCGGTCTTTGAAGGTGAATTTGAAGCGGGTCCTTCCAGGCGTTCTCAGTCCCAGGCGATCGAGCTGGACTCGACCCCGCCGGCGCTCAACATCGCCGTGGGACCCAAAGTCCGGCGTATGGACGGGCGTGAGGCGGTGATCCTGCCGGCGCGTTTCAATTTGCGTGGGGCTGACAAACATGGGGTCGCGGATTGGAGCCTGGAAATACGCCTGGAGGGAGGCTCGGCGCCTGTCCGGACCTATTCAGGGATCGGCGCGCCGCCGGAAAGCCAAGTCTGGGATGGATTGGACTTCAAAGGGGATCCGCTTCAGGGGAGCAGGATCTATGTGACCCGCTTCTCAGCCAGGGACAAGCTGGGCAATCGCGCCGAAACCGCGCCCTTGGCCTTGCTTTATCTCGCCAAGCTGGTGCGCTTCAATCTGGCTGCGGACGCCCTTTTTGAGAGCGGCAGGGCCAATGTGCTGGCGGGCGCCTATCAGGATCTGTTGGATATGAGCGTCAAGATCAAGGCCTACGTGCCGAAGGGATCGGTCGTGGAGATCGTGGGGCATACCGATGACGTGCCCGTGGGGGGAGGACTCTACCGGGACAACCAAGGCCTGTCGCTGGCCCGGGCCGAAGCCGTCATCAAGTTTTTGACCCAGGTGCTGGGAATGGATCCGAAGATGTTCAAGCCGGTGGGCAAGGCGGACAGGGAACCGGTCGCTGACAACGCCACACCCGAAGGCCGCCAAAAGAACCGACGGGTGGAGATCGTCATCCAGGGGAAGTCTTATGAGTGAGCGAAACCGTCCATGTAAGGCAGCTTAGCGGCGGTCGCCTTCACCAGGTCCCGGTTGTTGAACAGCACCGCGGTGCTGTCCCAGGTCCCTTCGCGAAGGGCCGAACGGCGCGACGCGGGCATGGCCACGTTGAATTCCAGGCCCCCACCCTTCACCGTCATCGCTTCCAGATCGACGGCGAACACGGCTTCCGGGTGCTCGTGCGCGGTCTTCTGCAGCTGCAGGACCTGCTCTTTCGAGGCGGTGACCGCGGGGATGCCCAGCATCACGCAGTTGCCGGCGAAGATCTCGGCAAAGCTCTCCGCCACAATGGCCTTGATGCCCCAGCGCAGCAGCGCCTGGGGGGCGTGTTCGCGCGAGGAGCCGCAGCCGAAGTTGACGTTGGCGAAGAGGATATGGGCGCCCTTGTAGCGCGGTTCGTTGAAAGCGTGGGGTTTGAGCCCTCCCTTCGCGTCGAAGCGCTCGTCATAAAAGGGGTAATTCCCCATGTTGGTGAAGGTGATCTCCTTCAAGTAGCGCGCCGGGATGATGCGGTCGGTGTCGATATCGTCCCCGACCACCGGGACCGCGCGTCCTTCGATCTTGATGACTTTTGACATGTCAGGCCCCCACAGCGGAAAGTTCGCGCACGTCGGTGACGTGGCCCTTGATCGCGGCCGCGGCCACCATGGCCGGGCTCATCAGCAGGGTGCGGCCGTTGGGGCTGCCCTGGCGGCCGATAAAATTGCGGTTCGAGGAACTTGCCGAGATCTGGTCCCCCTTCAACTGGTCCGGGTTCATGGCCAGGCACATCGAACAGCCCGCTTCGCGCCATTCAAATCCCGCTTCGATAAAGACCTTGTCCAATCCTTCGGCCATGGCGATGCCGCGCACCGACATCGATCCCGGCACCACAAAGGCGGTCACCCCGGGAGCCACTTTGCGGCCCTTGGCCACGGCCGCCGCGGCCCGCAGATCCGAGATCCTACCGTTGGTGCAGCTGCCGATAAAGGCCACGTCGATCTTGATGGCGTCGGCCTTCTGGCCCGGCGCCAGCTTCATGTGCTGGTAGGCCAGTTCCATGGTCGAACGCTCGCCAGGATCCGCCACCAAGGCGGGGTCCGGTAGCGTCTGAGTCACGGCCACGCTCTGCCCGGGGGTTACGCCCCAGGTGATCATGGGTTCGATGTCCGCCGCGTCATAGACGACTTTGTCGTCGTAGACCGCGTCCTTGTCCGAAGCCATGGAACGCCAGTGGGCCACCGCGCGGTCCCAGGCTTCGCCCTTTGGCGAATATTCCCGGCCCTTCAGGTATTCAAAGGTGGTCTCGTCCGGATTGATGTAGCCAGCCCTGGCGCCGCCTTCGATGGACATATTGCAGACCGTCATGCGGCCTTCCATGCTCATGGCATCGAAGACTTCGCCCGCGTATTCGTAGGCGTAGCCGATGCCGCCCTTCACACCCAGGCGGTTGATCACGTAGAGGGTGACGTCTTTGGCGGTCACGCCGGGTTTCAGCTTGCCGTTGACCTCAACGCGCCTCACCTTCATCTCGTCCATGGCCAGGCATTGGCTGGCCAGCACGTCGCGCACCTGGCTGGTGCCGATGCCGAAGGCCAGGGTCCCGAAAGCCCCGTGGGTGGAGGTGTGGGAATCGCCGCAGGCGATAGTCATGCCCGGCTGGGTGAGCCCCAGTTCCGGCCCGATGATATGGACGATGCCCTGGCGGCCCGTCTCGAAGTTGAAGAAGTTCACCCCGAATTCCTTGGCGTTCTTCTCGATGGCCTGCATCATCAGCTCAGCCTGCGAATCGGCGAAGGGCCGCGCTTGCGAGCGGGTGGGGACGATATGGTCCATGGTGGCGAAGGTGCGCGCCGGATAGGCGACCTTGAGCCCCTGCTCTCGGAGCATGTCAAAGGCCTGGGGACTGGTGACCTCGTGGATCAGGTGCAGCCCGATGAAGAGCTGGGTCTGTCCGGTGGGCAGTTTCGCCACCGCGTGCGCGTTCCATACCTTGTTGTAAAGCGTGCCTTTCGCCATCGGTCCCTCCTAAAGAGGCCTCAAATATAGCTGGCCTAGATGTATATGTAAAAGATATAATAATTATAGTTATCATAGTTTAAAGCTATCTTGAGAGCCTGATGGAGATCCAACAACTGCGCTATTTCCTGGCTTTGGCCGACAGCGGTTCCTTCACTGCGGCGGCCCGCGCTTGCCGGGTATCGCAGCCTTCCTTGTCGTCGCAACTGGCCAAGCTCGAAAAAGAGCTGGGAGGCGCGCTGGTGGAGCGCTCGCGCCAGGGTTCCCGTCTGACGGAACGGGGCCGCCTTTTCCGCGGCCATGCGATGGAGGCCCTGCGTCAGCTGGAAAGCGGGCGCATCGAACTGGAGGAGCTCTCCGGCCTGAAGCGAGGGTCGGTCACCTTAGGGTGCCTGCCGACCACGGGCGCCTACATGCTTCCGCCATTGCTGATGGCCTTTGGCCGCAGCCACCCCGAGATCCAGGTCAGCTTGGTGGAAGAATCGTCGCCATTATTAGCCAAGGCTCTGCTGGCCCGGGATCTGGACTTGGGGATCGTTGACGAGGCGGGCTTGGGCCCAGGGATCGCCTCGCAGACCCTGTTTTCCGAGCCCTTATGGATCGCGGTGCCGCCCAAACACCGCTTTGCCGCCCGGAAAAAGCTGGCGCT
>JAZKAF010000158.1:0-5274 GCA_040389285.1 candidate division FCPU426 bacterium
GTCATGCGCATCTTTCAGTTGCAGCTTCAAGGTTTCCATAGCGGCCGTGTCCGCGGGGCTGGCGTTGCGGTAGGTGGCCAGCTGGGTTTCCATTTCCGCCACCTTCGCCAGTGCCGCCTGTTCGCGCTGCTTTCTCGCCTTCGCTTCCGTGCGAATATCGGCAAAGTTCTTCACCGATTCCGGGCTGGCGTTGGCCGGCAGCTTCCATTCATCGATCGGATCCGTGTCCACCGTGGCGGGTTTGTCCGCCGGTTTATCGGTTTTGATCACCGTGGGCGGTTCCACTGGCTGCTTGTCCGTTTGCACGTCCGCAGGTTTGTCCGGAGTGGTCTTGTCCGGCGGGGTGTCGGTCCCCGGGGCAGAGGCGGCCGCCGACTCCAGTTTCTTTTTGTTGGCCGTTTCTACCGCGGCTTTGATGCGATCGGCCCGATTCTGGTTGTGGATCTGTTCGGGCGAACGCTGCTGGGGTGACTGCGACGGGGCAGCGGGGGCAGCAGCTTTGGCGGGAGCCGCGGTTTGGGCGGCTGGCTTGGCAGGGGCGGCAACATTCGTTACCTTGGTGGCGGCATCGGTGGACATGGTGGATTACGGTTTACGGTTGCGAGACGGTTTTGAAGGGGGCGGTTTGGGCAGGCCCGCGGGCGGGGCTCCGGATGTTTGCTGGGGTTGCCCGGGCACAAGGCGTCCCGGCACTGAAGGGCCCTGTCGACGCACATCCGCTTCCAGTGTGCCCTCGTCCGGATAATCTTCCGTGATGGGCTTCTTTTTCACCACGGGTTCCTTGGCCTGGTTGAGCAATCCAGCAGAAAACATTTCCCAGCCCCGGATTTCGTGGAAGCGATTAGTGGCCATTCGCGCCCCCTTTTTGCCGGCAAGAATCGCGGGCGTCCCAATGAACACGCCGGGTTTCACACACCGCAGATTATTCCACGCCTTCACAAAGGCTGGATTCTTGAAAATCCGTTTCAACTCGTCGCGTTCTTCCATCACCAACGGCAGGAACACGGGTTCGGCCGGGTCGTTGTTATCCAAATGCGGGGCCCCCAGTGCCGCGGTAAGCGGGGCTTGAACTGTTTCCATTCCCTCTAACCCCGTGAACTTTCCCCCCGCTGTCAATCTTTACGCCATGCCGGGCTGTGGGACTTGAGGCTGGCCGCCCTGCTGTTGTTGCTGCTGGGCCCGTTGCAGGATCCCTCGAGCAATCGACTGAATTTGGCGGTATGGTCCGTTCACCTGCTGGAATTCCGCCTTCATCGAATCGTCTTCGGCAAGGAATTGCATGTGTTCGGCGGAGTGCTCGAGGCCAATGACCAGACCAGACGTTTGCTCTGGGCTGATTTGGCCCGTCTTCTTGAAGTTCTGGGTGACCTGCATGAGCGGGCCCAAGTGCTGCTGCAGGTGGGCGAAATGATCGTCCTCCGGAATGGCGTGCAACATGATGCCCTGCCCAAAGTCCCCATTTTCCATGTCCGCCTGCCGGCGCTGGCCGGGGGCAGACTGGGCGCCTTCTGGGAGCAAAGCCGAATCCAACGAGTCCGCCCCGTAGGTCTCCGCGATCAAATTGGTGAGGAAATACCGGGTGTTGACCCCGGGCAGTTTCGACAACGCCAAACCTTCCTGCCACTTCTGGGCCCGAAGGACCGGGTTCCACATGCCGGCGTTGGCGCCGGTCTTCACCCGAATCTTCTGATCGAAAATAACCTGATCCGGTACGCCCGCATCCTTCAGCCGCGCCTGGAAAGCTTTCGCGTCCTCGTCGGGACTGCCCTTCATCCGTAGCCGGCGAATCATTTCGGTGAACATATTCTCACCCACTTGAGCGAGGTAAATGGCCGCGGATGCCTGCGAGGTGCTACCCGCCATGCCGGCGAGAATCTTGGCCTGGGTGGCCGTGTCGCTTTCGGCAATCTGGCTTTGCTCCTGCCGGTACAGGGAATTGTTTTCGGCCTGATTGTTGGCCAGCATTTCGATCACCCCGGCGGACTGGGCCACATTGGGCCCGATTTCCAACGGTGTCATCCCCGGCGGGAAAATGGTCACTGGCCCGTAATTCTCGATCGGGGGCGCCTCGTCCGGGGTGTTGTCGTCCATGCGCTGGAAGTTCATCCCGAAACTAAAGGTGGCCGAATCGATGAACCGGCCCTTGGTGCGGTTCTGCAGGTTCGAAAAGTTATAGTTCTTAATCGCGAAACCTTTGATCGAATGGACCATGGAATCGGTCCCGGTGTTGTACCACACCGCCCCCATGCAATGCTGGAACTTCTCCGCGTACTTTTCGTCCTGAAACAGGAACTCTTCCACGCCGCCCTGCTGGGTGAAGGCGTACGACGCAATCTTGCCATCGAACTGCTTCACGTACAGCCACGCGATCTGCAGCGGTTCAAACGGCGAGCTCACCGCAATGTCATTATTCACCAGCAAATCCTGCATGCGGGTGTAGTCCCGGGGATCCGGCGTATAAACCCCGTCCTTAAAATAGGTGATCGCAGCCTTGATCGCGTCGAGGTTCCAGCCCTGATACTTCGCGGTCTTCGCGTCGTTTTTGGTCTTCACCTTGCGGTACAGGTCGCTGGCGCTCATGTCCGAAACAAAGCCCATTACTTCCCACTCGTCTGGCGCCATGCGTGCATTTTTGGGCCAAATCACCCGCTGCACATTGACCGCTTTCCAGCGCGCGGTGTACTTGTCGCCCCAGTGGAACAGGCCCGGGCCAAAGTTCACGTAGTTGCTGGCAAAATTCATGTACTCGATGAAGTAGGCCGCCCCCCAGTCCTCCAGGAATTCGTCAAAGGCTTCCTGAAAGGAGGTCTGCCACTCGGGCACCTTCGGGCCCTTCATCGGAATCTTAACGGCAATCGCATGCGGGGCGCCGTGGACGGCATTCCAGAACGGCAGCAAGGTGCGATCGCGCGAGGCTTCCGCATCCCCAAAATTAATATTGGTCTGCCACGCTGCCCCCTGATCTTCCATCAACTGGGGATTGACCGGCCGACCACCCTCGAGCTGATTGCGCGTCTGGTTAATCGTGCGGAAACGCAGCGCGTTGTCCGTCATCATCCGGTTGAAGATTTGTCGCGCGCTGGCGACGTCCTTAATCCGGCGCTGATTAACCGCTTGCTCGAAATCCGGGCCCGGCATCTGGCCGGCCTGCTGGATGGGAAGCGGGGTCGGGGGGCTGGCTGGCTTGGTCTTGGCCACGGGCTTAGGTCAACGAGCTGGGCTTGTTGTAATACTGGGCCGTGGTCTTGGAAGTGGGCGTGATTCGCCCAGTGGCGTAGCCTTTCGGTTTGAAGGCGGATTGAACGGTGCCCGCTTTGGGCGTCGACGTGGGACGGGCTTCTTTGGGAGATTTCATGGGTGGTGGGAGCGAAATTAGGTGCCCAGTTTCAGCCCAATGTGCGGGGTGAAGATACGCTTCGGCAGGAGTTTGGAACGGCCGGCGGGCAGGATCGGCCCGGACATGACTTTGGGGGCCGGTTTCGTGTCGGGCGGACGAATTACAACTTGGTGCATCACGTTGGCCATGGTCCAAGCCACTAAGCGGGGGCACCCCTGAAGCAAGCCTACTCTTTCAGTTTGGGTATCCAACAAAACGACGGATATTCCAAATTTCGCCCCTTATCCCCGGCTACAATGACATTGGCCGGCAGATTCGTTTTGGCTTGCAGGGAGCACGCGCACACCCCGCAAACGCCCAGCCCGGGATCCCGGCGAATGGCCGGCACCATGCGATCGATCATCTTGTAAAAGATCGAACACCGACACCCCCGAATAAAGCTGTTGGCGGCGCAACCCAGACAAATCTCTGCCCGGCGGGCCCGTTCGGCTTCCGGGACCAGTTCGGCGCCACTGGCCACGAATTCCAAGGCGGCTTTCGATGCCCCGATGACGGCCGACATGGTGATATTGGGATTATCATCGATCGGCTTCCACTCGTCGTCAGTGCCTTCGGAAATACATTCCCGGGCCGTGAGCCGGGTGCAAATCTGCCGCTCGATATCCAATTTGGCTTCATCCAGGGTCGCCCGGGGCAGTTTCTTGTAAATGCGGTGCTGGACCACCCGGGCCGCCAAGTCTTCCATGGATTCCCCCTCGATCGTCAGGCGGGATTCCTGCACAATGTATTTCCAGCCTCGCGGGGGCACTTGGTTTTTGAAACGCATCCGGGCCATGGTCAGTTGTGGGAATAAGATCCTTCCTCAGAATACCGTGACGACGCTTTTTTGGCCAGTTTCTTGTAATGGTCCCAGCGACTGCCGGTAGCCGCGGGGGTGCTTTGGGCGACACCTTTCAACAGCCCTTTGCGCACCATCAGTTCACCAAACTGCACGTAGGAATCGCCGTAATCAGGCGATCGGCCCAGTCGCTTTTTCATCTCCTTCTTGGTCTCGACGTGCATCAACTTCGTTTCTCCCACCTGGATGATCGTGTAGTGGCGGGAATTCAAGTCCTCGAGGGTCTTTTCATGCAGCTGCTTCAATCCGCAGAGCATGTTTTCCTGCATCAAAAAGGACGCTCGAAACCACAGTTCCGCGACAAAGTAGCGCACTTGCTGATTGGCCGGCTTGGGGTCGGTGAGGCGCAGGGGCCGGTCGGTCGCTTCCCCACCGTATTCGATCTTTTGAACGAGCCGGCTCCATTCCGTGAGCAACACCGCGTAGACGCCGCGGCCGTTGCCCGTGGTGTCCATGATAAAGTTTTCTGGGGCCACCCGGTTTTCCGTGCAAATCCGCATCACTTCGTGGGCGATCTGGTATTCCTTCGGCTCGACCCCGGCACCTTCCTTCAATTTGATCTTTTCGGCCTTGGTGGCCCGGATGCAGGGCCGTCCTGTGCGAGGCGTGCCCAAAAGCCCCAAAGTTAGCACACAGTCGTCGGATTCAAACGCGGGATCCAGCGAAGCGACCGGGGTGGGTGGGAAATCGAACTCGGCGGCCACTTCCCCGCGCGCCAAGGTGGACGAGGGGAACACCCGCGGTACCAACCCATCTGGCGGGAAAAACCCGCGCACGTACATCCACCATTCCAGGCTGTCCTCGCCGTTGACCGCCCGAATCGTTTCGCAGTAGGCCCGCGTAAATAGGAAGGTGTATTTGTCGACCCCCAGCTTGAGGTTGGGCGATTGCAGGCCATCGAAGTGCAGACAAATGCCGTCCGGCTTTTCGGTTTCCCATTTGACGGTCGTATCCGCGATCGAGTCCCAGCCCCCCTTGGGCTTGCACCATTTGCCGAAGGACGAGTTGCGATCGACCGGGTTGGACAAGAGCACTCCCA
>JAZKAF010000159.1:0-4131 GCA_040389285.1 candidate division FCPU426 bacterium
TGGATTACGACAAGCTGGTGGCCCGCTTGGAAGACTTGAAAAAAAGCACCCAGGACCTGACTGAGCGTATGGATAATCTGCATCCGATGGACGGGGTGAAGATCCATGGCCGAGCTATCACGACCTACAGCGACCTGCATCTTACCGGTCCTGCTGCGCTTAATTTCGGGCAGACCGTTACCGCAAAGACTTTGGGGAACGGTATCCGCTATGAAGGCGGCCTTAACCGGGTTGACGTGGATTTCGAGCTGACCCGCGGCATGCTTTCTGGCGTGATGGAAGTGAATCTGGAGGGAGCCTGGGGAAGTGGAGGCGCGGCTATTGGTTTTCGCCAGTTTTATATCGAAGTCCGGTCTCCCCTGGCCATCCAGTTCGGCCAGGTGCAGGCCAACCTGACACCCTTGACCCTTTGGCGCAATGAAGACCCCAACCCCTATGAGCCGGAACCCTTCAAAAGCCGCAGGCAGCGGGCCCGCTACGACCTTCAATTGGTTCCCGACAAGGAAAAGCTGACAGGCCTCCGGCTTTCCACAGAGCTCTGGCTATTCGATAGTGTCACGCTAGACCTGTCGTCAACCTCCGCTTTGATCGCCCATCCTTTCAACCTTCCCGGGATCGGTTTCACGGGCTACTTTGGGCCCAATCCGCCATCCGCCCAATTCGCCCCTGCGAACAGTACCTACCTGGAAGCCTGGCATATGGGCCTTATCTTCCAATCTGGACTGGACATTTCCTGGAATGGAACGCTTTTCTTTGATGACACGCAAAGCAGGCCCATCAGCGGATACCGTTCCTTGAACGAAATGGTTAATTCGGCTCGAGTAAGATATGAGCGCGGCATGTTCTATGCCGATGCGGAAATAGCTATTTCAAGCTACACGGCTCCAGTTTTAACCACCACCGCCATCGCGGATCCCTTGACTGGCACGGCCGTCGTGGCGAATGTCGGGATAAAGGGAGCTTTGGGAGCTGTGAAGGCCTATTTCCGTAGCGTCAGCGCGGGGTATCACGCGGCAGGCGCTCAAACACGCACTCAGGACGCCAATTTTGAGTTTCTCGGACCACTCATGACTGAGATCACTCAGGTCGGGGTGGCGCCAGGCGGAGGCACTTTTGGAGTTGGCTTAGGCATGGCCCCCAGTCCCGAACCAGTATGGAATTCCTATGGGATCATCGCTCCCGGGTCATTCCTTAAGGCACCTACTCTGGTTTATGCCGGAGTGTTCTCTCACCTTCTTCCCTATAACTACCTGAATGACATCTCGCCTTACGGCATGGCCACGCCGGATAGGAATGGATTTGGCTTGGATGGCCAATTGAATTTGCTCGGTGGGGTGCTGGTCGCCAAGGGTGGTTTCGACATGGCCAATAATAATGAGACTGTGTTGGTTCAAAAGCCTTCCAGGATATGGGCGGTCGATAACGCCGGGAACACGGCGATGCCCACGGCTGTGACCCTGCCTTTCAGCTATCAGGCGATCCGGATCGGCGCGGACGTCAATCTCAAGTTCAAGTGGCCTGTGAAGGTCACGCTGGGATGGACCGGTCATGATACCCGCAACGGCGACCTGAGCTGGCGCGTGGACGCCCAGGGCAATCCTATCCCTTATGCCTTGACCTCCCAATTGCTCCAAGCCGGGCTAGAGCTGCATCTCAACCCCAAGCTCGCCTTTGCGGTGGGATACCAGCATTCTGATGCGATTGGATTCACCGATACCATCACGGCCTATGGATACAAGGCTATCGGCAACGCGGCCGTCGTCCTGCCGGGCGTGACTTACGACCAAGTGGCCTATTCGGTGTATTGGTACATCACCGACGCGGCGCGCGTGGATCTGCTTTACGAGAATCTGATCTTTTCGGCTACTGACTCGTTATCGGGACGCTGGGAAGCTGATTCTGGATTGATCCGCTTCCAAATTGATTTTTAAGCCAGGGAGTTCTTCCATGAAAAAGGGCATCCATTCGAAGTGCTTTCGCGGGTCCGTCCTGGCCATGGCGCTGCTCGCGTCATGTCTGCTTGCCCCGCGGAAAGCTTTTTCCTACATCACCTCGGCCATCCTGGAATTTTCGGCCGATGATACGGTGGCCCTCTTCCTGAATGGAAGCACCTTGCTCGAGCGCAGCGGATTTGGGCCTTTTGATTATGACGTGCTGTCCACCGCGGATGGCACATTGCCATTGGAGCTGTTCAAAGAGAACGATGAGAACATCCTGGGCGTGGAGAACTTCGACACCCGCGCCGGAAACATGTGCGTCTCTTTTCGCCTGACCGTGTACCACAGCGATGGAGATCCCGTGGTGATCTGGTCGGTGCCAGAAGACGCCAAAATGCTGCATTTGCCTAAGGAGCAGAAAGGCCCTATCGGATGGACGGAACGCACGTTCGACGATTCCAAATGGATCGTCCCTTACGGGGTCCATTTGGTTGGGGATTGGATCGATTTTCCCCTGTTGGAGGACCCCGCCTTTGCCACGACTTTTGGCACGGGGTACGTGCCCTTTTTGTCGCACCGTCAGGATGGAATGTGCCGGGGTGGGGACCACAATCTTTTCCGTTGCCGGTTCCGCTTCCCTAATCATCCCGCGAAAGTGGAGGCGGTGGTCAGCCCCGCGAAAGCCTCTTACGGCCAATCTCTGACCGTCCGTTTGATCCCTGGTCCAGACACCACAGAACTTTCCCAATTCAATCTGATGGCCTGGTTGCCCAAGAATGTTGAATTAGGCGCCACCGCGCCTGGCGCTCAGTACGACTCGGATCTTCGCCGTTTGAGCTGGCGCGCCTCCAGAAAAGACATGAATCTTGGATACGAAAAGCTGCATGCGGTGAGGATCGTTTCCGCCGGCACCTGGGGCGCGCCCCAGAAATTCCTGGGACCTGAAAAGGCCGGCAAGGAGAGGGAACAGCTGAACACGCCGGACTCGGTTTACAACGACGCCGCCATCCCCACTCAGGGCGGCGAAGGCTGGTTCAAGGTGGGCGAACCTAGCATTGATTTCAGCAAGGGAGTCCCAAAGATCCAGGGCGTGCTTTTCCGAAGCCAGCTCAGGATCGGGGGACAGGATAAGCACGGATTGAAAGATGTGGACCATATCTACTTCAATTATTCGGTAGATGGGCGCACCAAAGGTGCCCTACGGCGGGACGTGGACATCACCCACGTCACGGGCGGCAATTATTGGATCGACGGTTATTACCACGCCACCGAGGACCGCCATTGGACATGGGACGACATCAAGAACCTGATGGTGATGTACAAGGCGCGCCAGATCGGCCAGCGGGATAAGAACCTTCTGGCTTCGATGACCTGCATCGTGCGGTATTACTATCCCAGCAAGGTAGCGCCCTGGTTCCAGGCCAAGGTGCTGGAGCCCCGTTGCTCCGAAGTTCAGCTCCAAACAGGCGTGTTCCGTTATGGATCGAAGCTGAATCCCTCGGATCCGCTCATCGTCAAGGTGAACGAACAGCTTTGCGCTCCTTCTCCTGTGCCGACCCTGACCTGGACACCGGTGCCCATCGCCCTTGCCAGGCCCCAACCGACTTCCACCCCGGCCCCCAAACGTCCTGAAGGGCGGCTGGCTGCCACGGAAATGGGCTTGGGTTGCGTCACGGTCTCACCCAATCCCGTGGACTATGGCGGCACGTTCATCAGCTTCTGTCTGAAGGCCGGAGCCTCGGTCACCGTCAACATCTACGATGCCAGCGGCGGCAGAGGGCTGCGGCGCATCGAGGGTGGAGCATTCAGGCCAGGAGACAATCAGATCTTCTTCAACGCCTTGGATGATTCCGGAAAGTTGATGCTGCCTGGCAACTACATCTGCGAATTGGTGGCCCGCAAAGAAAACAGCCTGGAAACCCGGAATACGGTGTTCACAGTGGTTAAAAAGCGGCAGCGTCGCTAAGAAAACGGAGTTTTGATGAAACAGCTCAAATTAGCATGGATGATCGCCGCGCTTGCGGCGCTCGGCGCGGGATGCGCGCATGTCGTTGAAATGCGCGTTCCCAGGGAATTCAAGGGAAAGAAACAGGTGGAGGACCCTCCCTTGTCTCGCCTGGACATTCCTGCATGTCCGGATCAAGCGGCGTGATCTCAGGATCTAAAAGAGCCCTGGGTGCGCTGGTCCTCTGTG
>JAZKAF010000160.1:0-2192 GCA_040389285.1 candidate division FCPU426 bacterium
GACGGATTCCCCGACGCCGACCCATACGCCCACGGCCACTTCCACTCCCACCTACACCGCTTCTCCGACCTTCTCGGATTCGCCCACCGCCACGCCCACAGCCACACCGACCCCGACCTATACGGCCACGCCGACCTACTCGGATTCACCGACCAAGACCGCGACGCCCTCGCCCACCCCGACGAACACCCCCAGCCCCACGTTTTCGGATTCGCCAACCCGGACTTGGACCTATACGCCCACGGCGACCTTCAGTGGGACGCCTACGTTCAGCAATTCCCCGACTCCAAGCTTTAGTTCGACTCCCACAGTGACCTTCAGCGGCACGCCGACTTTCAGCGACTCGCCGACTCCCAGCTTTAGCTCCACGCCCAGCGGAACCGCGACCTGCACGGCCAGCCTGACCGATTCGCCCACGGTCAGCTTTACTCCGTCGCAGTCCTTCAGCTTCACGGCAAGCCAGACCCCCAGCGACAGCGCCACCCAGACCCCCAGCTTCACCGAATCGGCCAGCGCCACGCCGACAAGGTCCCTGACCAGCACCCGGACCCTGACCCCGACGCGCAGCATCACGCCCACTTTTTCGATAAGCCCCACGATCAGCCAGACGCCTCAGGCGATGCCCTACCAACTGAAGGTGGCGGTCTATAATTCGGCCGGAGAATTGGTGGCGCTGCTCTATTCCGGTGGGATCAGCCAGATGCCGGGAGCGCCCCAGTTGAGCAGCGGAACCGTCCTGGCAGGCGTGTCAGGCGCCGCCTTGGCCTTTGGAGGCGTCCTGGCCACTGGTTCCAGCCAAGTGACTTGGCAGGGCCTTACCAATGCGGGAGATCCGGCCCGTGGGGGTATCTACACCCTGAAGACCACGGTGATGGACAGCTTTGGGAACGAGACCTCCTACGCCAACCTCGTCTCCGTGCTGGAACCCTTAAATAAAAACGAGATCAACGTCTACAACAGCGCAGGAGAGCGGGTCTATCACGCTGGCCTGGCGCTGAGCCTGGGAGAACCCGGGATCTCTTTGGAATTGGATACCCTATCCTTTGCGCCGCTGAACAAGCCTTTGAAAGGGGAAATACGGGGGGAGAACGGGAGCGTGGCTCCCTGGAGCTGGGATGGCAGAAATGAAAAAGGCCGCTTGGTCACGGCGGGGATCTACACAGTGCAGTTGGTGGCGGACCGGGCCGAGGGCGGCCAGACCAAGATCTTACGGCAGGTGGCGGTGATCGCCGAGCAGGATGGGGAAGATGCTGGCGCGCTGGCCCTGGGTTCGCCTGTTACGGAAGCGTCTTTGCGGAAATATGGCGGACTGCCCCTTCACTACCTAGCAAGCGCGGTGGCGAGCGGCAGTGCTAGGGCCAGCCTTTACGACCTTTCCGGCCGCCTTACAGCTAAAGCCGAGGATCCGGCAAACAGCGGCCTGCTGATCCTGCCATCGCCCCAAGTCGCGGCCGGACTTTACGTGGCTGTCTTTGAATACGACAGCCACGCCGGCAGCCACAAACGAAAACTGATCAAGATCGCCGTACTGCGCTAGTTCCCTTCCGCCGACCCTGCCAGCATGCCAAAATTCGCCGCGACCATGGCGATCTGTCCCACTGTAAATTCATTCATCGGATAGCAGATGCGCGCGTCGGCGTAAAGTTCCAGGGCAGGCCAACCCTTGGCCGGCGGATAGAACGAAAGATGGGTGAAACTTACGTCCCAGGGCCCAGCCTTGGGATCCCCTTCCTTTTGGTAGGCGCTGGGCCCCATAGCCAGAAGGCCGGGCGCGACTTGTTGCGGGCCCAGATGCATCCAGGAGTCCGGGTGGAAGATACCATCCGGCTGCCGTGATCCAAGGCCACTCACATAGCTTAGATTCAAAGGGTTAGCGCCCAGCAAAAGCCCTAGCGTGGATTCCGCTCCGTCCAATGCAGCCGCATCCCCGGCCAGGCCGAAGCTCGCCAAAAGCGGAAGATCCTCAGGCTGGGTCAGGCCTCCCCAGGCCATGGGTCGGTACCAGTTGGCGGCTCCGCCCATGCCCCGCTTGGCTGCGGGATCCAAAAACTCACTGCGAGCGAAATGCCGCAAGGCCACCCGCAAACGCTCCTGCAGCAGCGGATCCGCTCCCTTTTCAATGGCCAGATAGGCGAAGACTGCCCAGGCTTGGTCGTGATGTGGATGGTGTTGAGGGCGATAACTTTCTTCTG
>JAZKAF010000160.1:2202-5343 GCA_040389285.1 candidate division FCPU426 bacterium
CGATCAATAGGTCTTTTTTAAAGGCTTCGTGGAAAACGGTTTCCTGCGTGGCGTGGAAAAGGCAGGCGCTGGCATGCAAGCGGTCGTCGCGCACGATCGCGAAGTCGCCCGGGCGTTGGTTCTTCTCGGCCCAGGCATAGGCCTTGCGTGCGGAGGCGATCCAGGCCGGGGCTTGGGTCCCGCGTCCTGCCTTTTGCAGGGCGAAAGCGAAATGACAGGCGGCAGCCGCGTAGCGATAACTGGCCTGCGGGTCTTCGGCATAGAGATAGCGTTTGCCGTCGCCATCCTCCGCGCCCTGGCCCGGCTGCGGAAACTTGTCCAAAAACAGGCCCACAGAGACACCGCCGCTGGGCCGCTGCAGCCTCCTCCAATAATCCAGGCCCCACTGAGCTTCGTCTAAAATATCGGGCAGGCCGTTGCCGGATTCCGGGATCAATAATTCGCCGTCCTTGAAATTCCCGGGAGCCATCTCATAGGCCAGGCAAAGGACCATGGGCACAAAAAGATGCCAGGGCTCCCGGTCCCAATCACCGGCGTCATGCCAACCCCCTGCGATATCCCGTACTTCCCCCGTGGATCCCACGTCCTGGCACGCGTCGCATTGACGGTCCATGCGCCGGATGCTGGACTGGAGGATCTTCCCTGTGTTCGGCGCGTGGCAGGCCGCGCGCTCGTAAACGCCCCAGGGCTTTTTGAGTGCCGTGCCGCAGCGCTGGTGATAGAGCCCGCGCATGGCGGTCTGAAAAGCTTTGCGATAGACCCCGGCGTTGATCTCAAAAGGATAAGAACGCCCGATGCCCGGGATGCTCAAGACGTAACGCCCTGGAACTTTGAAAGCGCTGAAATCCGCCACCCAGAGACCGCTCGCCAGATGGTTTCCTTCCTTGGCCTGGCCCGAATCCGGGTCCTCGGCCCGCTTGCAAAACGTCACCGAGCCCTTAAAAACGCTCTTGTTGTTGCTTAAGTCGATCAGTTCAAAAGGTTTGCCCGTCCAAGCTGCAAAATCCACAGCGCCGAGATCGCCCGCCCATTGCGAGAGAAATCCACGTTTGACCGCTCCCGGGCGATAACCGACTTGATTGACGTGAATGGATTCGCTGCGGGCAGTGGCCGGGTCCAGTGTGATGGGAATGTCCAGGACCCCACCGCTCAAACGGTACTCAGTCCCAGGTTTAAGGGCTTGGGGCAGTTCCAAATAAAGAAAATGTTCCATGCCATGGTCGATGCGCCAGGGATTCAGATGCATCAAATAATCGCGGCCCTTGGATTTTCGGCCGACTTTGAGGGGTGAAAAGTCCGGCTTTCCAGGGCTACTCAGGCGCCAGGCCTTCGGGTCGAGAGCCCGTCCCAGATCCAACGGAGTGACCACGACCTTTTCTTCGATGGGATGTCCCGGCATCGATAGCTGGACCCGGCTATCTGTAAGGTTCAGCACCAGCATCCGCTCATCAACCAGGGCCGTATCCTTGAGATTGACGGCGGACAGATCTGACGCTAGAAGTAGTGCCAAGAAGAAGCTTCGCATCCTGCCCCCTTTTTATGACGGATCCGCACAAAGGAGTGACCCATGTCCCAACTCAGCGATTTTAAGGCGTTTCTGGCCCAGGGCAATGTCGTGGACCTAGCCACCGGCGTCATCGTCGGCGGGGCCTTTGGCAAGATCGTCAACAGCCTGGTGAACGACATCCTGATGCCGCCCATCGGCCTGATGATCGGCGGCGTGGATTTCAAGAGCCTCTACGTGGTCCTTGGAAAGGCCGAATATGCCACCCTGGACGAGGCGGTCAAGGCAGGGGCCCCGGTGATCAAATACGGGATGTTCCTGAACACCACCATCGAATTTTTGATCGTCGCGGCCACCATCTTCTTTGTCGTAAAAAAGCTGGCGTCCATGGCCATTCGGACCAAAAAAACCGAAGAGGCCTGATCTTAGGAAACCCAGCGCGGCTGGATCCAGGCGCTGTGGCCTGAGCTGTCGTCGATCCGGGCGCGCAGGTATCCCTCGTTGCCTTGCATGGCGTAGGAGACGGCCAGGCCTTCCTGGCGGCTCAATATCTTTCCGCCCTGGCCGATGAAGTTCGTCACATACTCCATCTTGCCCTCCGGCTTGATCCAAAGCCGGACGCTTCGGTCCTCAAAGGACCAGGATTCCAACTCCACCCGGTTGGTGGCATAAAAGCGTCCGCTGCGCAGGGCCGCGATCACATGCGCCTGGCTGAGGGATTCGGCCTCGACCACACACCATCCTGAACAGGGAAGGTCGTGCATGGGGTGAAAAGGCCGGGCAAAACGGTGGCAGTCATCCGTGGCCGCGCCCCATATCTTGATCCCCTTGCTGAGCAAAGTGTCCCAAATGGCCTCGGTCCCCGCGCGCGTGGGGCTACCTTGGTTATTCGAATCATGCGCTCCGTTATAAAGTTCGAAAAGATGGGCGCCTTTCACCCCGGCGATCTCGCTCGCGCCAAAACTCCAACGCCAATTCGGATGGTTGATCATGGCCAAAGCGCCTTGGGCCAGGGCCTGATCCACTCCACTTTGCAGGCATTGAGTGACGCTGGCCGAGGGACCCAAGACAAAAGGCTGGGAAAGGGCGATGCCGTTCAGATGAGCGTCCACTTCCCCCACTTTCGCGGTGTATTCACTGGCAGGCAGCAATAAAAAATCGGGTCCGAGCTCGCCAGCTTCAGAGGGCTGGGTCAAGTGATTGTGATCGCTGATCGCAAGAAAATGGAAGCCCGCGTCCTTATAGAACTTGGCGACGACCGAGGGCGGGCTGTCCCCATCGGAGTTGTTGGTATGGCAGTGCAGATTGCCGCGGAACCACATTGTTTTATGTCTCCCGAGTGCCGAAGGAAAATCAGGAGCATTTTAAGGCCCGTTTGAACTTCCGTCACGCCCTTTGAAACTGATTCGATGATACAATACCCGCATGCATCTTGAACCCTGGGCCTGGGCCCTGGCCATTACCGGCGCTTTTTTTATCGGACTTTCCAAGACCGGAGTCGCCGGTATCGGCATGCTGGCAGTTATCATGTTCTCTTCCGTCTTTCCCGCCCGCCGTTCCGTGGGCATCGTGCTGCTCCTGTTGATCTGCGCGGATCTGGTCGCGGTCAAGGCCTACCACGCTCACGCGGTCTGGAA
>JAZKAF010000161.1:0-9785 GCA_040389285.1 candidate division FCPU426 bacterium
TCGTCTTCACCTACTTCCATTTTGCCGCGTCGAAAAAGCTGACCGAAGCGCTGCGCCTTTCCGGGGCGCACGCCCTGGCCTTCGAAACGGTGATGGATCGCGAAGGCCGCTTGCCTTGCCTGATCCCCATGAGCGAGATCGCGGGGCGCATGAGCGTGCAGGAAGGCGCGAAGTGCCTTGAGAAAGTGAGCAACGGAAGGGGGATCCTGCTGGCTGGGGTGCCGGGCGTGCGTCCTGCTGACGTGGTCATCGTGGGAGGAGGGGTGGTGGGAGCCAATGCCGCGAAGATGGCGGCGGGATTGGGCGCGCGGGTCACGGTGCTGGACACCAATCTGAACCGCCTGCGCTATCTGGACGACATCCTGCCAGCGAACGTCATCAAGGTCTATTCTTCGCCCGAGGCGCTGGCCCCGGCCCTGAAAGAGGCCGACCTAGTGGTCGGCGCGGTGCTCAAGGAAGGCGCGCCCGCTTCCAAAGTGATCACCCGGGCCATGGTCCGCGCCATGAAGCCAGGCGCCGCGATCGTGGACGTTTCCATTGACCAGGGTGGCTGCTGCGAGACCAGCCGGCCTACCACGCATAGCTCCCCTACTTTCACTGAAGAGGGAGTCGTGCACTACTGTGTGACCAACATGCCCGGCGGCGTGGCGCGCAGCTCCACTCAGGCGTTGTCCAACGCCACCTTGCCCTACGCTTTAAGGCTGGCTGGCTCAGGGCTAAAAAAAGCCTTCCTTGAGGACCCTGGCCTAGCCCACGGCCTGAATTTATCGCGCGGATTTGTCACACACCCTGCCGTGGCCGCTTGGCTGGGAGAAGAACTAACTCCCTGGCAGGGTTTGGTTTAAAGAAAATAATTTAGTAACAGCCCTCGTTGCCACAGGCCCAGTAGATCCCGGCCGTGAGCAAGATCCCCAGTCCGACCGCCGCGACGGTCGCTCCGACCAGAGGGTGGATCGCCCAAGGTCCCATCAGCATCACCGTTCCCGCGATGATCAACAATAATGACAGCGCCACCATCTCTTTGCTGAAGGTCAGGTGCCGCAGGGGAGCGCCTTCTTCGGGTTTTCCATGCCAACGGTCTTTTTTCTGGGGCCACAGAAGACTGTTACGTAGGACACCAAAACCAAGCTTTTTCATGGCTGGCCTCCTTCCTTACTCCTAAACCATTTACGCGCCTAGGAAGCCGCGGGTTTGAGGATCAGGCCGGCCAGGCCTTCCACCACCTGAGAATCCCACCAGCCCATCGCGGACTCTTTTCGCAGGATCTCTATGGCTTTTTCAGGGCTTAACGCCTTTTTGTAGGGCCGCTCCGAGATCAGCGCCTCATAGATATCCACCACCGTTAAAACGCGCATTTCCATCGAGATCTGGCCAGCTTTAAGGCCGTCAGGATAACCCGTGCCGTCCAGCCTCTCGTGATGGTGGCGCACCAGGTTGAGGATGTCCTTGAAGGTGTGCATGGGCGCCAGCAGTTCCGCGCCGATCTTGGCGTGGCCCTCCATGGTCTTGCGCTCCACGGCATCTAAGGGGCCGGGTTTGCGCAGGATGGCGTCGCCCACGCCGATCTTGCCGATGTCGTGGAAGGTGGCCGCCATGCGCAGGCGGGCCAGGGCCTCATCCGGCAGGCCTAGCATGGTCCCCAGCTTGGCGGAAAGGTAGGCCACTTCGCGGCAATGGTCGCTGGTGTAGGCGTCGCGGATCTCCACGATCATTGCGATGCTGCGCAGGATGGAGGAGGCGTTTTCCAGTTCGTCGATGTGGTGTTTTAAGCGTAATAAGGAACTGACGCGCGAGGCTAGCTCGGTTGGTTGGTAGGGCTTGGTCAGGTAATCGTCGGCGTCGAGATCCAGGGCCTTGATCCTATCCGGCAATTGGTCCAGCGAGGTGAGGATCACCACCGGCAAGAACGGGGTCCTGGGGTCGGATTTCAGTTTCTTGCAAACGCCGTAGCCGTCCAGGCGCGGCATCATCACGTCCAGCAGCACCAGGTCGGGAAGCTCCTCGTCCACCTTTTCCAGGGCGTCCAGGCCGTCGACGGCCTCCCGCACGCGGTAGCCTTCGGTCAGCAAGAGCTGCTTCAGGAATTGCCGCGCGTTCTCGTCGTCGTCGACCACCAGGATGCAGGGCGGGGGTGTCATCGTTCCTCCATCATTTTTGCCTGTCGAGGATCTCCCTGACCTTGCGGGCCAGGTCGCTGGGCGCGTAGGGCTTGCCCAGAAAATCAAAGCTTTCCCCACGAAGGCCCTGGGGGTCCATGGTGTCGCTGGGATAGCCGGAAACGTAGAGCACTTTGAGCCCGGGCAATAACTGCAGGATGGCCTGAGCCAGCTGGCGGCCGTTCATCACGGGCATGACCATGTCCGTCACCATCAGGCTAAAGGGGCGCTCCGGCGAGCGGGCCAGGGTCAGGGCCTCTTCCGGGCCTGAAGCCTCGAGCACGCTATAGCCCTGGGCCTGCAGCACGCCGCAAGTCAGGCGTCTCACCAGGGGATCATCTTCCACCACAAGCAGCGTTTCGCGGCCTTTTTTCGTGGCCGCGGCTGGAGCCGGCGCCGAGGCCGGGGAAGCGAGAGCCGCGCCTTCAACGGCGCGGGGAAGCCAGATCTCGAAACGGCTGCCTTTTCCGGCCGCGCTGAAGACCTTCAGCGTCCCCTGGTTCTGCCGGGCGATCCCATAGGCGGTGGCCAGGCCCAATCCGCTGTGGCCCTGCGCCTTGGTCGTGAAAAAGGGCTCGAAGATCTTTTTTTGCGTGGCTGCGTCGATGCCAGTCCCGTCATCCTGGACGCTGAGGACCACGTAAGCGCCCGCACCTAAACCTTCGATCGGGTCGTCCTCAGCCCGGCTCAGGGTCTCGCCGCGGATCGTGATGGCCAGATTTCCGCCCGAGGGCATGGCGTCGCGCGCGTTCAGCACCAGGTTCATCAGCACCTGCTCCAGCTGTCCCGGATCGGCCCTCACCTTGCCTAGGTCTTTCCCCGGCTCGAAGCTGAAGCGTATGTCTTCTGGTATCAGGCGGATCAGCATCTTCTGAAGTTCCGTCACCAGGGCGTTGAGGTCCACATCCTCGGTCTTCAGCGCCTGCTTATGGCTGAAGACCAATAACTGGCGGGTCAGTTGCGCCGCCCGGCGCCCTGCTTTGCGGATGTCTTCCAGGATCTGGCGCAGGGAGTCGTCGCCCGGAGCCAGGCGCTCCAGGCCTAAGTCCGCGTAGCCGTTGATCACGGTCAGCAGGTTGTTGAAGTCGTGGGCCACGCCGCCCGCCAGGCGTCCCATGGCTTCTAGCTTCTGGGATTGGTGCAGCCGCTCTTCGCTGCGCGTCAGCGCCTCTTCGGCGGTCTTGCGGCGCAGGGCCGAACCCACCACATCCGCCACAGCCTCGGCAAAACGCAGGTCTTCGGGCGCGAAGTCCCGCGGCTTTTTCGAATCGGCCCCCAGGATCCCCCAGGGCCCTTCCGAACCTAATATCCGCACGTCCACGCCGCTGACGATCTGATGCTGGGCAAGCAGGGGGCTGGGCCGGAAGCGGATCTCGGAATTCAGGTCAGCGAAGGCCACCGCTCCGGGGCAGGCCAGCGCGTAACCGGTCTCCTGGCCTTTGACGGCCCTGAAGGTCTGGCCGCCCTTAGGCGTGGAAGGCAGCTCCCAACCCAAGCCATCGCTGAGGACCAGGGTCTCTTGGTCGGCCTGCAGCTGCAGCACCTTTCCGAATTCCGTGTCGAGGATCCTGGTCAGGGTGAGCATGGCTTCGCTCAGCAGCGCCTTGAAGTCCAGGTCCAGCGCCTTGCGCCCCAGGCCTGCCAGGGCCTCCTGGCGCTGGGTGCGGCTGGCCACCCTGCCCTCCAGCTCGCGGTTCAGTTCTTTGAGCGAACGGTTGGCCTCCTGGTAGCCTCGCAGCTCCATCTCCAGCGGCGCGGCCGACTCGGCCAAAAATTCCATGTGGGCCGCCTGGTCCGCGCCCTTGATCTGCGCCAGCTGGTCGCGATGCACCTGCAAAAGGTCCATGATGCCCATGCCCGATTGCAGGGCCAGGTGGCCCAGGTCATAGGCGGCTTGGCGGGCCTTTTCACCGGGATCGGTCAGAAATAAGGCCAGGGCCTCGCCATAGCGTTTGCTGAAGTCAGCGGTCACGGTACGTCCCAAAGATGTCCCACCCAGATCAGCGCGTCGTCGCTGGCCCGGGCGCAGCGCAACAGTTGTGTCAAAGCTGCGTCCCCCGGGGCCAGCGAAAGTTCCAGCGGGTCCAGGAGCTCCTGGTCGATCCCGTCCGTGAAAAAAATCAGCGTGTCCCCGTGCTTCAGCCCTAGTTCGGCGACCCGAAGGCTGGGCAGGTTGAAGCCCACGATGCCGTTTTGCGTCAAAAGACGTTCGGTCCGAGCGGGGGTCTTCCGCAGCAGCAATCCTTCGACGTTGCCGACGCCGGTCCATCGCAGGGTCGAGGCCGCCAGGTCGATCGCCGCCAGGCTGAGCGCCGCGCCGCGGGTGGAGGCCAGGGCCTTGTCGCAACGTCGCATCTGCTCATCCAGGTCCAGCAGGGAATGTTTTGCGGACGCGTCCAGGGCCACGGCCGCTGCCTTGGCCGCCTCGGGTCCGTGGCCCAGGCCATCCACCACGGCCAAGCGGACCAACGCCGGGGTCTCTAGAACCCAGCAGGCGTCCCCGATCTCGTGCTGTCCGGGCAGGGCCCGGGCCGCGTGGCTCCATTCCAGCCTCATCACGGGCCTCACTGAGGCCGCGGCCGCCTCCATTTGGTCAGGGTGACGACAGTCCCTTTGCCCAGCTGCGATTGGATCTCAAAGTCGTCCATCAGGCGTCGCGCCCCTGGAAGCCCCAGGCCCAGGCCGTTGCCCGTGGAAAAGCCGTCTTGCATAGCAGCCACCAGGTCCGGGATGCCCGGGCCCTGGTCGCGGGCCTGGATCACCAGCCCTTGGTTGCTCCCCATGTCGACCTGCCAGAACACGATGTCCCCTTCGCCCGCGTATTTGACGATGTTGCGCGATATCTCGGAGATCGCCGTGGTGATCAGGGTGAGCTCCACGCCGGCGAAGCCCATGCTGGAGGCCATCTCGCGGCCTTTTTGCCGGGCCTGCAGGATGTCGGATTCGGCGCGGATCGGGATGTGGGTCTCTTCAGGCATGGTTCCTCCGCTCCTTGAGCCGCGCCTTCAACAGGGCCGTGCCCTCGTCAAAGTCCAGGGCGGTGGGAACCTCTTCCAAACGCAGGCCCAGCCTTGCCATGGCGAAGGCCACCTCGGGCTGGATGCCGATGATGACGACTTCGCTGCCTTCCAGTCCCAGCATGCGCACCAAGTCGTTGATCATGCGGCTGGCGAAGGAATCCACGATGTCCATGCCGCTCAAGTCCACGATCACGCCCCGGATGCCGTCCTTGCGCGCGCGCTGCAGCAGGTCCTGCTGGAAGCGGCGCCATTCGAAATCGGCCAGGGCCTCCTGGAGCGCGACCACGAGGGTGGCGCCCTGTTTCATGATGCTGACGGACATGTCAGGCCTCCATGGAACGGTTCTTGCGGCTCAGATCGAGGATGGCCTGGGCCTCTTCCAGGCCGCCTTGCAGGTCGCCGTAAGTTTTGACGTTGGGGAGCTGGGCGCCGAGGGCCACCATGGTCTGGGCGATCTCGGGGGAAAGGCCGGTGATGATGACGGTGGAGCCCATCAGCCGCGCCGCTTCGACGCTCTGCACCAGATGGTTGGCCACCTTGGAGTCGACCATGGGGACGCCGGTGATGTCCATGACCACGGCCTTGGCCCGGTGATCGCGTATGGCGAAGAGCATCGATTCGATGACCCGCCGCGCGCGCTGGCTGTCCAGGATGCCGATCAAGGGGAGTATCAGCAAGCCTTCGCGTATCTTGAGCACCGGGGTGGACAGCTCGCGGATGGCCTCTTCCTGGCTGCGGATGATGCGCTCTTTCGAGGTGATGTAGGCTTCGCCGATCACTTCGATGGAGATGTAGAGGATCTCGTGCATGCCGGCCAGGGCGGCAATGGTCCGTTCAGGGCCTTCTTTCATGCCGCGCACGACCAAGGGCCGCATGAATTCCTTGTATTTGCGGATCAGCTCGATCCAGGCGCTGAAGCTGATGCCCATGGTGGCGTAATGCTCGCCTTGGACCTTCAGATCCGTCAGCATGGGCTGCCAGTCCCCGTCGACAAAGGCGCGGCGGTTGCGTTCCAGGCTCTCCCGGTTCTGCTTAGCTATCAGCTCCGGGCTCATGGCTTTGACGATCGGCGCGAACTCCGGGATCTCTTCCGCGATCTTGAGCGTCGCCTGGTTGACCTCCTCCATATGGTCCTGGGAGACCTTCCAGTAATCCAGCATGCCTTGCTTCAACTCTGGGGAGAACTTGGGTAGGGGAATTGGCTTGGGATCGCTTTCGGTCATGGCTTCCTCCCGGGTCGATGTGGGTGTCTATCCCCAGCTTATCAAGGGTGGAAATGGCTGCGATGGCGAGGCGTTGCTTTATTATACACCCGAGGGCGCTTTCAATGCCAATCATGCCCCCGGGCGGCCAAAGCCTTAGTTTTTAGCGGCAGGACCTTCAGATCCATCAATAAAAGACTGGCCGAGTCGCGGTCCCGTTGCAGGATCCCAAAGGCCAAAAGGAACCTGTTTTCAAGAAAGCGCTCGCGTACCCGCTCATACACATCCGGGCGCAGGACCAGGTCCAGCAGGCCGGTCTCGTCCTCTAGGGTGGCGAAGATCATGCCTTCGGCCGTGCCGGGGCGCTGGCGCACGATCACCATCCCGGCGATAACCCAGCGCGACCCGTTTTTCACCCCGCGCGCGTCCGCGGCCCGGGTCTTGGGCAGCCCGGTCAACAGGGGGCGGAGCGCTTCCATGGGATGCATCGAAGTGGAAAGGTGGAAGGCCTGGTATTCCCCGACCACGCCCTGCCAGGCGTCGAAAGGCGCGAAGCCGAGGGGCGCTTCCTCAGCCGGGCTTAAAGCGTTGAAGAGGTCCAGCTGAGCGCCGTTTTTGGAGGCGTAAGCCCGCATCAGCAGGATGCGCCACAGGCTTTCGCGAGGGGAAAGGCCGAAGCAGGCGAAGGTGTCGCCTAAGGCCAGGCTTTTGAGCTGGGTATCGTCGAGGCCAGAGCGGATCGCGAAGTCGTCCAGGGACGCGAAGGGACGTGTGTCGCGGGCATCGAAGATGGTTTGGGCTTTTGCTTCACCCAGGCCCGCGACCACGCGAAAGCCCAGCCTCAGGCGCTTCGGACCGGCTTCGCAGTCCCATCCGGAATGGTTGGGGTCCACCGGCGACACCTCCACTCCGTGGCGCTTGGCGTCGTCGACCAAGGAATGCGCGGCGTAAAAGCCCATGGGCTGGGAATCGATCAAGGCCGCGGCGAACTCGGCGGGATGATGGCATTTAAGCCAGGAGGAAGCCCAGCAGAGCAAGGCGAAGGAGGCCGCGTGGGATTCGGGAAAACCGTAGGAAGCGAAGCCCTGGATCTGCAGGAAAAGCCGGTCGCAAAAATCCTGGGACAGCCCGCTCTTGCGCAGGCCTTCCTGTAAGCGTTGGCCGACTTGGTCCAGCCTGCCGTCCGAGCGCCAGGCCCCGATGGCGCGGCGCAGCTCGTCAGCCTCCCCGGGGCTGAAGCCAGCCAGTTCCACGGCAATGCGCATCACCTGTTCCTGGAACAGCGGCACGCCCAGGGTCTTTTCCAGGATCGTCTTCAGGGCCGGGTGCTCGAAGCGCACCGGTTCCTCACCTTTGCGGCGCCGCAAGTAGGGATGCACCATCTTGCCGACGATGGGGCCGGGGCGCACGATGGCCACCTGGATCACCAGGTCGTAGAAATTTTCCGGCCGCAGGCGGCCCAGCATGTTCATCTGCGCGCGCGATTCGATCTGAAAAACGCCCAGGGTGTCGGCGCGGCAGATCATGGCGTAGGTCTCCGGGTCCTGGCCCGGGATATCGGCCAGCTCGGCGATCCCCACCTTGTCCATGCAGCGCCGCAGCGCGGACAGCATGCCCAAGGCCAGCACGTCCACTTTCATCATCCCCACATAGTCCAGGTCGTACTTGTCCCACTGGATCACCGTGCGATCTTCCATGCGCGCCGGCTCCACCGGCACCAGGTCGATCAAGGGCTCGTCCGAGAGCACAAAGCCGCCCGAATGGATGGAGAGGTGCCGGGGGAACCCGCTGATCTCCGCGGAAAGCTTTTCCAAACGGGGGTCGTCCAACTGGGTGCCCATGCCTCCCAGGCCGCGTTTGAGGCGCTGGGGCGCGCCCAGCGCCTTGCTGATGTCGGCGACGGCGGAACGGGAATGGTACTTGATGACGGCCGAGACCATGGCGGCGCGGTCCCGGCCATAGCGCTTATAAAGCTCCTGGATGACCTCCTCGCGGCGTTCGTGCTCGAAATCCACGTCGATGTCCGGAGGCTCGGCCCGTTCTTTGGAAAGGAAGCGTTCGAAGAGCAACCCCATCTTCACCGGATCGATGGCTGTCACGCCAAGGCAATAGCAGACCACCGAATTGGCGGCGGAACCGCGGCCCTGGGCCAGGATACCTTTTTCGCGGGCGTACTCGACGATCTGATGGATGGTCAGAAAATAATCGGCGAAGCCAAGGCGGTCGATCAGGTCCAGTTCATGGCGCAGCTGGGCGCGCACGTTCTCGGGCGGCTCCTGGCCATAGCGCGTCAGGGCGCCCTGGTTCGCCAAGTATTCAAGGTGCTGCTGGGCGCTGAGGCCTGGGGGGATCCATTCGGAAGGGTAGCGGTAGCGCAGTTGGGAAAGGGAAAAATCGCAGCGCGATACGGCCTTCAGCGTGTTGTCCACGCATTCAGGCCAATCGGAGAACAGGGCGCGCATCTCTGCGGGAGTTTTGAGGTGGCGTTCCGCGTTGGAAAAAAGCCGGTGGCCCGCCTGTTCAAGGGGCACGCCTTCGCGGATGCAGGCCAGGGTATCTTGTAGCGGGCGGCGCGAGGTGTCGTGGTAATGCGCGTCGTTCACGGCCAGGGCTGGCAGTCCGAAGCGGGCGCAAAGCCGCTTCACCTCCTCGTGGCGTTGCTTGTCCCGGCCGTCCAGCATGCGCGCCAGCGGCAAAAAAAGATCCGCTCCGAAAAGGTCTTTCAAGAGCCCCAGGTCGCTTTGTGCCGCGTTCCGGGGGATGCAGAGCAGCCCTCCGCGTCCGGGCGAAGTTGAGACCATGGAACGGAAGCTGGCAAGGTCCAGGCAGGCCTGGCCCTTGGGTTTGTCCGCGTGGCTGGCCGTGATCAAGCGGCAGAGCAGGGACCAACCTGCTTTGGTTTTCGCGTGCAGGACCAGGTTGGCGCCCTGCTCCATGCGCAGCTCCGCGCCGCAGACCAGTTTGAATCCGGGACTTTCTTTGGCTTTCCAAAAGGCCTTGGGCAGGCCATAGACGCCGTTTAAGTCGGCGATGCCGAGCCCGGCATAACCCAGGCTGACGGCTCTTTCCACTAGCTCTTCGGGATGCGAGGCCCCGCGTAGGAAGGAAAAATTAGAGCGGCAGAAAAGTTCAGCGTACGAATCAGCGCTCTCAGTCAAAATACCCCTGCAGCCAGACAGTGGAAGCCGCCGATCCCGCAGTGGTGTAAAGCCAGAGCCGCCGGCCTTGCTCGGTTTCCACCTGGTAATAATCGCGGTCAAAGGCCTCGTCCCACCAGGAACCGCTGATGCGCTCCGGCCCCTGCCAGCTCCGCACGCGCCAGCGCCGTTGGGGAGCGCTGAACTGTAATAATTCGTCGCCGTTGCGCGCCAGGGGAAGCGGCTTAGGCAAGAAGCGGGAGGGACGCG
>JAZKAF010000162.1:0-17665 GCA_040389285.1 candidate division FCPU426 bacterium
TTGGTATGGCTCGTGACCTTGCCGTTGTTCGTGTTGGTTTTGGACAACACGGGTTGGTCCGGGGAAGTCGATCCCTGGATCTTGGACCTGGCCCTGAACACCCTCTTGGTAAGCCTGGCGGTCTATCTTTTTCAGGGACTGCTGGTGTTCGTCGAGAGGTTAGGGCGCGTCGGTGTACCAAAGGCGCTGGCTGCCGTTCTGATGGTCCTGCCGCTTTTCTTTTTAGCGAATGCCATCGGGTTCGGGTTCTGCCTGGCCGTGACGATGTCGGGATTGCTGGATATTTGGTTTGATTTCCGGAAGATAAACAAGATTGGCCGTGATGACAAAAGGAGCCGTTCATGAAGGTGATACTGCTGGAAGACGTGAAAAATCTGGGCAAAGGCGGAGACGCGGTGAACGTGGCCGACGGCTTTGGACGCAATTTCTTATTGCCCCGGAAGCTGGCCGTGGGCGCCACGCCCCAGAACCAGAAGATCTTTGATAACGAGGCGAAGGCGCGCGCCAAGAAGCGGTCTAAAGAGCATGCCGAGTCGGTCGCCCTTTCCGAGAAGATCGGGGCCCTGTCGCTGACCATCAGCCGCGTGGCGGGCGAGGACGACAAGCTGTTCGGGTCCGTGACCAACGCGGATGTGGCCGAAGCCCTTGAAAAAGAGGGCATCAAGGTCGACAAGCGCCACATCGTCCTGGCTGAGCCCCTGAAAACGCTGGGAAACCACGAGGTTACGGTCCGTTTGGGCCACGAAGTGACGGCCACGGCCAAGGTTTCGGTGGTCAAGCAGTAGATTCGGCGTTTCCGTTTAAGGCCGGAGTTCCCTATAATAGGGGACTCCGGCTTTTTTATTTACCCATGACTTGGCGGTTTTTATGGCGCTTTCAACGGTTTTCCAGGAAAAGATCCCTCCGCAGAGCCTTGAAGCCGAGGAGTCCGTGTTGGGCGCGTCCATGCTCGACCAGGACGCCATTGACGTGGCCCTTTCCCGCCTAAAAGCCGATGATTTCTACCATGCCGCCCATCGGCGCATCTTTGACGCCATCACCCAGATCAACGGACGCAGCGAGCCGGTGGACCTGGTCACGGTCACCGAATTCCTTAAAAAGAAGAACGAATTGGATTCGGTCGGCGGAAGTTCCTTCATCGCCTCGCTGACGGACAAGGTCCCTTCTTCGGCGAATGTCGAGTTCTACGCCAACATCGTGCGCGACAAGGCTAGGTTGCGGCGCCTGATCACGGCCTGCGGCACCATCATCGGGGACTGCTATCGCCACGAAAAAGAAGCCCCCTATGTGGTCGACACCGCCGAGAACCTGATCCTTCAGATCGGATCGGACGAAGGGGAAAAGCGGGTCGTCCCGATCCAGGACCGGCTGATGGCGGTGATCGGGCTGATCGAAGACCGCAAAGGCCGCGAAGAGATATCCGGCATCGCCACCGGCTTCCACGAACTGGACCAGCTGACCGACGGCATGCACGGCGGGGAACTGATCATCGTGGCCGGCAGGCCTGGCATGGGCAAGACGGCCTTTTGCATGAACATCGCGCGCAATGTCGCTCTTTCGATGAAAGACGGCAAGCCGCAGCCGGTCGCGGTCTTTTCCGTTGAAATGGCCACGGACTCGCTGCTGATGCGCCTGCTATGCACCGAGGCCCTGATCAACGCGCACAAAGTGCGCCGGGGAAGCCTGCAGCAGTTCGAGATGGGCAAGCTGGTGGAGGCCGCGTCCCGGCTTTTCAAGGCTCCCATCTTCATCGACGACCGCTCCAAGCTGGATATCCAGACGCTACGGGCCAGCCTGCGGCGCCTGAAGCGCGAGCAGGATATCAAGCTGGCGGTGGTGGATTATCTGCAGATCATGGACGCCGCGGGGATGGGCGAAAATCGCCAGACCGAGATCACCCATATCAGCCGCGGGTTGAAGGCCCTGGCCAAGGAGATGAATATCCCGATCGTGGTGGCCTCTCAGCTGCGACGCGCCGAGACCGGAAAAGAGTCTTCCCGTCCCAAGCTCTCGGACCTTCGCGAATCAGGCTCCATCGAACAGGAAGCCGACGTGGTCATCCTGATCGACCGCAAGCAATACCACGAAAAACAGACCGAAGACCTGACCGCCAACATCGACGTGGCCAAGCAGCGCAACGGCCCCACCGGCGAAGTGGAGCTGATCTTCAGGCCCGAATACACGAAATTCGAGGACAAGGCGCCAGACTTTCAGAGCCCGGCTTGATGATCCCGGCGTTTTCAAGGCCGACCCGGGCCTTGGTGAGCCGCGGCGCGCTGCTCCACAACTTCTCTTTGATGAAAAAAACGGTGGGTCCTTCCTGCTCGGTGCAGGCGGTCCTGAAGGCGGACGCCTACGGGCATGGAGCGGCGGCGATCGCCCCGCTTTTGGCGCGAGCCGGGGCCACATCCTTCGGGGTGGCGACGCTCGAGGAGGCCGTCCAGCTGCGCAAAGCCGGGATCCGGCGCGAGATCATCCTTTTGGGCGCTTTGGAAGAGAGCAGCCTGGAAGAAGCTGCGCGCTGGAAGATCGGCGTCACGGCCTGGAACCGGCCTTATTTAGAGGCGGCTTCGCGCCGCCTGCGGCGGCCTCTCGACATCCATCTCAAAGTGGACACCGGGATGGCGCGCCTTGGATTTGGAGCCCTGGACGTCGCGGGGGTCTTGGCCGACTTTCAAGGGGGCCGCTGGCCCCGGCTGCGCCTTGCCTCTGCCTACACCCATCTTGCCTGCGCTGATGAGCTGTTCGACCGGGCCAGCGCCAGGCAGCTGAAGGTCTTCCGCGGCCTGCCGTGGCCTGAGGGCCTTGCCTTGCATGCCGCCAATTCAGCCGCGGCCTTGCGGCTTCCGGAAGCCCGCTTCTCCCGGGTCAGGAGCGGCATTTTCCTTTATGGCGCCATGGCCGAGGGCCTGCATCCCATGTCGCGCAGGCAGCGCCCGGTGATGGCCTTTCATAGCCGCGTGCTGCGCGTGGCCTCCTTGAAGACGGGTGAAGGCGTCAGCTACGGCCACACTTTTCGCGCTAAAAAGCCCATGAAGGTCGCAACCCTCTGCGTGGGGTACGCCGACGGCGTGCCTCGGGCGCTTTCGAACCGGGGCGAAGTGTTGATCCACGGAAAGCGTTGCCGGATCCTGGGCAGGGTCTGCATGGACCTGATGATGGCGGACGTGACCCGGATCAAAGGGGTCAAGCCCGGCGACCTTGCGGTCTTGCTCGGCCAGCAGGGCAAGGAAAGTGTCGAGGCGCATGAATGGGCCCGTTTGTGCGGGACCAACACCTACGAGATCCTTTGCGGGATCACGGGCCGCGTGCCGCGCGAACTGGTGGCCTGAATGCCCAGCCTTTTGGACGGCTTGTTGACCGAGATCGGCCGGGTCGCGATCTTCGCCAAAGATCTGGCTCTCGCAACCCGGGATTTTTTGCGCAAAAGGCGACAGGGCAGGCGGGGCGACTTTCTGCTTCTGATAGAACAGCTGGAGACGATCGGCGCGAAAAGCGTGCCGGTGGTGCTCGTGACGGCTCTTTTCACGGGCATGGTGCTGGCCCTGCAGGCCAGCCTCACCCTCGAAGTGAAGCTGAAAGGAGTCACCCAGTTCATCGGACGCACCGTGGCGCTGCCCTTTATCCGCGAGCTGGGGCCCGTGCTCACCGGCCTCATCGTGACGGGCCGTATCGGTTCGGCCATCGCCGCCGAGATCGGGACCATGCAGGTGACGGAACAGATCGACGCCTTGAAGAGCCTGGCCACGCCGCCGATGCGCTATTTGGGAGCCCCCCGCTTGCTGGCCTGCCTGCTGATGCTGCCCTTGCTCACGGTGATGGCCGATGTGGTGGGCCTTTTGGGGGGCTTTTTGGTGGCCCGCCTGCAGATCGGGATCAGCGCGACCCAGTATTTTTCCGACATCCCAGAGATGCTGTCTTTGGCCGACCTTTGGAGCGGCCTGGGGAAGACCCTGTTTTTTGGCGGTATCATCGCCCTGATCAGCTGCTATGAGGGATTCAAGACCAGCGGCGGCGCCGAAGGGGTGGGCCGTGCCACCACCCAGGCCGTGGTGGTCAGCTCGATCCTGATCCTTATCTCTGACTATTTTTTGACCGCCTTTTTCGCGTTGCTGGCTTGATCCGCGTCCAAGGGATCGGCAAGAGCTTCGGCGGCCAGAGCGTGCTGAAAGGTTGCGATCTGGAGATCGCCAGCGGCGAGACCATGGTCATCATGGGCCAGTCAGGGGCGGGAAAGAGCGTCCTGCTGAAGATCATCGCGGGCCTGCTGACCCAGGACGAAGGCAGCGTGACCATCGACGGCCGTCACCGTCACGAGATGGGCGAGGAGGAGCGCGAGGACCTGGCCCTGCGTTTCGGCTACCTTTTTCAGGGAGCCGCCCTTTTTGACTCGATGACCGTCGGAGAGAACGTTGTCTTCGCGCTGCGCCGGCATGGCCGGCATTCGGAAAAACGCCTTAGGGACCTGGCCGAGGAGCGCCTAGGCTGGGTGGGCCTGAAAGGCATCCAGGACCGCAATCCGGCTGAACTTTCCGGGGGGATGCGCAAACGGGTGGGCCTGGCTCGCGCGGTGGCCATGGAGCCTTCTTTTGTCCTCTATGACGAGCCGACCACCGGCTTGGACCCCGTGACCGCAGGCGCCATCAACGACCTGATCATCAGCCTGCAAGCGCGGCTGGCCATCACCTCCATTGTGGTGACCCACGACATGGCCAGCGTGTTCAAGGTGGGGCACCGCATGGCCATGCTCCACCAGGGCCGCATCATCGAGACAGGAACCGCCACCTCGTTCCGCCGCAGCAAGAATCCGGTGATCCAGCAGTTCATCCATGGCCGAAGCAAGGGACCGATCAGCGTCCTTTGAGAGCAAAAGGGAGCATCATGCCGCAGGGATCGCGTGAAAAAAGAGTCGGTTGGACCGTGGCCGCCGGGCTGGCATGCCTGGGGGTCCTTGTGGTCTTTTTGGGACGCATCCATTTCAGCTCGCCCGGCTATCCCTTGATCGTCGACTTTCGCTATGTGGATAGCCTGAAATTGGACGCGCCGGTGCTCTACGGAGGCGGAGTCAAGGTCGGCACGGTGTCCGATGTTGGCGTTTCGGAAGGACTGGTACGGGTGACCCTTCATATCTTCAAGAAATACAAGATCCCACTCGATTCCCATTTCACGATCCACACCTCCGGCATTTTAGGCGAGAAATACGTGCAGATCGACGCGGGAGACTTGAGCAAAGGGGTCTTAAGCGAAGGCGCGGTTGTCGCGGGGCTGGATCCCGCCAGCCTGGACCGCACCCTAAGGCGCGTGGAAGCGCTGGCCGATTACATGACCCCTTTGATGGAAGACGGGAAATTCAAGGCGAGTTTTGGCGAGACCATGCAGAATTTGAACACCTTGAGCGCGGAGCTCGCCTCTTTAGTCCACGATTCTGGGGCTGATATCCGCGTCACCGTTGGAAATCTTAAAGAACTTTCCGCCGACCTAAGGACCCGCGGCGGGGAACTGAAAGACCTGGTATCCAACGCCCGGGGCATGGTCAACGACAAGAACCGCAAGAACCTGGAAAGCAGCCTGCAGAGCCTGGAGTCGACCCTCTCGAAATTGGACAAGGCGCTGACGGCTATCGAACAAAAGAAAGGCCCGCTGGGCGCCTTGATCTACGATGAACAGAGCGCCCAGGATATGCGGGAGATCTTACGCGATCTAAAACAGCATCCCTGGAAGCTCTTATGGAAAAAATAGATGCCTGACACCAGGTCGAAGAAAAACAAGGCCGGAGCCGTGCTCCTGGCCGCGGGGCTGGGAAAGCGCCTGAACGCCGGGACGCGCAAGGCCAACGTGCTTATCGGCGGCAAGCCGGTTTTTTATTGGCCCCTAATGAGCCTGCACCGTTCGCCCCTGATCGGTGAGATCGCCCTGGTGGTCCATGCCAAAGACCTGGAGGCGCGGCGCGCTTTTATTAGCAGGCAAAAACTTTCCAAGCGGGTGCACGTGGTCTGCGGAGGTCCGGAACGTCAGGACTCAGTAGGCCTAGGGTTGGCGGCGCTGGACCCGGCTTGGCCGGTGCTGCTGGTGCACGACGCGGCGCGTCCTTTTTTGGACCAGGACCTGATCCGTCGTTGCGTTGCCGCGGCTCTCAAAGGCAAAGCGGCCTTGACCGTCATCCCGGTGACGGATTCGATCAAGCTGGTCAGTGGCAACCGGCTGAAGGCGCTGCCCCGGGAACGCCTGTTGGCCGCCCAAACTCCTCAGGCGGCGGAAGCCGGCATCCTGCGACGTGCCCATGCCTGGGCGCGGGGCAGGGGGATCCATCACACCGATGAAGCCGCGCTGCTGGAAGCTAGGGGGCACGAATGCGTGCCCGTAGCCGGGTATCACCAGAATTTCAAGATCACGACGCCCGAGGACCTTTTGAGCGCGCGCCGACTGATCAAAACCTTTCACTTTGGCCGATGACATGATCGTTCGCACGGGACTGGGGCAGGACAGCCACCGCTTTGAGGCGAAGCCAGGAAAACCCCTGTTGCTGGCCGGGGTGCTGTTCAACGGCGAGACCGGCTTGGAAGGCAACAGTGACGCTGACCTGGTCTATCACGCTTTGGCGAACGCCGTGTCGGGCGTGACCGGACACAATGTCATCGGCGCCGTCAGTGACGCGATGTGCGCTGCTGGCGTGAAGGATAGCGCCGAATACGTCAGGGCCGCTCTCAAGAGCCTTGGAAAGCTGAAGATCTGCCATGTGTCGGTCAGTGTCGAGGGACGCCACCCCAAGATGGCCCCCCAGATCGGCGCTATGCGCGAGAACATCGGCCGATTGCTCGGGCTGGACGTCCATTCCGTGGCCTTCACCTCGACCACGGGCGAGGATCTCACGTCCTTTGGCCGTGGCGAAGGGCTGCAGGCCCTGGTCCTGGTCACCGCGGTGGAGGCATGAGCGCTCGGGTACGTTTCGCCCCTTCGCCGACCGGGGCCTTGCATGTTGGCAACGCCCGCACGGCCCTTTTCAATTGGCTGTTCGCGCGCAAGGAACAGGGAACCTTTGTCCTGCGCATTGAAGATAGCGACACCCTCCGCTCGGACCAGGCCTCGGTGGACGCCATCGTCAACAGCCTGGAATGGCTGGGACTGAACTGGGACGAAGGCTTCCTGCGGCCCGACCCCCAAATGCTCGGCCCCTATCGCCAGTCCGAACGCCTGGAATATTACCGCGAGCTGGGGCAACAGCTCCTGGCATCAGGACGCGCTTATCTTTGCTATGAAAATGACGCCGAGCTGGAGGCTTCCCGCGAGGCCTGGATCAAGGATTCAAAAAAAACCCGCCATCCCCAACGGGACTTGACGGCCCAGGAAAGAGCCAGGTTCGAAGCCGAGGGCAGGAAACCCAGCGTGCGCTTTGCCACGGATGACCTGCACGGTGAGGTGGTCTACGACGACCTGGTCAGGGGTGTCGTGAGCGTAGACATGGAAGAAATAAGGGATTTCAATCTGATCAAATCCGATGGGATGCCGATGTACAATTTCGCGGCCGTGGCCGACGACCATGCCATGCAGATAAGCCATGTGCTGCGCGGAGAGGACGGCATCTCCAACACCCCCCGCCAACTGCTGATCTACAAGGCCTTGGGCTGGGAGGCTCCCCGTTTTGGGCATGTGAGCTTTATTCTGGGACCGGACGGACAGAAGTTGTCCAAGCGGCATGGAGGATCCTCGGTCGAGGACCTGAAACGCCAAGGGTACCTGCCTGAAGCTGTCGTCAATTATCTGGGGCTGCTCGGATTGGGCGGACACGGCGAAGGCGAAGAGATCTTTTCGGCCGATGACCTGGTCCGGATGTTCTCCAGCTCCAACTTGATCAAGCGATCGGCCATCTTTGATTACGGCAAACTTAATTTTCTGAACGCCCATTATCTACGGGCCCTGTCTCCAGAACGCCTTCGAGCCTTGGTCATCCCATTTCTAGAAAAGGCTGGAGTGACCTGGCCTTCGGTGGAATGGCTGGACGCGGCCCTGGATCTTTTTAAGGGGAACGCAGTCACCTTGAACGATTTTTCCGGCTATTTTGAGGCGGCGTTCCGCAGCAGCGCGGTGGCTTGCGCCGAGGCTGTTGAGAAGGCACGTGGCATTGCAGAGACCGCCGCGGCGCTTGGCGCGCTTCTGGAGGCCTTACGCGCTGATTTTCCCGCGGATGCGGCTGCCTGCCAGGTCTTGCTAAAGTCGGTCCAGGCGAAAAGCGGCGTGAAGGGAAAGTCCTTTTTCATGCCAGTGCGCCTGGCCCTTATGGATTCCGAGCATGGTCCGGAATTGAACCGTCTTTTGCCTTTGATCGGCGCGGACCGTAGTGTCATGCGCCTGGAGATCTTTCTGAAGGCGCTGGCCTGATGGCGCGCTGGATCTATGGCAGGCACGCGGTGCTCGAACGCCTTGGCCTGGAAAAACCTGGCCTCACCCAGGTGGTCCTGGCGAAAGGCCAGAACGCCAAAGAGGCCGAAGAGATCGTGAAGGCCGCCTCGCGCTCCGGGGTCCGGGTCGAATGGCGGGAACGCCGTTGGCTGGAGGACAGGGCGGGATCGAACCGCCATCAAGGCGTGGTCGCCGCGGCGGAAGAGTTCCAATACGCCGAGCTGGCCGACATCCTGGAGACAGCGGGGACCCATGCCACCTTGGTCGTGCTCGACGGCGTCGAAGATCCGGGGAATTTAGGGGCCATCCTTAGGAGCGCGGAATGCGCTGGAGCCTCTGGGGTCTTGATCCCGAAGGACCGGGCGGTGCAAGTCACGGCCGTAGTCGAGAAAGCCTCGGCCGGCGCTGCCGGACGGGTGAAAGTGGCCAGCGTGACCAACATCAACCGGGTCCTGGAAGAGCTGAAAAAATCAGGTTATTGGATCTATGGCCTGTCCGGAGAGGCCAAAGAATCCCTCTATTCGGTGAAATTCGAAGGCAAGGTCTGCCTGGTCCTGGGTGGCGAAGGCGGCGGCATCCGTCCCTTGGTCCGCCAGAATTGCGACCTGCTGGTGTCTATCCCCATGTCCGGCAAAGTGAGCTCGTTGAACGTGTCTGTCGCCGCTGGTGTGTCGCTGTTCGAGATCCAGCGCCAGCGTTTTCAAAAGGATAAACCGTGAGAACTCTCTCTCTTTTAGTTTCCTTTTTTTTCGTCCTGTCCGGGGTCAAAGCTATCGCCGCTGAAAACGGAGGGCTGAAAGCGAAAGGCAACTTTTCGGTGGCCGGATGGCTTGTTTATTGGGACCCGGATTCCATGAAAAGTTTTGAGGAGAACGCCGCGCTCATCGACCGGGTCTATCCTGAGTGGTATGTCATCGACGCGAACGGGATGCCGGTCTCCATCCCTGACAACGACCCCAAGGTCGTGAAGCGGGTTTTCTCGGCCAAGAAGAAACAGACCATGGAGATCGCGCGCCGGCATCAGATCAAGGTCTTTTCGATGATCGTCAATTACGACAACTCCATCGGCGATCACTCCCCGGAACGGGTCCATAAGTTTTTGTACGATAATAACCTTAGAAAAAAGCATATCGCGCTGCTGGTCAAGAACGCCCTGCGTGACGGCGCGGATGGGATCGATATCGATTACGAGAACCTGGCGTCAAAAGACGCGGCTCCTTTCGCCGCTTTTATGGCGGAATTAAGAAAAGTCTGTGACAAGAACAGGCTTTATCTAGCCGCCGCCCTGGCGCCTAAGACCAGTGACCAGGGGACCTGGGAAGGGAACCAGGCCCATGATTACAAGGCTTTGGCCCCTTCGCTCGACCTGCTGCGTCCCATGACCTATGACGAGCATTGGGCCACGGGGGATGCCGGACCCGTTTCGTCGCCCCAATTCACTGAGGCCACGGAAGCCTACGCTGTCACGGCCGCGGACCCTTCAAAGATCGAGCTAGGCATGGCGGCCTATGGCTACGATTGGGCGGGGAAGAAGGCGGTTTCCGTCAGTTATTCGGAATTTGAAGAGCTTCTTAAGCGGACCGGGGCTGAACCGCAGCGCGATCCGGTGAGCTCCGAGCTGATGTTCCGTTATGAGGGCCACGAGGTGTGGTTCTGCGATGCGCAGTCCTACCACCCCAAATATGACTTGATCAAGAAATATAAGCTGGCCGGTCTGGCGATGTGGAGATTCGGGAGCGAAGATCCGGCTTTTTGGGACGACCTGAAGCTCTATAAATTCGCCAAGGATTGGGAGTAGATGCGACCAGGATCCCTTTCTGTCTTAGGGGCGCTCTGCCTGTTCTTGGGCCTGGCAGGCTGCTCCAAGGGCCTGGATCCCACCACCATGCTCGGCCCCGCTCCTTCGGGTCCTGCCACGCCTACCCCTGGTTTCACGACTTCAGGTGTGAAGCTCGACTTCGTGCGCAAAGGCGATTCGGTGTCCGCGGTGATCAGTGTCTGGGTCGAAGATCTTGGTGCGACGGTCAATTATAAGACCTTGAGATGCTATAGCGGGTTTGCCACTTACGACTGCGCTTTGCCAGGGCCTTGTCCTCCAGAAGCGAATAATTGGCCTCTTTTTTGGCCCCTCTCCAATAATGGCGCCGACACCGACGGAAATTCTTCGGCAACAGTCGGATACTCGGCCGACACCCATATCACTAAGATCTGGGACTGGAAGGACCGCAACGGCATTCTCCTTCCCGACGGCAGTTACGTGATCCGCATCGAGGTCAGCGCCCACGAATACAGCGCCGGAAATCCGGCGGCGGCTGGCGAGGCGCATGTTGTGATCATAAAAAATGGGAGTTCCGGAAACGCCAGCGGCAGCATTGATCAAGGTAGTCAGCTGGTCTCGGTCAACGCGGTATGGAATCCTTGAGAACGACCCTGGCGTGTTTTTGCATGCTGCTCTCAGGCGTAGCAGGAGCCCGGAACTATTCGCTGGCCATCGGCGGTGGATGGAGCGTGCCACTCAGTCCTAGGGGCCCCAACAGCTTCGAGAGCGAGCATGAACAGTCATTTCCCTCGCCCGATCTCCGTTTGATGGCGCACCGAAACGCCTGGGGTCTGGGGATCGAAGCGGCAGGCTCCCGTTATTGGCGCCACGATAGCGCGGGCTCTGTGGAGCATGTCAGTGGCGCTCTTGCTTTGGAATGGGACGCCCTGAACCCCGAAGAAGAGGAGGGCGGCGACCACCTTTATGGGGTCCTGGAACTGGGATGGGGGCAAACCGTCGTCAATGCGCCGCAGATCGCCCGCACTTGGAACGGCCCAGATGTCTTGCTGGCTTTGGGTTACGAATTTCCTCTAGGATCGACTTTTAGCATTTTAGGCGAAGTGGGTTGCCGACGGCTTGTGGGTCCTTCGGGATATGACCCCTTGGCCATCGGAATTGGCAGCCTGAAGGTCAGGAGCTCGTTTTAGATGCGCGCCCGCCTTTTCATCCTGATCGCCCTGCTCGCGGCCGCGGGTTGCGCTACAGTCAAGCCCTGGGAAAAGGAGGTTCTTTCGCAGCCTCAAATGAGCTTCAGCCACGACGGCCTGGACCAGCATTTTATCGACCACGCGGTGATGACGATCGAGCAGGCTGAAGGAGGCGCTGGGGGCGCTGGAGGCGGATGCGGATGCCGCTAAAACGCCTTATTTTTAGGGTATTTATCGCGGTAATGGCGTTTTCAGCGCTTGAGGCTCAGGGCGCCGCTGTCGCGGTGGGCCAGTTCAATCGTTACCAGGGAACTGACGGTGTTTTGGTGAACTCGCCTTACACCGGGGTCGACCTGGACCTGGATGAACGCACCAAACTGGCGATGCATTACACCCTCGACGCGGTCAGCGCCGCCTCTTTCAATTACAGCCAAGGAAAAACCCACCGCAACGATCCATCGCGTCAGGCGGGATCCTGCAAGACCTGTCACACGGGGGTGGACGCGATCTCGGGCGCTTCACAGATGTATCAGGACAACCGCCACGATGTCAATTTACGCGTCACAAGAAAGATCGGCGAAACGGATGTCCGGCCGGGATACATCCGCAGCGAGGAAAATGACTATGTCAGCCAGACCATTAAACTGGATCTGGACCAAAATCTTTTTTCAAGGAACAGCACCTGGTCGATCGGATTCCGGCGGCTTTCCGACCTGATCACTCCGGTCTGGACCAAGAACATCACCCACAGCCTGATCACGGACGGCGCCAGCCTGGGTTTGACCCAGATCCTGACCCGCGGCACCGTTGTCAAGGCGGGCGTGGATTACACCCAGGCCAACGGATTTCAGAGCAACCCCTATGCCTGGATCCAGATCGGGAATCAGACCAGTTCGCCGGTACCTGAGCGGCATCCAGAAGAAAAGCAGCGGGTGGACCTTAGCGCCTCTTTAAAGCAGGCCCTGCCCTGGTCCTCGGCGTTAGAGCTGGATTACCGCTATTATCAGGATACTTGGGACGTCAAGGCACACACCGCCGAGGTCGGCTTGACCAAGGATTTTGGATGGCTGGTGGTCGAGCCTTTTTGGCGCTATTACGCGCAGAACCAGGCCTACTTCTTTAAGAATTTTTATTCGGTTCAGGAGACCTATCTTTCCAGGGACCTGAAGCTGGCTGAATTCAGCACCCAGATGCTCTCACTGAGCTTGCGCGGGGAACTAGGCAACGGATGGAGCACCCAATTCCGTTATTCACACTTCATGCGCCAGGACGACCTGGACTACCGCCGTTACTTCGCCGACGTTGCCGTGACCGCGGATCTTTTTGTTCTGGGCTTCACCTATCAATGAGGGCCTTATGAAAAAATACACCCCCATCTTAGTCGCCATGTTGCTGGCAACCACGCTCAAGGTGGCGATGGCCGCAGAGGCTCCCGTGGCGGTCAGCGCTACCGCAGCGCCGTCATTCAAGTTGATCGACCTTCAGGGCGAGACCTGGACGGAAAAGGGCCATAAGGGCGTGCCTCTTTTGATCGATTTTTGGGCCTCCTGGTGCACGCCCTGCCTTAAGGAGATACCGGCCCTGAACGCCCTTCACCTGAGGTATAAGCAGAAGGACCAGCTTCATATCCTTGGGGTGAATATGGACAGCGGCGCTGGCAAGGCTAAGGCGGCTATTTCCAAGTATTACATCGGGTACCCGGTGGTGCTGGGGAACCCCGAAATGGGCAAAGCTTACGGCGTCCAATTTCCCATGGCTGTATTGATCAAGGACGGAGTGATCGTGAAGCGGCTGGTCGGGGAGCGCACCCTTAAGGGCTTTGAAAAGGAACTAAAGCCATTTTTACGTTGATTTTATATGCCTAAAGGCTAAACTGGGGCGAGTGACTTATAATAACAATTATACGTGTATTGAGGATTCGCTTTGACCTGGTTCACCAAACATCTAAACCCTGATTCCAATGCGGCCATCGATGCCCTGCCTGGCTTGAAGCGGTTCAAAGAGCTGATGGCGGGCTTTGGTGACTACCTTTTGGCGGAGCGTAATTTTTCCCTCAGGACTAAGATAAGCTACCGTTCCGACCTGCTGCAGCTGCTGGAGTACCTGTCCAAAACGGGCCGGGATTGTTCCCCGGATGATTTCAATACCGAGACTGCCAGGGCCTTCCTAGTCTGGTGCCGTGAGGTCAAAGGACACTCCGAGGCCTCCCGGGCCCGGCGCGCCTCAGCCATCCGCCATTTTTACGGCTACTTGCTGGATAACGGGCATATCAAGACCAATCCCATCAGCAACCTGAAGTCCGGAAAGATACCCAAACGCCTTCCACGGCCGCTTGCCGAGACCGAGATGATCCGGCTGCTGAATGCCCCGGATGCCGGGACCTTTTCAGGGATACGGGACCGGGCCGCCATGGAATTCTTGTATGGATCAGGCCTTCGTATCTCGGAGCTCTGTTCCATGACCTTCGGGTCCCTGGACCTTCAGAATTCGAATGGCGCCAGCTTACGGGTGCTGGGCAAAGGCAACAAAGGCCGGCTGGTCCCTTTGTCGCAGGCTTCGTTGCGGGCTTTGGCGGAATATCTCAGGCGGCGGGAACAAAAGAGCAAGGACAAGGGTCCCAGGGCTGTCATCTTCCTGGGAGACCGCGGTAAGCCGCTGCTTCCCCGCGCCCTGCAACAAAACCTGAAGAAATATCTGATGACCGCGGGGCTGGATCCGAACCTGACGCCACATAAACTAAGGCATTCTTTTGCCACCCATTTGCTCGACCATGGAGCCGACATCCGGGTGATCCAGGAGCTGCTCGGCCACGAATCGCTGGCCACCACTCAGATCTACACCAAGGTCTCTGGAAGCCGCGCCGCCGAAGCCTATCGCAAGGCCCATCCGCGCGACCAAGGAGGCATGGGCGAGTAGGCTAGCTTATTGGATAGTGACCGTCATGACCATGCCGGTGCAACCCACGCACACGCTGGCACCGCAAGACGAGTGGACGTCGCAATGGATGTGGAAGACTTGGGCCGAGGCGCCGCTAAAGGTGTGATAGGCCGGAAAACTCGTCAGGTCGACCCCGCTGCAGACGCCGCCGCCACTTCCATCGTCGATATTGACCGTATGGCTACTCGCCAGGTTGAATTTGACCACGGAGCCCGAGGGTACAGTCAGCGCATTCGGGACAAAGGTGCTTCCTGATGAGGTGACCACAGCGAAAGTGGGCACGGCCGTAGGACCGGGGGTGGCTGTTGCTGCGGGACTTTCAACGGGATTGGCAGGAGGGGCGCAAGAGACCAGCGCCAGGTGGACCAAAAGAATGGCGGCGAAGAACCCCAAGGCTCCGATCTTCATAGTTTCCCCCTCTTCACGAAAAATGGAGGCTGGTCCGGACGCGGCATGAAGCCATTGTAGTCATGGCGGGCCATTTTTGCTAGAATCTGGCGGTGAAATAATGCGGGAGTAATTCAGTGGCAGAATGCCAGTTTCCCATACTGGACGTCGTGGGTTCGATTCCCATCTCCCGCTAGATCAAAAAAGCCCTATCCTTCAATGGATAGGGCTTTTTTATTGGATGAACATCGCGTCGCCGTAGCTAAGAAAGCGGTAGCCCTTGGCCAGGCAGCGCTTGTATAGGGCAAGGATCTTAGGGGTGTCGTAAAAGGCTCCCACCAGCGCCATGAGGGTCGATTTCGGCTGGTGAAAATTGGTGATGAGGGCGTCCACATTTTTAAAGCGGTAACCGGGCTTGATGAAGATGTTGGTGGATCCAGATAATCCACTACCGTAGCTTTCAAGGACCCTCACCGCGGTGGTGCCGACGGCGATGACCCTCCGGCCTGTGGCTTTCGCTTCCCTGATCCTGTCCGCAGTCTCCTGGCTGAGGGAGTAGGGTTCGCTGTGCATGACATGGGTGTCTAGCGAGTCACCTTTGACCGGCAGGAAGGTTCCGGCGCCGACATGCAGCGTGACGGAACAGAATTGGACGCCCTTCTTTTTCAGGCGGGCGATCAGGGCCCTGGAAAAATGTAGGCCAGCGGTGGGAGCCGCCGCGGAACCGTCGGCAGCGGCGTAAATGCTCTGGTAATAACGCGCATCGACCCGGGCGACGTCGGAATCGGGCAGGCGTGGCCGTTTTATGTAGGGCGGCAGAGGCATGACACCAAGGGACCCCAGACGGCTGGCGTCCAGGGCTTGGGGACCTTTCCACTCGACCTCGCCGCCCAGTTCCCCGTTTTGAGCGATGACCTCGAAGGCCCCGCCGTTGGGGTCGCGGACCGGAAGATAGATGTGGCCAGCCTTGGCCCGGCGCGCCGGCTTAAAAAACGCGTGAAAGCGGCGCCGAGGTTCTCCGGGAGGGTCGAGCAGGAATATCTCCATGGATCCCCCGCTATCCTGGCGGGTGCAAGGAATGCGACAAGGCAGGACCCTTGTGTCGTTCAGCACCAGAAGGTCTCCGGGATGGAGATAGTCTTCCAGGTCCTTGAAACGCCTGTCATCGACCGAATCGGTCTGGCGGTCCACCACGCAAAGCTTGCAAAGGTCCCGGCGCCGTAGGGGCGTTTGGGCAATGGCAGAATCCGGGAGCTCGTAATCCAGTTCCGAGGTCAGCATCAGTCGGTCAAACGCCGGATCTGGGTTCCTGGAAAATAATGCGCGAGGATGGCCCGAAAGCGGTATCCCTGGTCGGCCATTCCCTTGCTTCCCTCCTGGCAGAGCCCCACGCCATGGCCCCATCCAAAGCCCTTGAATTCGTCTTTGTCACCCCGCCGATGCCATTCGAAATTCGTGGATTTGACCAGGTTGGGCCCCGCCGCCATGCGAAAAGTGGCCGAGGCCATGGTTTTTTCGCCATGAACGCCGGACAGACGCACCTGGGTCCAGCGGCCGCTGCCGTCTTTTTTTAAAAGGTCGATGGTATCCCAGGTCTTCAGCCCATGCGTGGCGGTTTGAAGCGTTTTTTGAATTTTCGCGTGGAGCACCGAGCTCTTCCATTTGAAATGGGGCTCGTCCTTGCAGTAGGGATCTTCGACCCCTTGAAGATAGGGGATGTCACGGCCCCAGACGTTCCTGGAATCAGCGCTGTGTCCCCCGCAATTCGAATAAAAGAAAGTTTCGGCGAGCTTGTCTTTATAGGCGACCACCAGGCCGTGGGTGGCATCCACCGCGGAACGGCTGCGCGGGCCCTCGTTCAGGGTCCCCATGTAGACCTGGGATTGGGTCGAATCATCCACGTCATAATGGGCAAAATCAGCTGATCCGGCCCTGACCAAGGCGTAGGTCCTGGCGGCCAGTGCCTGCGCTTTCAGCGCTTCCATCGGCCAGTTCTCAGGCACTTCGCTCGGCAGAACGCCGTAGAGGTACTGGTCAAGGGTGACGGCGTTGATCAAAAGCAGGTCATCGCCGCTGGCTTTGAGATAAAGACGCCCTCGGTATCGGCGCCCGCCGATCGAGACCGGATCCGTGCCGTTTTCCGCCCGGATCTCCGTTTCATCCGCGGACAGGGCCTTGCCTTCAAGGATCAGTTTGTTGTCCCGGGCCGCGAGCCGTCCCGGTTCCATTCTCACGGCACCAGCCAACGGTTCCCCCTTTTGGCGGTCCAGCAGGAGAATGAGCTGGCCTGAGCGTAATAACTTTTCGGCGCCCCGGTTGATCAGGACCCGCAAGCCCTGCTTCTCGACTTCGGCCATTCGTTTTAGGCTGGATCTTGGGAGGGCTTCGGCTTCCCCGGCCGTTGATTCGACAGGCCGGGGGCGAATGGACCGGCATCCGTCAAGGATCCCAGTCAATAATAGGAACAGAAGGGCACAAAAAGCCGGCATCAGGGTGCGGAACCGGCTTTTATGGTCTGGATCGTCGAACAAATTTTTCCTGCGGCCTACAATTTGAGTTCGAAGCGGCCCTGGTCGCTTTTCTTAAAGCCGTGTTCGTCAAAGATCACCATGGCGATGCGCATATTAAGATCCGTGTCCGCCAGCATCACCTTGAATCCCATTTTCTTGGCCTCGTCTATGGCAGCGCGCAAGAGGCTTTTGCCGATCCCGTTGCCGCGGTATTCCGGCGGTACGTAAAGGCGTTTCACTTCGGCGTGCACTTCATCAAGTTTTTTCAGGGCGACGCATCCGGCAGCCTCACCTTCGTAGGTGGCCAGCAATAACCTTCCAGATGGCGGACCGTAGGGGCCGGGGAGACCGGCCATTTCTTCCTCGAAGTTCTCTCCCCCGAACTCATAGCCTTTCAGCTGGGCGTACATGCTCAGAAGGTCCCGGACCATCTCGATATTCTGCTGCGCGATCGCGTGGATCACTTT
>JAZKAF010000162.1:17675-20080 GCA_040389285.1 candidate division FCPU426 bacterium
TCCACCAGGATATCCGGATTCACGAATCCGCTGACCACGATGATGGTGGTGGCGGGCCGGATCTCGGCGAACGCCTCGCTGTGGGCTTTGGCGATCGATTCCCAATCCGCGACATTTTTGACATAGATGCGGGTCTGCACGACATCTTTAAGGTCGGAACCGGCCTTGAAAAGAGCTTCCCTGATCCAGGTGAGGGCGCGTTTAGCCTGGGAATAGGCATCGCCCCGGGCGATGGCGCCGGCGGATTCATCCAGCCCGGCGGTGGCGGACACGTGAACGGTGGTCCCAACACGCACGGCGCGGGAATATCCGATCTTCGCTTCCCAAGGCGATCCGGTGGAAACGTTTTTTCTACGCATAAAATGTCCTCATGATCTAAAAAAAACTCTTAAAAAAATATTACACCAAGTTTTTCCCGGTCTCAACCCATTCGTAGTTCCCGTGTACCCGGGTATTGGAGAATCTCTTGATCTTTGACTCTGGCAAAGCGCCGCTGAAGAGCACGATCCTTTCGCCAAGGCGCGAGCCGTCCATCAAGACGTCCTGACCGCGGTAGACAAGCATCGAGTCGCAGATCTGCGCATAGGTCTTGCTGGCGGCCATCGCGGACAGGCGGCGGTGAAAGGGCGCGTCCATCAGAACATGAAAAACCTTGGTCCGGGGGCGGGGGTCGATACGCATCACAGCCGGGGCAACCGTATAGGCGTGGCTCAGATAGAGCGCCTCCACTTCTGCGTCAATGGCACTGCCTTCGATATAAAGAACGGCGCCGTCCCCAAACACCTGCCTGAGGGCCGCCACAAAATACATGAAACAGTCGGCGTCCTTCATGTCGACTTTCCAGTATTCTGGATGGCTGAAGCTGAGCCCGAGCCGCCTGGATAAGGGTATATGGCGGTATCCCATTAGCTAGGATACTCGAATTCGCGGCGGATCCCCGGTCGTGGGCTCCTCAAAAACGGGCCGCGATACCCTATTCCAGCCAATTTTAGGCCCAGAAGGCGGCTTAGGATGGGTCCAGCCACCATGATCCCTTCTCCGTCGCTCTTTGAGATCCCGATCAGGCGGGTTGCGCAGGCCACGACCCTGGCCTTCAGATGCTCTGGGGTCTCGTCCGCTTTCTTGAGGCCCGCAAGGAATCCAAGCAAGCTCAGGACCCCTGGAGACAGCCGGGGTTCCCCATAGAGCGCCTTGACCTCGATGCGTCGATCCGGAAAAAGGCGGGTCGCAAAGGCTACGGAAACCGGGTCAGGAGCCGAGAGCACCAAGGGACCTTGTCCGGGATGCAGAGGGATCCCATCAAACTTTGAGCTGGGGCTGAGGAGGACGATTTTCATCAGGACTTCCGGTAAAAGACAATATTATCAGGCCCTAGACATCAGGATACCCTTATATTTTTACTTCAAGCAATCTATTTAAAAAACACTAAAAGAGATATAATCGGGGCTTAAATAGCTAGTTTTCATCCACAGCTTAAAGTTATCACCAAAGGATCGTATGCGTTTCCCTCTTTCATGGTTGCGGGACTGGGTCGATCTACCTACTGAGATCTCCAAGATATCCGAACTCCTGATCAAGATCGGGGTCGGCTTGGAGAGCGTGGATGATCCATCTGTCCACATGGCCAATGTGGTGGTGGCTCGTGTCGTGAAACGAGAAAAGCACCCCAAGGCGGACAAACTGAGCGTCTGCCAGGTCTTTGACGGATCCCAGGACCTTCAGATAGTTTGTGGCGCCCAAAATTATCAGGAAGGCGATCTAGTGCCCCTGGCGCGTGAGGGGGCAGTCTTGCCGGGTGACTTTAAGATCAAGCGCTCCAAGATCAGGGACGTCGAATCCTGGGGCATGCTGTGTTCCAGCGAAGAACTGGGCCTTGGAAAGGCTGAAGATGGATTGATGATCCTGGACCCCGGATCCATCCCAGGAACCCCTCTGGCTTCCGCACTCAAGCTGGATGACCCGATTTTCGCCCTGGAGACCACCGCCAACCGGCCCGATCATCTGAGCGTGCGCGGGATCGCACGGGAGATCGGGGCCCTGACGGGCAAACCTTTGAAGGCTCCGACGATCAAGATCGAGGAAAAGGCCGATGATCCGGAGGGGCCCTGGTCCCTTAGCGTCGAGGATGCCTCCGACTGCCCGCTTTACAGCGCCCGCATCCTCCGTGGGGTCAGCGTTGGCCCTTCCCCTGATTGGCTGAAGAAGCGCGTGGAAGGCGCCGGCATCCGTTCGATCAATAATGTGGTCGACGTGACCAATTTTGTGCTGGTCGAATACGGCCAGCCGTTGCACGCCTTTGACTTAGGCAAGCTGGAAGGCGGCATCTTGAATGTGCGCGCCGGCAAGGAAGGCGAGGTCCTGGAGACTTTGGACCGCCAGAAAAGGACGCTGAGCAGCGGGGACTT
>JAZKAF010000163.1:0-4265 GCA_040389285.1 candidate division FCPU426 bacterium
GCATCGAGGGCCGCAAGGCCTGGATCCGTCCCATCGCCGGCACGCGCAGCCGCGGAGCCACCCCGGAGCAGGACCTGGAACTCGAGCGGGAATTGCTGAAAGACCCTAAGGAACGGGCCGAGCACATCATGATGGTGGACCTAGCCCGCAACGACCTGGGGCGCGTGGCCAAGCCGGGCACGGTGAAGGTCGCGGACCTGATGATCGTGGAGCGCTTCAGCCACGTGATGCATATCGTCAGCGACGTGCAGGCTGAACTTAGGCCCGGGTTGGATGTGATGGACGTGGTGCGGGCCTCTTTCCCCCACGGCACCATGTCAGGCAGCCCCAAGATCCGGGCCATGGAGATCATCGACGAGCTGGAGACCGTCCGCCGGGGCCCCTACACCGGCGCGCTGGGTTTTTATTCCTTTTCCGGCGACCTGGAAACGGCCCTGCTCATCCGCACCCTTTTTGTGGACGGGCACACGGTGCACGCCCAGGCCGCGGCCGGCATCGTGGTGGACTCTATCCCCAAGTCCGAGTTCCAAGAGACCGAAAAAAAATTGAAGGCTGTGGTCCGCGCGGTGGAGCTGGCCGAGGCCGACACTGCCGCTTTTGCCAGGAAAAGGTAAGCCATGCTCGCGATGATCGACAACTACGATTCGTTCACCTACAACCTGGTGCAGTACCTCGAGGAACTGGGCGCCAAAGTGGAGGTGTTCCGCAACGACAAGATCACGGTGGCGGAACTGGCCAAGATGGCCCCCAGCCAGCTGGTGGTCTCTCCCGGGCCTTGCACGCCCAACGAAGCCGGCATCTCCATGGAAGCCATCCGGCATTTCGCCGGGAAGATCCCGGTGCTTGGGGTCTGCCTGGGGCACCAGGCCATGGGACAGGTCTTCGGTGGGGAAGTGGTGCGCGCGCCTAGGCTGATGCACGGCAAGACTTCGCCGATCCACCACGACGGCAAGGGGATCTTCAAGGGCCTGCCTGATCCCTTCGAGGCCACCCGCTACCATTCGTTGATCGTGCGCCGCGAGAGCCTTCCCGCGGAGCTGATCGCCTCAGCCTGGACCACCGAGGGCGAGATCATGGGCCTGCGGCATAAGCGCTTCGACGTCGAGGGCGTCCAGTTCCATCCTGAATCCATCCTGACCCTCAGCGGAAAAGACCTGCTCAAGAATTTCCTGAAAAAAAAGGCCTGAGACATGTCCCCGGCCCGCATTTTCCTGGGTTTCCTGGTTGCGGGATCACTGCCCTTGGCAGCCCTAGCCGGGGCGCCCGACAGGGCCTTGCCAGCCAGCCCCTCCGCGGCCGCGCTCAGCCCCTTGACTCCCACGGCGGCGGTCTCGGCCCCCGCCCCTGCCTTGCAAGTCGTCCCGCCGGATCCGCCCCAAGGTTTGAAAGTCGTGCTCAGCCTGGAAAGCAGCCCGGAAAAGGCCGGCAGACCCATGGCGATGCTGAGCTGGCAGGGATCCAAAGCCAACACCTTTTTAGTAAAAAATTTCCGTCTCCTGAAAAAAACGCCACTGGACCCAGCCTTTAAGATGGTGCCCGGCTTCATGGCCCTGACCCAGACCAGCACCGTTGATCCTGTCGAGATCGGAAAGTCCTACGAATACTCCCTGATCGCCTATGACGTGAAGGGCAATTCCTCGGCGGCGAGCGCTCCGGTCCCGCTGGACTTGAGCGCCGTTGACGAGAAGTTGCTGGCCCCGCGTGCGCCCAGGGACCTGACCGCCACGTCCGGCATGGATCTGGTGCGCCTTAGGTGGTCGCCTCCGCAGGCCTGGTACGCGCCCATCAGCTCTTACCGGGTGCTGCGAGATCGGCAGACCCTGGTCCAGGGTCTAGTGGCCAACGTTTTTCAGGACCTGTCCCCGACCCCGAAAACGGAGTTCCTGTACCAGGTGCAGGCCGTTGACAAGGACGGGCGCGCCTCCGAGCTCAGTCTTACCGTCACCGGCAAAGCCACGGGAGTGCTTCCTCCTGGGGCGCCCCAGGAATTGACGGCCGTGGCCAAGACCGAAAAAGTGGTTTTGAGCTGGGGCCCCAGTGAGCCTGGCACTTCGCCCATAAGTTCCTACCTGATCACCCGCACCATCGAGCCTGGTGGCGACGAGAAAGTTCCTCAGGTCAAGAAGGTAAAACCCCTCGACCGCAACCGCAGCAGCTACACGGACAGCGTCGAGGGCGAGCGCTTCATCGCCTACGAGATCAGGGCCGTGGACACCGCCGGCAACACCTCGGAGGCAGCCACGCTGCGGACCTGGGTGGAGCCCAAGCCCTTCAACCGCACCGCGGTGCTGCTGATGCCCACGGCCTACACCAACAATCCGGGCCGCGACGGTGGCATGAACATCAACGTGCTCTTCGACTTTTACGTGGGAACCCTCTACGACAGCTATTTCAGTGAGCGCACCCAGAAGGCCAACTCAGGCGTCTTTCAGCCGCTGCAGATCGGCACAGTCACCGGCGACCTGAAGTACGGCTTTTTGGAGGAGACCTGGGCCACGCCGGCGCTTGCCGCCGGATTCTATGGGGCCGCCATCATCAAGATCGGCTCGCCCGACAGCAGCCAAAGCGTAGGCGCCAGCTCCTCAGGAGGCGATATCGCCACTTTGGGAGACGTTTATCTGGTCGCCAGCAAACGCTTCGGACCCCGTTCCGCGGTGCATCTCGGCGCCATGCGCGGCAAGCTCTCGGACGACCTGACGGCCCTGGCGCCCGCGGAATGGGCCCCGACCCTTCGCCATTTGACCCCGGGCGGGGATTTCCCGGCGCTCATGAACCGCTTTCTGGATCCGAAATTGGGCGCTCAGGTCCGTAGCGCTCCCCATCTGCTCTTCGCCGGGGTGCAGTTTCCCTTCAGCCTGCTGGGTTGGAAGACCGGCCTCAAGACCGAGTTGATGGTCCCGGTGTTCCCGGAATTCCCCAATCCCAGGGGCGAGTCTTTGGAGACGACGCAGGCCCTGCTCCCCATGATGCTCAATTTTCACATCGACAACCTTCCGCTCTTCGGTTTTGAGTTTTCGATCTTCCAGTTTCGGAACGGTTGGGAGTGGATCGCCTTCTACCACCTGCCCGATCTGACCTGGTCCTGGTGAGGCGTTCGTGATCGTCGCCTCGGTGGCCGACGATTTCAGCGGGGCCAATGACCTGGCTGGCCGCCTTGCTGAGTTCGGGTTCAAGACCTGGTCCGCGCGGGGGCTCAGCTTTCCGGATGAGGAAGCCGAAGCCTTTGTTTGCAGTGTCGAGACCCGTTTGCTGGGTCCGGACCAGGCTCGGCGCGCTTCCCGCAGGGCCTGGCAGGCCTTAGGATCGCGTTTTGGCGCGCTGGTGGATTTTCAGAAGATGGATTCCACGCTGAGGGGAAATCCCGGCGAAGAGATCCTCGGCCTTTTGGAAGCCAGTGGAGCGCCCAGGGTGGCCTTTTGCGCGGCCTATCCCCTGCACGGGCGTATCACGCGCAAAGGTGTCCAGTACGTGGGGGACAAGCGCCTCGACCAAAGCGAGTATTTTCAGGACCCGCTAAGCCCGGCAAAGACCTATCGTCCGGTGGAATTGTTCCGCAAGGGGCTGGCCCTGACGGTCGGGAGCAAAGGCCTCGGGTCGGCGCTGAAGACCCGGGCCCGGGTGCTCTGCTTTGACGCTGCTTCTGAGGCGGATCTGGCCCGCATCGTCCGCGACTGCTTGGCAGCGGGCATCCGTCATTTTGCCGGCGCTTCGGGGCTGGGGGCCGAACTAGCCAGGGCGCTCTCGCCCCGGCCCGCTCCGCGGCTCCCGCGTCTTCTTGAGCAGAGGATCATCCTTTCTGGGTCGGTCAGCTCCAGCGCGTTCGGGCAATTGGAGCTTTTACGCGACTCTGGCAAGGCGGTCTGGGCCGCGGCCGATGAAAAAGTCGAGGGCCATCCTTTGCGGCTGGCCCTGTCCACGTTGCGTAAGCGTCAGGACCTGGTCCGTCGTGCCGGAGCCGGGGAACAGGCCTTAAAAAGGCTGGTGGCCCGCGCCCTGCGCCTGCAAAAGGATCCTACCCAAGCCTACTGGTTCCTGACCGGTGGGCACACGGCTGAGACGTTTTTCAGGGAATGCCAGCTCCAAGGGTGCTGGGTGCTTGGCAACCTGCTGCCTGGCGTCCCCTTATGCCGGGCCGAATCGTCCGATGGAAAGAAGGTCTGGTGCTCCACCAAGCCGGGCGGCTTTGGAAAACCGGACACGCTGGTCCAACTGATGTCGATGGGATGAACCATGGGTGAACGCGCCATACTTTTGGGACTGAGCCT
>JAZKAF010000164.1:0-7770 GCA_040389285.1 candidate division FCPU426 bacterium
TTCAGCCCGACGCCGACGCACAGCCATTCACCGACCCTGACCATGACTTCGACCCCGAGCTCCACGTTCAGCGGCACCAAGACCTTGACCGACTCGCCAACAGCCTCGATGACCTCGACCCCGACCCAGACCTTCTCCTGGTCCACCACCTTTAGCGAGACCCCGACGCTGCCCGGCACCTACACCAATAGCCCCACGCGAACCCCAACGGGAAGTTTTACAGGATCCCCCACTCCCAGCCAGTCCAACACCGAGAGCTATACCTTCACCGGTACCGTCACCTTCACGGATTCGCCCACGGTCACTGAAAGCGCCACGGAAACCCCAAGCTTCACGGAATCGGCCACCGCGACCGACAGCGCCACGGAAACCCTGACCAAAACCCCTTCGCCCACCCGGACTGCCTCCAAATCGCCCACCACAACACGGACCGTCACCCTCACGCGTACCCTCACGCGGACCTTCAGCGTCAGCCCGACCCTGAGCGACAAAACCGTGGTCTTCGAGATCAAGGCGATCTACCCCAATCCCATCAGCGACCACGGCTATATCTATTACACTTTGGAACACGAAGCGCAGATGGAATTGACCATCTACAACGTGGCGGGCGAACCTATTTGGAAATATGAAGTGACCGGCCAACAGGGGAAGAACACGATCTTATGGAAGGGCCTGAACGATTGGACCAGCCGGGTAGCCAGCGGGATCTACGTTATCCGCTTGAAGGCCACCGGGCTGGAAGGCAGTGAGGGCTTGGTGCGTTGGGCCACGGTATGCGTGGCCCGTTAGCTTAATTCCTTTTTATTGAACTCCTTCAGCGATAAAGCGGCCCTAAAGCCTCGCAGGCGCGGAAGTCATCGCCGCCGAAGCGGTCCCAAAGGGTGGGGCGGAAGATATCCTCGTTGGCTACATTATGCAGGTCCACCGGGATGCGAAGCATGGCGTTCAGGGTGAGAAGGTCCGCGCCGATCAGGCCAAAGGAATTAGCGTCATGGTTGGGGCCGATCTTGGACATGTATTCAAAGGAGCTCATGCCCCTGGGTGTCCAGAAGGTCTCGGGCCAGCTGGGATCGGTGCTGGTGCTGATATGGTCGGCCACCGCCTTGGGCAGCTCCACAGTCTCGCCTTCGACCACAGAGAAGGTCAGCTTGTCGCCGATGGCGTTGTAGCGGTAGGCGGTCATGGGAATGCCACCAGGCGTGCGGTAATGGCTGGAAAGGCCGTCGCCCAAAAAGTAGCCCAACGGCGCGCCGCTGTAGGTGGTGCCCTCGATAGCACCGGAGATCAGCTTCTGCTGCAAGGCCTTGTTGTCGAGCAAGGCTCGCGAGGCCTCGTAGACATCACCGTTCTTGACGCGAGTGACCTTGAACAGATCCACGGCGAATTCCAGGGCGCCGGCGCCGGAATTGCGCTTGTCGATGAGGCCGCGCGGCACAGACTTGGAGACGTCCTTGCCCGTGGCCGCTTTGATCGACGCGGCGGTCCAGTTGGTGCGGATGTCGGAGAAGAGCTGGGGCAGGCCGGTGAGCAACTGCGCGGCGAGCATGCCCACACCGTTCTTGCTGTCGTTCTCGGTGGCAACCACATAGGCCTGGCGAAAGCCGTCCCAGTCAAAGCCGCTGCAGAGGATGCTTTCGCAAAGGTCGAAGTTGGGATAGAGGTCGGTCCACTGGCGCTGGCCCTGGGTGCCGGCGGCGATGGCGTGCGCGCCCTGGGCCAGTTCCACGTCGGCCTTGAAGCCCTGGGCCTTGCCAACTTGGGGGTCGGCGAGGCGGGGGTTTCCTATCATCAGGTCGCGGACGATCAGGGTCATCTTGATCGAATCCGCCAGCAAGGCGTCCAGCGGCTGGGGCCGGGGACCCTTGCCCGGGTCGAACTTGAAGCGCTTTTTAAAGAAGGCAAAGGCCCGGTCGAATTCCTCATGGTCATAGAAGCCGCGGTCCATACGGCCCTTGACCGCCACCATGTCCATGCTGACAGTGCCCATGCCGAAATAATCCTGGAACATGTTCCTGCGCACGTCCGAGCCGATGATGCCCATCGAGACCGAACCGACGCTGAGGTAATTCTTGCCCCGCATTTCAGCCAGGACCGTGGCGCAGCGGGCGAAGCGCAGTAAACGGTTGGCTACATAGGGCGCCAGTTTGCCGCTTTTTTCGTCTTCCAGGTCAGGGTTATAAATGCTGAAAATAGGACGCTTTTTCTCGTCCATGGCCGCGCAAAAGGCCTTGAGCCATACCGCCCCAGGGCGGTCGGACTGGTTAAGGCCATAGGCGGCCTGGACCCATTCCGAGCTCCCCATCCCGGCGCAGGCGGACATCAGTTCGTCAGAATAGCTCCAGGAGCGGCTGACCCAGATGTTGGCGCTGACGCCCTGCGAGGCATAGTACTGCTGGGCCACGGCGCCGCTGCGGGGGCCGTAGACGATCTCGGGCGCGACCACGATATTCGGAACTAGGCCGTCGGAGAGGCGGACGTTTTCGCTGATCAGCGTGTGAACCCGCTGCACCAGATCCCAGGTGGCCTTGACATTGCTTTCGTAGGCGCCAGTGCGTCCATCCGCCACCGGGGTGATGGCGATCGTCGGCACAGTCCCCAAAAGCCGCCGCTGGCTGGGGACAAAGCCCCTGGGGGTTTGAGCCAACTTTTTGAAGTCCGGTGATTTTCCAGTCATAGACACCTCAGGGTTAAGATTTCTTAATCCATCCGCTTATTAAAAGGAACACAGGCCAACTTGGGATGCCCAGCGAGCCAGCGCTTCCAAGCCTTGGCATCGCCGCCAAAGTTCTTGTTGCTCAGATCCTCTAATTCCCCACGGGCTGTGAGCGCAAGAAAAGCCCGAGGGTCGTTGATATAGCGGATCAACCCCTCATAGCCTTGACGCGAGCCGCAGCGAGCCATGGCCCGGGCCACGCAAAGATGCAGATAGGCGGCTCGCTCTTGCACATGGTCAACGCTGAGCCGGGGATCGCTGTCAGCATCAAGGGGAAGAGTCTTGAGTTGCTTCTTATTAGCCAGGATCTTCAGAGCTTTCAAAAGCCTTGGATGCGCCAGACGCTCGGCCGCATAAGAGAGCGCGTAAACATAATTGAACATGGGGCCGCTGGCTCCCGACCTCAAGTCTATCTTTTGGGCCACGGACTCAAGAAGCGGGACCAGGCTCAAGTCATGGCAGCGACTAGCCACGGCCATCAGATAGCAGGGCTCATCGGCCCAGCCGTGATCCGGATGCTGGTGCTTGGATCCGACAATCGTGGGCAGCTTGTTCTTGGTAAGAGAGCGCAGGCGCTCTAAAACCAGGGGCAAGCCGCTTTGATCCCCCAGAAAACACTTAGCTTTGGCTTCTTCTAGATTTTCGTCAATGGGGCCAACCGCAAGTTTACGGGCCAGCTGGACCAAGTCCTCGACCTTCAAAGCTTTCAGCGGCTCAGAACGGTTAAGGTCTTTGGGCTCCAAGACTCCCAGCCGGATCAACCGAGGCTGCAAGTCTTTGGGCTCCAGTTTGGCCAGGGACTTGCGCTGTTTTAATGACAAGGCGCTGGCGGTACCTGCCGCGCCGCCCATGGCGATCATATCGCGTTCCATGCGGGCCAGGGATAGGGCATCGTGGCTGGCATCGTAGGCCTTGCCAATGACCATCAGGTTCTCGAATTTTTGCGGTAATAAGGCCCTAAACGGCACAAAAGCGTTGTGATTACGGGTGTAATCCCGGTCCACCCAGCCGCAGAGGGCTAAGTCGCTTGAGGCAATGCCCTTGATGTCGAAATTGGAGCGGCAAACTAGGGCCAAGTCAGGCCAGCGCTTTTGGCGCAGTATCCCTTCATAGTCCAGCCTGGCGCGGCCCCGGATATGCCGCGATTCGCGGGGGGTCAGATAATATTGGGGAAAATCACCCACGCCATAAACGCCCACGCGCCGCCTGGCCGAGATCATCGCCCGGGTCATGTCTTTAGCGTCACGCACATCGACCACGCTGTGATAGTGCCGACTGGCCTCAGGCTTGGTGCCTACGAACTTGCCAAAGGAGAACCACATGGTCATGGCATCACGCTGGGCGCCCCAGCGGTAGCTGGCGCCGGCCCAGGCAGCCAGGTCGCCATCCCCCGTGGCATCGATGACCCGTTCGGCGGTCACAGCTCGAAGACCGTCCTCGGTGGCGAAAACCGCGCCATAGACCTTGTTGTTGTTCACCAAAACTCCCGCCGCCACACTTGAAAGCAGGATCTGCGCCTTGGCACCCTTGACCAGCTCGAAATAATGCATGCACAGCGGAAGGCCGGACTTGAGCGACTCGCTTTTGGCCGTATCAATGCTCTTCACAAAGGGCGTCTGACGCCCAAACCAATAAGCCGAGACACCGCCAATGCTGCGGGTCCCACCCAGATCCGCATGCTGTTCTACGAGCAAGGTCTGGGCCCCGGCCTTGGCTGCGGCCAGAGCAGCGGGCATCCCGCTGCTGCCGCCACCCAGCACCAGAATTTCGCAGGAAGCGGCCAGCGGCGCCTTAAAAGGAGCGAGAAGATGTTCGCCCGTGCCAACCAGCGGCTCGCCTTCCCCGCTGCGAAAATGAAGTCCCGAGAGCTTGCCCGTACCCCAACGCACACTTTCTTTTGTGCCGGACTTTTTAACGAACGCGGCAGGGATCTGCTCCAGAACCCTGGGTACCAGCGCTGTGGAGGCAAAGGGATCCAGCGACAAGCGGCGCGCTTCTTCATCCGCAATATCCATGGCCGGCCCTAAGACGCTAAGTCCAGGAACCCTGCGCTGCAGCCGAAGATGCGGCTCGAATTGCAAAGCATTGCCTCCCCGCACCAGCCGCCACCCAGGTTCTTTCTTCAGAGCCTGGACAGCGGGAATCAGGGCTTCGCGGCTCAGAGCAGTGATGCGGGACGCGTAAAAAGGCGTGGCAGGGTCGAGATCGAAATGAAAAATGAATTCTTTGTAAGGCCGGCCTTTTTTGAAATTACCCAGCATGCTGTAACGCACTTCACGGCCTAGAGGGCTGGCAAAAGCGCGTTTTGAAAAGCGAACACCGGCAAGGCGGGAAAGCGTGGAAAAAGGCGAGGCGTCGATGACCGAACGACGGGCCCGCAACGCGTTCAGCCCGAATTTCCCGGCAAAAACCGCGCCAGTTACACGGTTTTCTCGCGCCAGAACTCCACAAGGGCTTGCCGCGTAAAGCAGGCGCACCCCGGCGTTTAGCAGCATGTCTTCGAGGCCTTCGCTGATCTTGACCAGATCCAAAAGAAATTCGTCTCGGGTCTTAGTCTCTGGTTTGATGCAGGAACGGATAAAAGGGCGCAGGCCGGAAGGAACGCTTTCAAGGGAGGCTTGGCTGATCCAGGGACGCAGACAGATTGTGATCTCGTGGCCCAGGCTGGCGCTGGAGGACACTAACCAGACTTTGTGGCCCTGACGGGCGGCTTGCAAAGCAGCCCAGCAGCCCGCTAGGGTCGATTCGACCACCAGGACATCGCATTCAGCCAATATGGGAATGCGGCCCATGGCGGGTTCTACTTCTTGTCCAGCCCGTAAAGTTCGACCGCATTGGTATAAAGAATTCGCCGCGCGATCTGCAAGGCCACGGGTTCGGTCAAAAAGCCGCTTTCGATCTTTTCAGCCAGGACTTCGGCCATCACCCTGCGGGTGAACTTGATGGTCCCGTACTGCTCCTCAAGGTTGGCCGAGTCCGTGCCTATCATCAATTGCGACCCGTCCAGCATGTCGATGGCCTCGGAAAGCGTTTCCTTGGCCGCGGCCGGAGAGTAGAGCACCATCCAGGCCAGGTCCAAATTGACGGTGGGATGGTAATAACGGGCCAGAGTGATGGATTCCTTGGTGTAGGGATAGCCGCCGTGCAGCAGCACGAAACGGGCATTGGCAAAACGTCCGGTATAGAAGAGCGGGTTCAACTCCAGCGGGTTGGAATTCTCCACAATGTTCCAATTCTGCTGGTTGCCGGTATGGAACTGGATGGGCTTTTTTAAGTCAGCGCAGGCCTGCAAAACGCAGGTCATTAAATAGTCCTGGATCAGCTTGGTATCTTTGGCGTTCAGGCTTTCGTGCTTTAGCACGCGCGCGAAGACCTTTTCCGCGGGACCCCTCGGAGCGGCGGGGTCAAAGTCCAGTTTCCTAAAATAGGCGGCCGTGGACTTCAGACCCACGCCTCCCCGTTTGAAAAAGGCTTCGATCTGGGTGGAGATCAGCTTTTCCATGTCCGCGAGGTTGTTTATTTTGACTTTGAAATATTTTTGGTCGCGGTCAATGGGCCAGACTTTCTCTTTTTTGTCGTAATCCTGGATAAAGACGAAGCTGGGATCGATATTCCACATGGAATGCCAGATCGGCGAGGGCATGTCAGCCTGGCCCTTATCCCCGCCATCCAGGTCGATCATGTGGACCATGTTCGCCTTGCGAAAGACTTCGTCGTAAAAACCGGGGCGGTGGTAGGCGGCGTTCCTGGCCTTGGAGATCCGCTCGATGTTGGAGTCGTTGAGTTCCTCGTTGGGGCCCATGCCGTAAAGATCGCGCATGGCTTCGAGAATAGGGCGGTAATAAGCGTGATGACCGTTGATGGCCAGGGACTTTTTGAGAGCCGGCCAGTCCTCGCCATAGGTGAATTCCGCCACATAAGTCGAGGCGTTCAACAGGGAGAGCACGTCGTAGTTGGCCTTGCGATTGGGGTCGGGGAAGGCCAGGTGGACATGGGAATCCACGTAAGGGATCTGGTTGATCTTGAGCAAGAGACGCTTGACCAGGGCCTCATCCGAGAAAACTCGGACTGTGGGCAGGGTCAAGAGCAGGGCGAGGATAAGGCTGGATAGACGTTTCATGACGATTCCCTCCCAGAAGCGGAGCGGTCCGTGTAGATGCGGCCGCCCACGCAGCGTGTGATCAGGCTGGCGGGCCAGGCCGGATCGTAATCCTTGAAGCTCAAGATCTTCTTCAGCGCTCCTTGCTTGTGCGCGCCATGGATGACCATCACCGCGTCTTTAGAATGCTGGATGATGGTGCCCACGCCCACGGAAACGCCGTGGCCCGGGACCTGGTCCAGGCTTTTGAAGTCTGGAAAGGTCTGCATGTTGTCCACGCGGGTGGTAGCAGCCAGGGGGATGATACGGGTCAGCGAATCCACGCTTGAGCCGGGCGGGTTAAAGGCCACATGCCCGTCCGAGGCGCCCGAGGCCAGTAAAAATAAGTCGATGCCGCCGGCGGCCTTGAGGCGCTGTTCATACTCCAAGGTGTTGGCCGGATCCGGGAACCAGAGGTTTTTCAGGGGGATCTGCTTGGCTTGGGGCAGACCCTGGTTCAGCAAGCCGACGATGTCTTCGCGGCCAAAGCGGCGGCAGCTGTAATGGTCGTTTGGAGGGCAATGCACAAATCCTGTGCCTTCGGGCAGCACGTAATCGTCCATCATCACGATCACCAGGCCGCTTAAATTCGCCTGGAGCGCGGCCGCCCGATGGGACAGCGCCTCGTAAGTGCTTTGCAGGCTGCGCCCGCCGGGACAGCCCAGCAAATAGGGGCGGCCGGCCACGGAAGCGGCTTCGACGCCGGAGAGGATCTCGGAGGCCAGGGCTTCCCCTAGCGCGCGGGCGTTGTCGAATACTTTCAGCATAGTCCCTCGAAATAAGCGCGGGGGTTGCAGCCCGCCGCATGCGCGGCCATGACACAGGCCCCCAGCTCGGGGGCTAAAGCCGGCCTGATCACTGGCGCGCCCAGCTTGCGGCCCACCAGCCTGAAAAATAAGTCTCCGCCGCGGCTGAGCAC
>JAZKAF010000165.1:0-3466 GCA_040389285.1 candidate division FCPU426 bacterium
GAGCTGGGACGCGAGGCACGCTTTGAAAATGTGCGCGGCGCTTTTCGCGCGGAGCCGGCCCGGTCGATCCAAGGGGCCCGGCTTTTGCTGGTCGATGATGTCATGACCACGGGGGCGACTTTGCAGGCCTGCGTCGCCCCGCTGCTCGCGGCCGGCGCCGCTTCGGTGGATTGTCTGGTCCTGGCGGTCCGGGATCTGGAGGGACCGTGGCAAATCGCGTAGCCCAGAACGTTTTGGAATTGGTGGGCCGCACCCCGCTGCTGCGGCTGAAAAGCCAGGAGCCGTCAGGAGGGGCCAAGCTCTATGCGAAATTCGAGATGGCCAACCCCGGCGGTTCGGTGAAAGACCGCATCGCCCTGGCGATGCTGGCGGAGGCCGAGTCCCGAGGAGCGCTGAAGCCCGGCCAAGGGACTGTGGTGGAGCCGACTTCCGGCAACACCGGAGTCGGCCTGGCCATGGTCTGCGCGGTGAAGGGATACCGCTGCGTGCTGGTGATGCCCGAGGGCTTGAGTCCCCGGCGTTACGCGGTGCTCAAGGCGTATGGCGCCCAACTGTTACTGACCCCCTTTGAATTGGGGATGAAGGGCGCGGTCGACCGGGCCCAGGCCCTGCTGGCGGAACATCCCGACTGGTTCTGCCCCATGCAGTTCAACAACCGGGCCAACCCTTCCGCGCACCGCAAGACCACAGCCCGCGAGATATTACGGGCTTTGAAAGGGGCTCCCGCCGCCTTTGTCGCGGGCGTGGGAACCGGCGGCACCTTGACGGGCGTGGGCGAAGTTCTGAAAAAAGAGGACCCCAAGGTGCGCGTGGTGGCTGTGGAGCCGGACGGCTCGGCGGTGCTTTCCGGATCCCTGCCCGGTCCCCATCGGATCCAAGGCATCGGAGCCGGATTCGTCCCCGGGGTCCTGGACCTGCGTGTGGTGGACCAGATCATCCGGGTGACCGACGCAGACGCCTTGGCCACGGTCAGCGAGCTGGCGCGCAAAGAGGGGCTTTTGGCCGGGATCTCGGCCGGGGCCAATGTCTGGGCGGCGCGCCGCGTGGCGGCCGAGCTTTCGCCCGAACAATGCGTGGTCACGGTGCTCTGCGACCGCGGTGAGCTTTATTTGAACGAAGCGGGAGAGGTGGAATAGGCCATGGAACTGACCCCAGACCAGCGCAGCCGATACTCGCGGCATATCCTGCTGCCCGAAGTGGGCCTGGCCGGCCAAAAACGGCTCAAGGATTCCAGCGTGCTGGTGGTGGGCGCGGGGGGCTTGGGATGTCCCGCGGCGCAATACCTGGCGGCCGCCGGGGTGGGGCGCCTGGGGCTAGCGGATCCGGACAAGGTGGAACTGGGGAACCTGCAGCGGCAGATCCTTCATTGGGACAAAGATCTGGGGCGGCCCAAGGTGGCCTCGGCCGCTGAAAAATTACGGGGCATGAACCCGGACCTGGAGCTCGTCCTGCATGAGACCCGTGTGGACGAAAAGAACGCGATGCAGCTTTTCAGGGACTACGACCTGGTCGTGGACGGGACCGACAATTTCCAGTCCAAATTCCTGGTGAACGATGCTTGCGTCTCCCTGGGCAAGACCTTTTTGCACGCCGGCATCCTGCGCTTCGAGGGCCAGATGATGGCGGTCAAGCCGGGGTCCAGCGCGTGTTTTCGTTGCGTCTTTTCTTCGATGCCAGCCGCGGGCACGGTGCCTAGCTGCGCGGAGGCCGGCGTGTTGGGCGCGGTCGCGGGCGTCATGGGCGCCCTGCTGGCTGACCAGGCTTTGACCCTCCTGCTGGGGCTGGGTTCTCCGCTCTTTGACCGGATGCTCCTCTTCGACGCCAAAAACCTTCGCTTCAGGGAAGTGCCTTTGAGGCGCCAGGAGGCCTGCCCCTCTTGCGCCCGCGCGGGCCAGGGTTTTCAGCCCAGCCTGGAGACGGTGCTGGATTGCGCTCCGGACGGGGTCCTGTTTTGAGCGGCGCCGACCTTCACAGCCATTCACTGGTCTCAGACGGACGCCTGGCGCCGGCCGAGTTGGTACGCCTCGCCAAATCAAAGGGCGTGGAAGTCCTGGCCCTTACGGACCATGACAGCGTGAATGGCGTTGCCGAGGCCCTTGCCGAGGGCCGGGCTTGCGGCTTGAGAGTCATCCCCGGCGTCGAGATCTCCGCGGACTACGAACCCGGCACCATGCATATCCTGGGGCTCGGGATCGACACCGAAGATCCCGGGTTGCTGGCCGAACTCGAAGGCCTGCAGCAGGCCCGCCGGGACCGCAACCCCGAGGTCTTCCGCCGCCTGCGTTCGCTGGGACTGTCCCTGGAATATTCAGCGATCGAGAAGCTGGCCACGGGCGGGCAGATCGGGCGTCCGCATTTCGCCCAGGCCCTGGTCGACGCGGGCGCGGTTTCCAGCTTTAAAGACGCCTTTGACAAATACCTGGGCAAGGGGAAACCGGCCTACGTGGCCAAACGACGCTTGCCGGCTCCCGCGGCCATCAAAGCCATCCACGCGGCCGGAGGGGTCAGCGTGCTCGCGCATCCTGTCCAACTGGGCCTGGATGGCGCCGCGCTCGAGGCGAAGATCGCTGAACTGAAGGCCCAGGGTCTCGATGCGGTGGAGGTATATCACAGCGACCATAGTCCCGAATTGGAGATGCTGTATCTGGACCTCGCCGCTCGCTTAGGGCTGCGTGTCTCGGGCGGATCCGATTTTCATGGCATCACGGGCGGCAAGGTGGAGCTGGGACGTCCTACGCTGCCGATGGAAATGCTCCCCGCGCTGCTCGCTGGGGTCCGTTTCAAGTGAAGCTGGCGCTTCTGATCGGGGTCAACGCGGGATTCTCGCTGGCCTGTTATTTTTTAAGGCTCCTAAGCGCCTCGGGGTCCTTCTCCGGTTTCTTGATCGCGGCGTTGATCGGTTTCTTTTTAGGTTGGCCTGGCTGGACCATGCTGATGGTTTTTTTTGGCGCGGGGACGGCCGCGACTTTTTTCCGGCGCGGAAAGAAGGAGCGCCGTGGCGTGGCCCAACCCGACCATGGACGCCGGCGCTGGAACCACGCCTGGGCCAATGCGGGATGCGCCGTGTTCTGCGCCGGCGCCGCCTGGCTGATGGCGCGCCAGGGGCACCGGCAGACGGCGGAGGCCTGGCGCTGGGCTTTTGTGGCCTGCTTCGCCTCCGCGTTATCCGACACTCTTTCCTCGGAATTCGGCCAGGTCGCGGACCAGCAGCCGCGGCTGATCACCACCGGCGAGCTGGTGCCAGTGGGGACGGACGGCGGGGTCACGCGAGCGGGATTTTTGATGGGCGTGCTCGGGGCGGCGATCCTGACCTTGGTCGCCCGTTTCAGCGACCTGGTGCCGGTCCGCGCCACGCTGCCCCTGCTGGTGGCCGGCCTTTCGGGTAACCTGGTCGATTCGTTGCTGGGAGCGACCTTGCAGCGGCGGGGATGGCTGGGGAACGATTCCGTGAACTTCGCCAACACCC
>JAZKAF010000166.1:0-6714 GCA_040389285.1 candidate division FCPU426 bacterium
CCAGCTCGTTCAACTTGGCCTTGAGATCGATGCCATTGTGGTGCTTGGTCATCCCAGTGAAGGGATCCGAACGGGTCCCCATGGTGGAGGTGGTCCGTCCGGCCAGGGGCGAGCGCAACAAACTGCGCCGCTGATAAAGGCTGGCCAGCTTCTCGTTGAACTGCTTTGGCTTGCCTCCGGGGATGAAAAGCAGCTGTCCCTTGTGGAGCCCGAAAAATCCGATGCGGTTGGCCGACTTCAGCTCCGCGGGGTCAGCCGAGTAGAGCTTGGCTACCGAGGCCAGGTCATCGCCTGCCTTCACCTGGTGCAGGGTCCCCCGTTGGTTCGCCAGCAAAAGGGGCCGGTTCGTGTTCACTACCAGGTCTTCGAGGTCTGGGTTCAGACCGTAAACCGTGTCGATATTGATCTTGAAACGCCGGGCAATGCCCCAAAAATTTTCTCGAAGGCTGACGATGTGGACCTCGGCCCTGAAGTCCTTCAGGTTCACCGAGTCATTGAGGGCCGCCGCCACCTTCTGTTTGTCTTCCAGCGAGGTCCAGTCAAAGGCCTCCCCGGCAGGGAGCTTGGGACCCCTTGCATGAAGCGCCAGGAACACGAAAACGCCCAGGCAGAGGGCGAGCACCATCCCCATAGCGGGCCATTTCAACGTGAAATTCATCAGCTTCAAGGCTAGATTATGGCACTTTTCATTGAATTTTCAAAGGGAGCCCGGAAAACGCCCGATTCAGTGATGATGGCGCTGATATAGCGGTGGGGGGTGACATCGAAGCCATAATGCAGGGCCTTGGTGCCAGCAGGGGCGATGGGCTTGCCGTTCACGTTCAGAACCTCCGTGGCGGGACGTTCCTCGATAGGGATCTCGGAGCCGTCTTTCATCGCGAAATCGACGCTCGAAAGGGGCGCGGCCACGTAAAAAGGAATGCCATGCTCTTTGGCCAGGATGGCCAGGCCATAGGTGCCGATCTTGTTGGCCACGTCGCCCCGGGCCGTGATCCGATCCGCGCCCACGATCACCAGGTCCACCATCTTTTTGGACATCAAAAGCGCGGCCGTGGAATCCGTGATCAGGCTGTGGGGTATCTTGGCGTGGGCCAGCTCAAAGGCGGTCAGCCTGGCTCCCTGAAGGTAGGGACGGGTCTCGTCCACCCAGACCGAGATCTTCTTGCCCGAATCCCAGGCAGTGGTGATGGCCCCCAGAGCCGTGCCGATCCCTGCCGTGGCGAGCGCGCCCGTGTTGCAATGGGTCAGCACCCGGTCGCCGTCACGGATCAGTTCGGCGCCGGCCCGGCCAATGGCCGCGCACTGCCGCGCGTCTTCTTCCTTCAATTCCAGCGCCGCCTCGGTCAAGCCCTGCACGATACGGGGGAGCTTGGCGTAGACCATTTTTTTCAAAACACCCAGCATATGGTCCACGGCCCAGGCCAGGTTCACGGCCGTGGGACGGGTCGCCTTTAAAAAGGCGGCCGCCTTCAACAGATCCCTTTCCAAAGCCGCCGCGCTCTTCGCTTTCGAAGCCGAGGCCGCCTGGGCCATGGCAAAGGCCGCGGCCACGCCGATCGCGGGGGCTCCCCGAATCTTCATGGAACGGATGGCCTCGCCGGTCTCTTTATAGTTGGCGCTGACCACATAGGCCGTCTTGTGGGGCAGCAAGAGCTGGTCCAGTATCTTCGGCTTACCCTTGTTCCATTCGATGGAGCTGAGCATGGCTCTAGATCCGCTCGATGACCGCGGACATGATCCGCGACAGTTTCGGTTCCGCTTCCCCGGCGATGCGGATGATCTCGGTGATGGATGCCGGCTTCAGCCGGTCAGCCACGCATTCGTCGGTGATGACAGAAATGCCCAGCACCTTCATGCCGCCATGCACCGCGGCGATCACTTCCGGCACGGTGGACATACCCACCACGTCAGCGAAAGTCGAAAGCATCCGGTATTCAGCGCGGGTCTCCAAATTCGGGCCGGTCACGGCCACATAAGTTCCCCGATGCGCGCGGATCCGGAACTCGGAAGCGATCGACTCCGCCATCGCGATCAGTCCCCGGTCGTAGGGTTCGATCATATCCGGCCAGCGCGGTCCCAGCGTGTCGTCGTTCGGGCCGATCAAGGGATTGGCGCCCAGCAGGTTGATATGGTCTTCGATGATCATCAGGTCGCCCGGCCGGTAGGAGCGGTTCATGCCTCCGCAGGCGTTCGAGATCAGCAAGGTCGAGACACCCATGGCCTTCATCACCCGCACGGGAAAGGCCACCTGGGCTCCGCTGTATCCCTCGTAAACGTGAAAACGGCCTTTCATGGCCATCACCTGCTTGCCGCCCAGCTTTCCGAACACAAACTCGCCCTTATGCGTCTCCACCGTGGAAAGGGGCATATGCGGCACGGCGGCGTATGGCACCGTAATCGGATCCTTGATCTCATCGGCCAGGGATCCCAGTCCCGTGCCTAGCACGATACCGATCTGGGGCGTAATCCCACCCAGCTTCCCTCTCAAAATCGCTGCCGCCCCTTCGATCTGTTTTTTTAGTTCGGTCATGATGCATCCAAGTTCGGTGAATGATCCGTTGATAGCCTATGATTATCCGGTATTTCCAATGTTTTTCAAGAGATACGGAACGGGCAGGCGAAACCTTTACAATTCAAATAAGGTGCTATTGCTTCCTATATTCCTCGACAGCCTTGCCGTCAACTTTGCTCACATCAACTAGTATTCCAGTCGGAATGCCGGTAGCCAGGTTGTGAAACAGAACTAGTCTGCTTTTTCCAACTTGGACTTCCACCAATTCATATTCAAACCCTTTTTCTCCTCTTGAAGTCTGAATAACTTTTGTTTTTTTCCCCACTGTGCCAAATTTGGTTCTAATCCATTCAAGCGCCAGAGACTTAACTTTTGTGGCGTTCTTACATCCGTCCCTGGTGAATTCTATGCATCGCTTCGTGTCTTCGCCCCAGCCCATGGCCTTACACTTTGAAAGCAGAAAATCCAACTCAGCTTCTCCGCCACACTCGCCATAAAATCTTTCGGATTCGGCAAGCGTGGGAGCACTTATCCTTGTAAGCAAATCTAGGTATGCAAGAACATCACCACTGCTTGCGGCAACAGGTTTTTCGTCCCTACAACCCGTCGGCAACATTGACCCGATTAGTATCAACAGGAATGGCCATTTCATATGAACGCCTGAATTATTTGCTGCCCTTGATAATTTTAGCGCCCAAGTTCTTTGCTTCGATCGTTGGCGGCGCGCATGGCTTTTTCCACCAAACCGCGAAGGTCGCCGCTTTCAAAGACTTTTAGGGCGGCTTCGGTGGTGCCGCCGGGGGAGGTGACTTTTTTGCGAAGCGTGGCGGGATCGTCCTGGCGTGCTTCGATCATGGCCGCGGCGCCGCTGATCGTCCGGGCGGCTAGGCTGAAGCTTTGCTCAGCATTGAGGCCTAACTTAAGGCCGGCAGCCTGAAGAGCTTCCATGAACAAAAATACGTAGGCCGGGCCGGAGCCGGAGAGCGCAGTGACTGCGTCCATCTGGCCTTCTTCCACCTGAAGCACCAGACCCAGGCAAGCAAGCAGGGCGGTAGCCTGCTTGGCGTGGTCTGCATTCGCCAGGGTTCCCAGACAAAAGGCGGAAGCACCATGCCCCACCAAGGCTGGGGTGTTGGGCATGACACGGACCAGGGGGCTGCCAGGCAAAGCAGCCGCGATCTTGGCCAGGGTCACGCCTGCGGCGATCGATATCACTAACTGGTCCGAATTCAGCTGGCCGGAAAGTTCTTTTAATAGCTCGGGAAAGCCCTGGGGTTTGACCGCCAACACGATGATCTGGGCTTGGCGGGCGGCCTGGCGGGCGTCGATAAAGGTCCGGATGCCCAGTTCGGCGCTGAGAGCGGCCAGCTTTTCTTCGCGCAGGTCGCAGGCCGAGAGCTCAGCCGGTTTGGAGACCCCGGCCTTGAGCAGGCCACGGATCATGGCCTCGCCCATGTTTCCGGCCCCGATAAACGCTATTTTTTTTCCAGTCAGTTCCATGGTCTATCCAAAGAGTGCGGTGCCGATCCTTACCAAGTCCGCGCCTTCCTCGATGGCCACCTCGAAGTCCGCGCTCATTCCCATCGATAACTTCAAGCCTCCCCTGCTTTGCGCTAGCTTTCGAAGGGCGACAAAGGCCGGGCGGGCGTTTTCCGGATTCTCGCTCTGGGCGGCCATGCCCATCAGACCCTGCAACTCAAGTCCAGGCAACTTGGCGATCGCGTCCAGATCAGCTTGAGCGCTGGCCAGAGGAAACCCGTATTTCTGCGCCTCGCCCGAGATATTGATCTGGGCAAAGACGGGAAGGCGGCGCCCGGCTTCGAGGGCCAAGGCGGACAGTTTTGTGGCCAAGGCCAGGCTGTCCACGCTTTCCACGACGTCAAAAAGCTCGACCACGGAGCGCGCCTTATTGCCCTGCAGATGGCCGATGAAATGCCAGGTGCCTAGCTGTTTCAACGCAGGCAACTTGGAGCTGGCCTCCTGCTGGCGGCTTTCAGCAAAGACCTTCACTCCGGCGCGGGCCGCTTCTTCGATCTGCCCCACGCTCTGAAACTTGCTCACCCCCACCAGGGTGACGCTCGAGGGGTCCCTATGGGCTCGCTGGCAGGCCGCCGCGATGCGGGCCTGGATCTTAGGGAGATTGTCAGCGATCAAAGCCGATCACACTGAGCATGCGTCCACAATGTCCCTGTTCCCTGCGAAAGGAGTAAAAACGCTCCGGATGGCAGGCGGTGCATTCGTCCTGCACTTCGATCTTTTCGGGCGCCAGGCCTAGATCCAGCAATTGGCGCTCGGTCTGCTTCCAAAGATCCAAAAAGAAATGGCCGTCCCGAAGCGGCGAGCAAAAATCCGCGCTACCGGGCTGGGGAGAAAAAATACGGTGCTCGTTTTCGGAAAGTTCCAAATGGCAGGGCCCCAGGCACACCGAAAGCCCAGCATAGACGTCCGCGGGCCGAGTGCCGAGTTCCGTTTCCATCCGTTGCAACAATTGGGTGGCCAGACGCAGGCTGGCGCCGCGCCAACCGCAATGGGCCGCGCCCACCGCCCTTTTTACCGGATCGACCAGCAAAAGGGCCAGGCAATCGGCATGGCCGACACAGAGAAAAACGCCGGGATCGGCGCTCAGTATGGAGTCACAGTCCGGGATCGCGTCAGCCAAGTCCAGGCTGCCCCGGCCACGCTCTTGGCTACCCACCCTGGCCATGCCTTGGCCATGGACCTGGCGCATGAAGACCGTGGAATTGAGGGCTATTCCCTGGGATCCAAAGAGCCCTTGCCGGCTTTCTATGACGCGGGCTGGAGCCTCGTCCGTGTTCAATCCCAGATTGTCGCCGCGCAGGGTGGTGAAAGCCTTCAGCCCAGGGATCTCCCTGGCGAAGGCGAAAGGTAGGGCCCTCACCGCAGAGCGGTTTGGGGGCTGTATTGGGTCAGGCCCCTGAAGATCCCCTGGGCCACGTTTTCGCGGAAGCTGGAGCTGCGCAAAAGGGCCGCTTCTTTGGGATTGGTGATGAAGGCCACTTCGACCAGAATGGCCGGCATTTTGGTGCGGGCCAGCACATAGAAGGGGGCGCAACTGAGGCGGCGGCTTTGGATGCCGAGATCGGCGCGCAGTTCATCCTGCACATGCTGTCCCAGGGCGATGCTCTCGTCTCTGACTGGGCCGGTCTTTCCAAGGTCCTGCATCAGGATCTCGAGATAATTGGCGTCCTGATTTTCCTGGCGGGCCAGATCTTCGGCCGCCTTGTCCGATGCGTGGGAGTCGTAGAAAAAGACCTGGCTTCCCCGGCTTTTGCGGCTGGGGCTGGCGTTGTTATGGATCGAGACAAAGAGGTCGGCGTCGGCCTTGTTAGCCTTGATGGTGCGTTCGCGCAAGGACACGAAATCATCGCTGGCGCGGGTGAGGATGACCTCGACCCCGGGCATGCGCTTCTTGACCAGGCTGCGCAGGCGCAGGGCGATGTCGAGACAAGCGTCCTTTTCCTTGATGCCGCCCGGCCCATGGGCCCCGGGGTCGTAACCGCCGTGGCCGGCGTCGATGACCAATTTCCGGATCCCTGAGTGGCTGGGACGCAGCGGCGAGAGGATCTCTTTCGGCGCCGTGGCTTCAGCCAGGTCCACCGGCTTGGTCGCCGTGGGTTGCGGGCCCTTCAACGTCGCCTTGCTGATCTGGACTTTGCCGGCCCCCAGGCCAAGGGTCTCGATGACTTTTTCCAACGATGACTTGTCCAGGACCAGGCGCCCTTCCTTCCAATGCAAGGAACCGGAAAGTCTGACCCTGCCTGTCTCCGTGCAGATCCAATTCTCTTCCAGCATCATGGAGGCCTTCGCGGTCCCCCCTTGCATTTCCGCAAGCATCTTGTCCGAGCGCCAGTTCATCTGGCCGCCCAGATAGGCCAGCGCCTCCTTCAAAGGCAACTGGTCTCCCTTCTCAGGATCCTCGAGGCCAGCGATCGCCAGCGGGGCCTTTCCGGGCATGCGAAGGACATAGCCCGCCGCGGCCGCTTGCGCGGCCCACGGCAGGCATGATCCCAGCAATACCCAGGCCCTTAAGTTCACTCAGGCTTGCCCGCCGTCTCAAAGGCATCGGCATGGCGCCGGCGCATGAAGGCCGGGATGTCGAGGTCTTCAGAAAAAGACGGAGCGCCCATGTCGCCGCGCGCCGGAGCTTCCTTAAAAACCTTGGTGCCATTGAGGTTCAGGCC
>JAZKAF010000166.1:6814-24958 GCA_040389285.1 candidate division FCPU426 bacterium
CCGCCGCGCTCGTTCATGATCGCGCGCACGTCGTTGAAATCGCAGTTCATCAGGCCTTCCGAGGTGACCACGTCCGAGATCGACTGGATGGCGTGCCGCAGGGTGTCGTCGGCCTGCCGCAGGGCATCAGTCAGGGGAACCCGTCCGGCCACCGCCATGATCTTGTCGTTGTGGATCACCAGGGTCGAATCCGTGACCTTAGAGAGCGCCTGCAGGCCCTGTTCCGCCCGGCGCTGGCAGGCTGCCCCTTCGAATTTGAAGGGCCGCGTCACCACGGGAATGGTCAGGATACCTAAGCGTCGCGAGATCTCGGCCACGACCGGGGCCGCGCCCGTGCCCGTGCCTTTGCCCATGCCCGCGGCCACGAAGATCATGTCCGCGCCCTTGATCAGCTCGAGGATCTCGGCTTCCGACTCCAGGGCGGCTTGACGTCCCTTTTCCGGGTCAGCCCCGACACCTTTTCCGCCAGTCAGCTTGGCGCCCAATTGCAGCTTCACCGGCGCCAGGTTCTTGGCCAGCACCTGCATGTCGGTGTTCATGGCGATGAACTCCACGCCGCGCACGCCCGCCTCGATCATGCGGTTGACGGCGTTGCCGCCCGCGCCGCCCACTCCCAGCACCTTGATCACGGCTGAAGGGGTGTAGGTCTCCTCCAATTCGAACGATGACGCCGCGCCGCTTTCTTCGATCTCAAACATGGGGCCCCCTTTTTTTAGAAGTATTCTTTGAAGAAGTTTTTGACCTTGTTCGCCACGCCGCCGCCCGGCTGCGCGGGTTCCGCCTTGGTGACCCGGGTGCCGCCACCCTGGGATCTTAGCCTTTTGCCTTCCAGCAACAACCCGACCGCCGTCGCGTATTCCGGCGCCTGCACCACGTCGCCCAGGCCCTGCAGGGCCTGCGGCTTGCCTAAGCTCACCTGCGCGCCCAGCATGTCCTCGGCCAATTCCCTCAGTCCGGCGATCTGCGAGCTTCCGCCGGTGAGGACGTAACCCGCGGCCAGCTTGCCCTCAAAGCCGCTCTTCTTCAGTTCGGCCGCCACCAGGCCCAGCAGCTCTTCAGCCCTGGGCTGCAGGATCTCGGCCACGCTGCGGCGCGGCATGGAGCGCTGGGCCCTGCCGCCAACGCCCGCCACCGGGATCTCGTCGCCGTCGACCAGCAAGTCGGCTCGCACGCATCCGTATTTCCGTTTGATGTCCTCGGCGTCCTCGTTGGGAGTCCGAAGGCCGATGGCCAGGTCCCGCGTGAATTGCGCGCCGCCCACTGGCACCACCCCGGTATGTCGCACCGCGCCTTCCATCATCACCACCAGGTCGGTGGTCCCGCCCCCGATGTCCACCAGCGCGACGCCCAGCTCTTTCTCATCCGCCGTCAGCACGGCCGCGGCCGAGGCCAGCGGCTGCAGGATCAGGTCGTCCACGCCCAGACCGGCCCGGTCCGCGCTCTTCAAGATGTTCTGCACCGACGTCACGGCTCCCGTGATCACGTGGACCTTGGCTTCCAGGCGCACTCCCGACATGCCCACGGGCTCGCGGATGCCGTCCTGGTTGTCGATCATGTATTCCTGGGTCAGCACGTGGATGATCTCGCGGTCCTGCGGGATGGCGATGGCCTTGGCGGCCTCCAGCACCCGTTCCACATCATCCTCGGTGACTTCCTTATCCTTGCGGCCCACGGCGATCACGCCATGCGAGGTCATGCCCCGGATATGCTCGCCGCCCACGCCAAAAAAGGCGCTGCGGACTTCGACCCCGGCCATGCGCTGGGCCTCTCCAAGGGCCTTGCGCATCGAATCCACGGTGGCCTCGATGTTGATGACCGCGCCCTTTTTCAGGCCGATGGAGGGGACGTTGCCCACCCCGATCAGGTGCAGGCCGTCCTCCGCGTCGGTCTCCGCGATCAAGCAGCAGGTCTTGCTGGTGCCGAGATCCAATCCGACGATCAGATCGCCCTGGAAACCTTCATTGGTCTGTTTTGCCATGCTCATCTCCCCAAATGCGCCGAGTCAGTTGTCAGCGCGAAGCCAGCCTCACCGCCGCAGTCTTTTCAAACCGCATGTCCACGGTCATCGCCCGTTGTTTCCTGGCGCTCAAATGGTAGAGCACCCTGGCCAATCTTTGTTCCTTACGCTTGAAATCACCTTCGCCCAGACGGGCCATCGCCCCTCCGTTGAGGTGCAAACGCACTTCCGAGCCTTCGAAGCTAATGGAAGCCACTTCAGGCGCGATGTCATCCGACAAGGGCAGCAATTCGCCGAGCAGGCCTTCGGCCAAGTCCAGGGCGAGGTTACGCACTGAGCCAGACTCCACGTCGTGGATCTTCGCGCTGGAGATCCTGGGCAGGTCCAGGTGGGAGCGCACCTCGCTCTCCGTGGTCTTGAATAGCCTGGCCGCGGCGTTCACCCCGTACCATTGTCCCGTTTCCGAACGCCAGTAAGCCACGGCCGAGCCTTTGGCATCTTCCAGCGGAAGGATGACCTTTTTGGCGACTTCCGGTTCCTTGGTGGGGACTGGCGTGGGCTGAGGCGCCCGCGCCGTGGCCGTACGCCCGCTCCAAAACGGCCGCATGCCGCGCATGGAGGGAAGATGTTTCCAGGGCTGCCCATAGGCGCCCAAGCCAACCAAGGCCAGCCCCAGGGCGGCCCAGCGAAGGATGCCCTTGCTCCCGCCAGGAACTTCCGGGGACGCGCTTTTCTTAGGGACGTCGTCGTTGGAGCGAACAGCCCGCATGGCCAGGACCGTCGCGGGACGCTCGGGCGCGTTCTTCGGAATTTCACGGCTGACCGGGGAGCCTTTCAAAGCCTCCCGGCTTCCCTTGCCCAGCATACGGTCCAACCAATGCCCGCCGCCGTTGCCAACGGCCCCCTTGACCTCCATACGCCGCGTCTGGAACCGGGGTTCCGGAGCGCTTGAGCCTTCGCTGCGTTTGTTCAGTCCCTGGTACATCATAGGGCGAGCATTTTCCTCAGTAACCGGGAATAGGATAGGCCCGAAGCCTTGGCCGCATCGGGCAATAAGCTGAAGGGCGTCAATCCGGGAAGCGTGTTCAGCTCCAGGATCCAAAGCTTGTTCCGACGGTCTAACATCATGTCGCTGCGCGTCGCGCCCTTGCAACCCAGGAGGCCATGAAGCTTGAGAGCCAGCTCCTGGGCCTTGCGGGCGAGCACGCCCGAGATCGGCGCGGGGCAAAGGTGGCGCGAGCCGCCTTGTTCATATTTCGAGGCGTAATCATAGAAGTCCGCCTTGTCCGGGATGATCTCCAGCACGGGCAGGGCTTTGTCCCCGAGCACGGAAACGGTCAGTTCCCTGCCCGGAATATACTGTTCAAGCAGGACCTCGCGGTCGTAGCCCCAAGCCAATTTGAGGGCCGCCCCCAAGTCAGAAGACTTTTTCACAATGCTGATGCCCTGGGTCGATCCCTGTTCCACCGGCTTCACCACGCAGGGCAGCGGGAATCTGGGGACTTTTCCGCCGCGAAAGGCCGAAACCCAGGCCGGCGTTGGCAAGCCGTTGGCGAGCATGATCTCTTTGGTCACCCTTTTATGCATGGCCATGGCCGAGGCCAGGGGTCCGGAACCGGTGTAGGCGATCCCGGCCAGGTCCAGCAGTCCTTGGACGCGGCCGTCCTCGCCGCCGGGACCGTGCAGGCAAAGAAAAACTTTTTTGACCCCCGACTTCTGCAGCGTCCGGATGAGCTCACCCGGGGAGACGCGTTTGGCCCAGTCCGGAGTCTTAAAACGCGCGCCTTTCGCGCCGGCAGGCACCAGGTCCAAAGCGATCGTCCTCATCCCCTCCGCCTTCAGGGCCTTGAGCACGTTTTCGCCGGTCATGAGCGACACCGGCCGTTCGCCGGAAGCCCCGCCCGCTAATATGGCGACGACGGCCATCTCAGGCTTCCCCGACGACGAGCACTTCATCCTGCAATCGTATTTGGAACTTGTCCATCACGGCGTTGCGCGCCCTTTCCATCAAGGCCAGCACGTCGGCCGCCTTCGCGCCACCCGTGTTGACCACAAAATTCGCGTGGACTTCCGAGATCTGGGCGCCGCCCACGCTGGCGCCCTTCAATCCACAGGCCTCGATCAGCCTTCCGGCGGACTCGCCGGCCGGGTTCTTGAACACGCATCCGGCGTTGGGAACGCTCTGCGGCTGGGTCGAACGCCGCTTAGCCGTCACCGCGTCCATGGCTTTCTGGATCTCACTCAAGTCCCCCGCTTTCAAGACCATGTCAGCCCAAAGAAGAAGGGCCGGGCTGTTCTTGAAGCGGCTGCTGCGGTATTCGAATCCGGCTTCCGAGCCGGGGATCTCCGTCACCACGCCGTTCTCGACGTAGGAGATGCGCGTCGTCACCGCGGATAGATCCGAACCATGGGCTCCCGCGTTCATGACCAAACCGCCTCCCACCGTGCCGGGTATGCCCACCGCGAATTCAAGCCCGCTGAGCCCCTGCTTGGCGGCTTTTTGCGAGAGCAGGGCCAAGTTGGCGCCGGCCCCGACATGCACCTGAAGGCCCTCAAAGCGGATCTCCTTGAACTCTCCCTCCAGCTTGAGGGTCAGGCCCCGGATCCCGGCATCACGGACCAGCAAGTTGGTCCCCCCGGCCAGAAAAAACACCGGGACACTTTCCTTGGCCGCGAAATCCAGGCAGGCTTTCAGCTCGGTCATGGAGCCTGGCCTGGCAAAGGCCTCCGACGGGCCCCCGATCTTGAAGCTGGTGTGCCGGGCCATGGGCTCGTCCAGCAGCAACCCTTGCGAGAGCTGGCCGGACAGCTCCTGCCAATTCATGCGCGAACGGCCTTGGCCGAAAGGGCGGCCAGCGCTTGGTCGCCAAGCGCGTCGATGCTGCCGGCCCCGGCGGTCAGGAATAAGTCGCCCGGACGCAGGCTCTTCAGGATCTCCGGCAACAGCTGGTCCCGGTCGAACGCATAGCGGACCGGGACCTTTCCGGACTCGCGGATCAGGTCCGAGATCAGCTCGCTGGTGACCCCGGGGATGGGTGTTTCGCGCGCCGGGTAAATGCCGCAGAGATAGACCTCGTCCGCGGCCTCCAAGACTTTGGCGAAGTCGCGGAACAAGAGCTGGGTCCTGCTGTAGAGATGGGGCTGGAAGGCCACAACCAAGCGGCCCTGTCCCCCCTTGAGCGCGTCGCGCGCGGCGCTGAGCGTCGCGGCCAGTTCCGTGGGATGGTGGGCGTAGTCGTCCACGACCGTGACGCCGGAGGCCTGGCCTTTGATCTGAAAACGCCGCCGCACCCCGGTGAAGCCGGCCAGGCCTTTGGCGCAGGCCTCGAAGGAGATCCCCAGTTCAAGGCCCACGCCGATGGCGGCGGTGGCGTTGAGGACGTTGTGCTTGCCCGGCATGTTCAAACGGGCCGAGCCCAGGAACAAGCCCTTGCGGTAGACCGAAAATGAGGTGTGGTAGCCCGTCGAATCCGTGACCACGGCCTGGAGGTCGTTGTGGTCGCCAAAGCCATAAGTGATGCTGCGGCGGATGACCCGCGGCAGCACGCTCAAGATCTCGTGGTCGTCGCCGCAGACCAGGGCGAAGCCGTAGAACGGCAGGCGGTTGATGAAGCGCACAAAGGCGTCGCGCAAATTGTCCATGTTCTGGTAATGGTCCAGATGGTCGTTGTCGATGTTCGTGACCACGCAGACCGCGGGGCTGAGCTGCAAAAAGGAGGCGAAGGCCTCGCAGGCCTCCACCACGAAATAATCCCCTTTGCCGAGCAAAGTGTTCGAACCCACGCTGTCCAGCACGCCGCCGATCACGATGGTCGGATCCAGGCCGCCCTCTTTCAGGACCAGGCCGGCCATCGAGGTGGTGGTGGTCTTGCCGTGGGTCCCGGCGATGCAAACGCCGTACTTCAGGCGCATCAGTTCGTTGAGCATCTGGGCGCGAGGGATGACCGGGATCTTGCGGCGCCGGGCTTCCATGAGCTCCGGATTGGTCTCAGGCACGGCGTTGGAGACCACCACGCCGTCGGCATCGCCGACGTTGGAGGCTTCGTGCCCTTCAAAGATCTTCGCGCCCAGCCCGGCCAGGCGTTCGGTCACATCGCTCAGTTTCCGGTCCGAGCCGGAGATCGGATAGCCGGAATTGATCAGCACTTCGGCGATGCCCGACATTCCGGACCCGCCGATGCCGACAAAATGAAGCTTCATGACTTTGTTAAGCATACTTGAATCCCTTGATGATCCGCTCCAGCACCCCAGCCACATCCTTGGCCGCGTCCGGCCTGCCCAAGCGCTTCGAAGCGGCGGCCATCCGCGCCACCAGGCCTTGATCCGCCATCAGCGCGGTCAATTCCGAAGCCAGCCGCAGGTCTTGGTCCAGATCCTTGTCCGCCAGCAAGCGGGCGGCTCCAGCCTGGACAAAACGTTCGGCGTTCAGCCGTTGGTGGTCGCCCGTGGCGAACGGAAAGGGCACCAAAAGAGCTGGTTTGCCAGCCACGGCGATCTCGGCCAGCATCGAAGCTCCCGAGCGCGCCAGCACCAGGTCCGCCGCCGCGTAAGCCTGGGCCACTTGGTCGGTGAAAGAAGCCACAAAGGCCCGCGCGCCGCTCTTGTCCACGATCGCTTTGCAGGCCTCCAGATCCCTGTTCCCCGTGATCCAGATCAGCTGAAGGTCTCCCAAGGCGCCAGCTTCAAGGGCCCTGCCCAGGGCGGCGTTGATGCTGTGGGCTCCCTGGCTGCCGGCCAATACGAGCAAGACAGGTCCCTGGGAAGAAAGGCCAAAAGCCTTTCTTGATGGAGCGCGTTCCGGGAGCTCGGGGCTGAATCGCACCGGATTTCCCGTGACCACGGTATTGGGCCGCGGCGGCTCGACCGGATAGGCTAGGCAGATCGCGCCCGCGGCCCCTGCGAAAAAGCGGTTGGCCAGCCCGAGCACGGCGTTGGGTTCCAGCAAGACCAAAGCCAGTTGCCGTAAAGCCGCCGCGAAGGCCACCGGAGCGCCCGCGTAGCCGCCCGTCATCAGCACCGCATCCGGCTGCTCTCGCTTCAAGAGGCCGAAGGCTTGGGAAAGACCTTTGCCAAGGGTCCAAGGCAGGGCCAGATTGCGCCAGTCCAGCGAGCGTCGCAGGCCGGCGCTGGCCACGCTTTCGAAGCGAAGGCCGGCGCTCAGCGCCATGCGTTCCTCGATCCCGCCCTTTCGCCCTGCCCACAAGACGCTGTCATGGCCATGCCGCTCCTTCCAGACTCCTGCCACGGCCAATCCGGGACTGACATGCCCGCCGGTGCCGCCGCCGGTGATCAGCAACTTCACTTAAGGTCTTTCGAAAAGTTCAGCAGCAAGCCTACCGCCACCAGGTCCACCGTGAGGGCGGATCCGCCGTAGCTGAGGAAAGGAAGCGTGGTGCCCTTGGTCGGGAAGAGCCCCAGCACTACCCAAAGGTTCAAAAGGATCTGAAAGCCCAGCATCAAGGTGATGCCGAAGCTCGCCAGCTTCAAGAACGAGTCTTGGTTCTTGAGAGAGATCATCATGCCGCGCCAGAGAAGGACCATGAACATCAGCATCAAGATCAGGCATCCGGCGAACCCGAACTCCTCGCCCGCGGTCGAAAAGATGAAATCCGTGTGCGGCTCCGGAAGATAATACAGCTTCTGCTTGCCTTCGCCCAGGCCCTGGCCCGCCAGGCCCCCGGTGCCAAAGGCCATCAAGGAATGGGTGATCTGGAACCCCACGCCATTGGGATCTTTCCAGGGATCCAAAAAAGCGGCGATGCGGCGCATGCGGTAGGCGGAGTGCAGGATGAAAAAGCCCCCCGCCGGGACCGCCAAAAGGAACGGGATCACGAAAAATTTCAGCCGTAGTCCCGCGGCGAAGAGCATCGCCGCCACGATGCCGAGCATCATCACCGCCGAACCAAAGTCAGGCTCGCGCAGGGTCAATCCCGCGGCCAGAACCGCTGCCAGGACCACCGGGGCCTTGCCAGCCTTCCATGAAAAACCCGTGGCAGGGGCCGGAGTTGAAAGGCGGTCGGCGGCGAAGAGCACCAGCGCGATCTTGGCCAGCTCGGAAGCCTGGATCCGGAAGGCGCCAAATCCCAGCCAGCGCCGGGCGCCGCCAGCCACGATGCCGACATGGGGCACCAAGGTCAGGGTCAGCAAACCCAGCACCGCGATCATGAACAGCCCGCTCCAGCCCCGCAGCTCGGCCCAGTCCTGGCGGAGGATGACCACCAGCGCGACCACGCCCAGCACCGCGAAGACCAGCTGGCGCTTGATGAAAAAGTAAGAATCCTGATGGCGGCCCAAAGAAAGGATCGCGCTCGAGGAGTAGATCAGCACCAATCCGGTGGCCAGCAACATCAACGTGGTCAAGGCCAAGGTCAGATCTGGCTGAGGACGCGTCCCTTCCCTCATACGCGGCTCCCTGAATGGACGAGCTCCGCCACGGCGGCCTTGAAGACGCGCCCGCGGTGCTCGTAGTTGTCGAACATGTCAAAACTGGCGCAGCCCGGGGAGAGCAGGACCCATTCCCCTTTTTTGGCGGCCTCAAAACCTTTGTTCACCGCCTCCTGCATGTTGGACACGCGGCGGGTCGGCACCAGGCCGTGCAGTTGCCGCTCGATGACGTCGGCGGCTTCACCGATCAAGAGGATCTCGGCCACCCGCTCCCGGACCAGGCTAGCCAGGCGGGTGAAGTCCCCGGCCTTGTCGCGGCCTCCCAGGATCAGGTGCACGGGCTCTTTGAAACTCTGCAGCGCTTTTTCCACGGAGTCGACATTGGTCGCCTTGCTGTCGTTGATGAACCCGATGCCGTCCAGGGACCCGCATTCCTCCAGGCGGTGCTCCACCGGCGAGAACTCCCGCAAAGTCCTTGCAATGGCCTCAAATGGCAGCCCCGCGGCCGCAGCGGCCAGGCTGGCGGCCAGCGCGTTCTCCTGGTTATGCGGCCCCCGCAGCTTCAGATCTTCAAGAGGCATCAAGGGCAGGGCAAGGTCCTCCACGCGGATCATGATCTGGCCTTTCTCGATCCAGGCGCCCTGTTTCACCGGGCGCAGGCGCGAGAAGAATAGCTTTCGGGAGCGCGCGCCCTCGGCCAGCTCCAGCAGGGGGCCGTCCTCGGCGTTCAGGATCAGAAAATCCTTATTATCTTGGTTCTCGAAGATGCGCGCCTTGGCCGCCACATAGGCCTGCATGGTCTTGTAACGGTCCAGGTGGTCGGGGGTCAGGTTCGTGATCAGGGCCACGGCCGGCTTGAAGCTGTGGATCTCCTCCAACTGGAAACTGGAGACCTCCGCCACCACCGTACCACGGGGATCAAGGCGATCCACTTCATCAGCCAGGGCGCGGCCGATGTTGCCTCCGCAAAGGTAAGGAAAGGCGGCCCGCTCGAACATGGCGGCGATCAGGCTAGTCGTGGTGGTCTTGCCATTGGTGCCAGTCACCGCGACCCAGCGCCGCGGAGCCAGGTTAAAGGCCAGTTCGATCTCGCTCAGCACTACGATGCCCGCCTTGCGCGCCGCAGAAAGGATCGGAAGGTCGCCGGGCACGCCGGGAGAGAGCACGACAAAGTCCGCCTGGTCCAGAAGCTCGGCTGGATGCCCTCCCCAGAAGACCTTGACGTCCAGCGCCTCGGCTTCCGCGGCGGCCACGGCCAGAGCCGAGGCGGGACGCTTGTCGGTCAGACGCACGCTGGCGCCGCGAGCCAGGAGGGCGCGCATAGCAGCCAGGCCGCTGCGACCGGCTCCGAAAACCACCCCGATTTTACCTTGATAGACCATGGCTCAACGAAGTTTGAGGGTGGAAAGGGCGGCCAGCATCAACAGGGCCGCCACGATCCAGAAACGGACGATGACCTTGGATTCGGGAAGGCCCTTCAGCTCGAAATGGTGATGGATCGGCGCCATGGCGAAGATCCGCTTGCCCGTGGCACGAAAGCCAGCGACTTGGATGATCACCGACAGGGCCTCGACCACGTAGATGCCGCCGACCAGCGCCAGCATCAGCTCCTGCTTTGCCAGGACGGCCACGGTGCCAAAAAAGCCCCCCAGCATCAGGGAGCCGGTGTCGCCCATGAAGACCTCGGCCGGATGCGCGTTGAACCACAGAAAACCAAGGCAGGTGCCCAGCAGCGCGGCGCAGACCACGGCGAGTTCGGCGAGCTCCGGCACGTGGGGGATCAAAAGGTAGGCCGAGATCTTGGCGTGGCCGACCAGATAGACCAGCACGGCGAAGGTCATGGACACGAAGGACGCGGTCCCGATGGCCAGGCCGTCCAAACCATCGGTCAAGTTGACCGCGTTCGAGGCCCCCACAATGACCGTGATCCCGATGGGCGCGAAGACCCAGACCGGGAGCATGATCGGGTGCTTGAGGAACGGCACGTTGAACAGCGTTGTCATGCTGAAGTCCGCGGGGGCCGTGAGGATATAGGCCGCCACGACCCCGGCCGCGCCCAGCCCCTGGAGGAGCAGCTTGTGCCGAGCGCTGCTGCCCTTGCTGTTCTTGTAGACCAGCTTCTGATAGTCGTCGATGAAGCCGACGCCGCCGAACCAGACCACCGAGGCCAGCGCGATCCAGATGTAGCGGTTGTCCAGGCGCACCCAGAGCAGCGAACTGAGCACCACGCTCCACAGCATCAGGACCCCGCCCATCGTAGGCGTTCCTTGTTTCTTGAGATGGGTCTGAGGGCCGTCGTCACGCACGGACTGGCCGGCTTTCACGCGCCTTAAAAAGCGGATCAGCACCGGGCCCGCCAGCAGCGAGATGATGAAGGCCGTCACCGCGGCGTAGACCGCGCGGAAGGTGACATAGCGGAACAGGTTCAGGACATGGAACTGTCCGCTCAACGGAAATAGAAATTCGTAAAGCACTAGCCTCCCACCTTCGGGTCCAAGACCCGCTCCAAAGCCATGCCCCGCGAACCCTTCAACAGCACCCAGTCCCCGGCCTTCACCTGCTCCTTCAGCCACTGCGCGGCCAAGGCCACCTCGGTCGTTGCGAACGCCTTCCCGGTCCCGCCAAACCCGCGCAAGGTCTCTTTGGCGTTGGGCCCCAGCGCAGCCAGCGCGCTGACTCCGCGGGCCCTGGCTTCCCGGCCGGCCATGTAATGGAAGCGGGGCGCTGCAAGTCCCAGTTCCAGCATGTCACCCAGCAGGGCCACCCGCCTGCCCGTGGGGGCTGATGCCTCCAACAGCTCCAGGCCTGCGGCCATCGATTGAGGACTGGCGTTATACATGTCCAGGATGTACGTGGCGCCTCCGATCTTCTTCAACTGCTGGCGGTTCTTAGCGGCCGGTTCAAAAGCTTCGAGGCGTTGCAGCAAGGGACCCATTTCCTTCCCGAGCGCCAGGCAGGCCGCCAACGAGGCCATCGCCTGGGCCAGCCGCACCCGCCCTCCCTGCTTGAGCGCGAACGCATGGGTCTTGTCCATCCAAGAGATCTTCGCCCGCAAGCCGGCCGCTCCCGAATCCCGCAAGGCCAGCAGGCGGAGCTCGCAGCGCCTGCCCGATCCAAAACTCAGCACCCGGCCCTTGAATCGCTCGCCCATGCCTGCCACCAGGGGATCATCCCCGTTGATCACGGCGCAGCCCTGGGATCCGGTGCCCTGCAGCAATTCCTCTTTGGCTTTGGCCACGTTGCGCCGCGTCCCGAAATATTCCAAATGGGCGTCCCCCACATTGAGCACCATCGACACATCGGGCCGGCAGATCCGGGCCAGGCGGCTCAACTCACCGAAATGGTTCATGCCCAGTTCCAGCACCGCGAAGCGATGGTGCCGCTCGAGGCCCAGCAAGGTCAAAGGCAGGCCGACATGGTTGTTCCAGTTCCCCGGCGTCGAAAGGACCAGGTCTCGGCCTCCCAGCAGCCAGGCCAGGCACTCCTTGGTGCTGGTCTTGCCGTTGGAGCCGGTAATGGCGACGACCGGATGCTCGAAAAGAAGCCGCTGGTCGAGAGCCAGGTCTTGCAGGGCCCGCAAAGGATCGCCCACCTTGACCAAAGCGGCCTTTCGCTCAGAGCCCGGAAAGCCCGACGTTCCCACGAGGGCGGCGGCTCCGGCCTTCAGCGCCTTGTCAAAGAACTTGGTCCCGTCGTAGCGGGGGCCTTTCAAGGCCACAAAAACATCGCCAGCCTTCAGGGTCCGCGTATCGGTGCTCACCCGGGCGTAATCCCTGGTCCCCCCCGGCGCCAGCAGCTTCCCCTTCAATCCTCTAGCCAGCCGAAAGGAAGAGAGCGGGAACAACTATTTCGCCTTCAGCGACGCCAGCGCCGTCCGCGCGGTCTCCTGGTCGCTAAAATGGTTCCGCGCCGTTCCGATGATCTGGTAATCCTCGTGGCCCTTTCCGGCGATCACCACGCTGTCCCCTTTTTTCGCCAGCCGCAGGGCCCGGATGATGGCCTTGGCGCGGTCCGGCTGGTTCAAGACGGTCTGGATCTCGCCCCGGTTGGCGGGCACGCCGGTAAGGATCTCTTCGATGATGGCTTCGGGGTCCTCGCTGCGGGGATTGTCGGATGTGATCAGGCAGAGGTCGGCCAGCTTGGCCCCCAGCGCGCCCATCAGCGGGCGCTTGCCCCGGTCGCGGTCGCCGCCGCAACCGAAGACCAGGATCAGCCTGCCGGCGGTGATCTCGCGGGCGGTCTTCAAGAGCCGCTCCAGGGCGTCGGGGGTATGGGCGTAGTCCACGATGACGTTGAAATCCTGCCCGCCTTTGACCAGCTCGAAACGTCCCGGCGGGAGCTGCGGTTTTTTGAGGGCCTTGATCGCCGCGTCCAGCTCGACGCCCAGCCCGATCGCGACGCCGATGGCCGCCAGCGCGTTCGACACGTTGAAGCGGCCCGGCAAGGGCAGGGTCACGGCGTGCTTTTTTTCTTTCCAGACAAGGTTGAAGGCGGTGTCGCGCGCCGAGAAATCGATGTCGCGGGCCAGCAAGTCGGCCTTCTTGCCCGTGGCGCTGTAGCTGATCAAGCGGGTGCCAGCCTTGCGCACGCGGACCATGGCTTTCCATGCCGGATCGTCCAGGTTCACCACCGCCGCGCCGCCCGTCTTCAACAGCGAGAAGAGGCGTTCTTTGGCCTTCATGTAGGCGGCCATGGTCTTATGGTAGTCCAGGTGGTCCTGGGTCAGGTTGGTGAAGGCGGCCGCGTCGAAACTGCAGCCGTCCGCGCGGAACTGCGCCAAGGCGTGGGAAGACACTTCCATGACCGCGGCCACGGACTTTTCTTTGACCGCGTCGGCCAGCAAACGGGTCAGCTCCAGGGATCCGGGGGTGGTGTTAGCCGCGGGAAGCCGGCGCTTGCCGATGTAGTGGCCCACAGTGCCCAGCATGGCGCTGTGCATGCCCGCGTCGTCCAGGATGCTCTTGATCAGGAAAGCGGTGGTGGTCTTGCCGTTCGTGCCGGTCACGCCGGCCATCTTCAATTTATCGGCGGGACGGCCGTAGTAATTGGCGCATATCTTGGCCCAGGCAAGGCGGGGCTCTGTGGCCCTCAGCACCGCCACCGCGCCCTGAGCCAGGGCCTGCGCCTCATAACGGGCGCGATCGGGATTCTGGCCGGAGCTGGACGGCAGCGAGGCGAAGAGCGCGCCCGGTTCGACCTGGCGCGAGTCATCCGCCAGGGAGCTTATTTCGAGCGAAAGTTCGGGGCCCGAAAATTTCACACCCGGGACTTTCGCGACCAATTCGGAAAGCTTCAATTGAGATCTCCCTTGGATGTCTGCCGGGCCGCCGAAGCCACTTTAGGGTCTTCGAGCAAGAGCTTCACGGTCGAGAATTGCCTCACCTTTTCGCCACGTCGCGGGAACTGGTCCTTCACGGTCTTGCCGCCGCCCGAGCAGAGCACGTTCAGCCCGGCCTGGGACAGCAAGGCCCTGGCCTCGCCAACGCCCTTGCCCACCAGCTGCGGCACTTTGACCCACTCTACGGGCGCGGCCGTCTGGCCGCGTTTCAACACAAAGGTCCAGCGCGTCGATTTGGTGGGCGCCTGGGTCTGGGCCGCGGCGATCAGCTTCTCGTCGGGGGTCAGGCCGCGGGCGGCCAGCATCGCGGACATCGAAGCCCGGAAAACCGGACCGGCTGTCCATCCTCCCAGGGTCATGCCCCGGGGCTCGTCGAGCACGACGGCGCAGACGAAGACGGGCTTTTCAGCCGGCACAAAGCCGACAAAGGACGAGACGTTGTCGTCCTGGGTGTAACGCTTCAAGGTGGTGTTGTACTTCTGGGCCGTGCCCGTCTTGCCCGCGACCCTGAATCCCGGCAACGCGGTGGTGGAGCCGGTCCCGTTCTGCACCACCCCCTCGAAGATCTCCACCAGTTGGGCGATCACTTTGGGGCCCAGGACCTTTTCTCCGGAGGGGTTCTGTTCCGCGGCCCGGCGCCCGCCCGAACCGGACTCGATCTCCCGAACCACGTGCGGAGTCACCAGATTGCCGCCGTTGGCGATGGCCGCGTAAAGGCGCGCCACGTGCAGCACGTTGCAGGAAAGTTCCTGGCCGTAGGGCAGTGAGGCCATGGAGGCGGCGGTCCAGTCGTCCGGGTTGCGCAGCATGCCGACCGCTTCGCCGGGCAGGTCCACGCCGGTGGCCCTGCCGAACCCGAAGCGCCGGATGCCGTCATAAAGTTTCTTGGGGCCGAGCTTGGCCGCCACTTCGACCGTGCCGACGTTGCTCGATTGGGCAATCACCTCGCGAAAAGGCACCACCCCCATGTGGTCGTCACCGTGGTCGCGCACGACCCGCCCCGCGTAAACCGCCCTGCCGCCGCGGCAATCGACCGGCGTGTCCAGATCCACCACGCCCTGCTCAAGAGCCAGGGCGGCGGTCACGGCCTTGAACGTGGACCCCGGCTCGAAGGCGTCGTTCACCGCGCGGTTGCGCCTCAAGTTCAGGCTCGCCTTGGAGCCGTCGTTGGGGTCGAAGCTCGGAAAATTGGCCAGCGCCAGGATCTCGCCGTTGCTGGGGTCCATCACCACCATGGAGGCCGATTTCGCGCCCGACTTGAGCCAGGCCTTTTCCAGCTCCCTCTCCGCGATGTGCTGGAACTGGCTGTCCAGGGTCAGGATCAGGCTCTCCCCGTCTTTGGGCCGCGTGATCCAGGAGGTCTCGGAGGGCAGGTTCTTGCCCCGCGCGTCAAAGAAAGCCTCGCGCTTGCCGGGCTGCCCAGCCAGGATCTTATTATACTGCTTTTCCACGCCCTCCAGACCTTGGCCATCCTGGCCGGCGAAGCCCAGCACATGGCAGGCCAGATGCCCCTGCAGGTATTCCCGGCGGGCTTCAGGCTCGAAGGAAAGGGCGGCAAACTTCCGCTGTTTCAGGCGGGCGGTGACCTCGATCCGTGCGCCGCGCTTCACGTAGAAAGACCGCCCTTGGACGATCTTGCGTTTTATTTCGAGGGGATTGAGGGCCAGTTCGGAGCCCAGGACGGAGCATAAGAGGTGCATGTCGTCCTTCTTCGCGTCCCGGACGCTGAGGAAGACCGACTCGGTCTCCGATGACTGCGCGAGCGTTTCATGGTTGCGGTCAAAAATAGAACCGCGCCGGCCAAGGACTGGCACGACGCGGATCTGCTGATGTTCGGCTTTAGAGATTAGGAAGCTACGCCTGAGGAGCTGAAGGTCAGCCAGCCTCAGGGCCACGAGGCCGAATCCGCCCGCGAGTGCCATGGCGATCAGGCCTATTCTTCGCTGAAGTTGTCTATCGTCCAGGGCTAGTCTCCAAAAAGCGCGCTCCAGGTCCGCTTCACGAGCGGTCCCGACGCGCCGTCCTCCAGATTAACGACCTGACCGGGGTCCACGTCCACCATCCCCAACTGGGTGCGCGCCACTTTGTCGGCCCAACCGTAGCTCTGCATCTCCACCAGGCGCCGCTCGTCCTTGTTCTTGATGGCGAGCAGGCGGTCGCGTTCCTGCCGTAGCTCCACGATCTCATACCCGTTCTTCAAGACCGCGGTCCGGCTGACCAGCAGCAGGGCCGCGAAGACAAAGAGCACCCCCACCATGGTGGCGCGCTTGCGGAACTGCTCCCGGGTGAGGCGCTGGCCCTTCGATTCCATCACCAGGAACCACTTCATCGGATCGCGATAAAAGGAATCAGCCATCTAGGCCCTCTCGATGATCAAAGTTTCTGGGCGATCCGGAGCCTCGCGCTCCTGGCCCTGGGATTGCGCGCCGTCTCGTCGTCTCCCGCCACCAGCGCTTTGTGCGTGACCCTCTCGACCGAGGGCTTGTGCCCGCAGACGCAGACCGGGAAGGACGGAGGGCAGATGCAGCCCGTGCTCTCCCGGACGATGAACTGTTTGACGCGCCGGTCTTCCAAGGAATGGAAGCTGATCACCGCGAGCCGACCCCCGACCTTCAGCAGTCCGAGAGCCTGGGGCAGGGCGCTGTCCAGGGAATCCAGCTCACCGTTCACCGCGATGCGGATCGCCTGGAAGCTGCGCGTGGCCGGATGAGCGCCTCCGCCGGGCTTGCGCGGTCCCGCCCCTTTCAGCACGGCGGCGGCTAGCGCAGCGGTCGTCGCGAGGGGCCTGGCGGCCAGGATATGCCGCGCCACGGATCCGGCCCTGGGCTCCTCGCCGTATTCCCTGAGGACCCTTTTTAAACCCGCTTCATCCTGCGTTTCCAGCCACTGGGCCGCCGTCAGGCCGCGGCTCTGGTCCATGCGCATGTCGAGCGGCGCGTCCTTTGAAAAACTGAAACCCCGTTCGGCCCGGTCCAGTTGCAGCGAGGAAACGCCCAGGTCCAGCAGGATGCCGTCGAAGCCGGGCGCGCCCTTCAGAAAATCTTGCGCGGGAAGGGTCATGTTTTCGAAGCCGCGATCGAGGATGCTCACCCGCTCTCCCCATTTCGCCAGCCTTCGGGATGCTTCCTCTCTCGCCTGACCGTCCTTGTCCAATCCTAAGAGCCTCGCCTTGGGCCCTGCCGCTTCCAGGATCGCCTCGGCATGCCCGCCCATCCCCAAAGTCCCATCCAGCCACAAGCTCTCTTTATCCGGATCCCAGGGCTGGGGCAACAATCCCCGCAGCACCGCATCCAGCAGGACGCTCTGATGCAGCGGTGCGTCCATGGCGCTTAGGCCGCCGCCGGCATGCCCGAGAAGCGGATGCTGGCCTCTTCCTCGCTTCGGCAGAAATCAAATTCTTTCGAGACGCCCGCCAGGTCCAGGATGTGGTTGAGGTAGGGCGACAGTCCCACCAGCTTGAGGTCTCCGCCGTATTCACGCAGGCGACGGGCGCGTTCCACGAAGACCGGCAATCCGTTCACGTGGATGTGCGAGACGTTCTCGAGGTTCAGCACCACATGCACGAGGCCGCCTTTGAGGTACTCGCCGATCAGCGTCTTGATCTTCTGCGAGTCTTCGAGGGTCAGTTCCCCGCGCAGCCTCAGCACCTGGATCCGGATGGGTTGTTCGGTGACCGTGTTCATGCGGCTTCCTCCGATGATGGGAAAAGATCAGATGAGATTTTTCTTGTCCTGCATGGCGCTGAACGCGCCCTCGATGCTCGGCTCGACCTCGTCCTTGTATTTCTTGTAGCGCGCCTTGTCCCAGATCTCGAAGCGACGGCTGACGCCGACCACCACGACCTCGCGCTTGATGCCCGTCTCCTCGCGGAATTTCTGGCTGAGGATGATGCGGCCCTGCTTGTCGATCGGGCACTCTTCGGTGTTGTCCATCAGGTCGCGCAGCGCGGTCTCGGATTCTTTTCCGGGCACGCCTTCAAAACTTGTGGCAAGATCGTTGAATTGTTTTTCGGGATACGCGCGCAGATAGCCTTTCGCGTGGCGCCAGACCCAGACCGTCAACGCCTGACCGTCGCTCTGGATCTGATCGCGAAAACGGAACGGCACGGACAAGCGTCCCTTGTCGTCGATGGAGTACTGATAATTTCCGCTGAACAGGATCATGCTGGCCTATGGTTTTATAGTTTTTTATAGATATTTATGGAAAAGTTCCCCACCCGATGGAAATTATACTCCCTTGAATGGGAGCGTCAATAAAATTGTGGAAGAATAAGGGTAAATCCGGACGAAAAGTTTTTCTTGAACCATAAATTTGTATGGTTACGAGGTCGTCGAAGCTCTCGCCGAGCCTAGCCATCGGTTTTAAAATCGGCCCGGCCAAGTAATAATTGCGAACGCTTTTTTCCCGATCTTCGGAGCCGACACTAGTGAAACCGATCGCGGCTTTCTTCTCAGATCAGCCCCAA
>JAZKAF010000166.1:24968-37773 GCA_040389285.1 candidate division FCPU426 bacterium
CAGTTCGATCGGGTTTTTGACCCGCTCCAACGGGCCCGCATCCAAGCCCTCTGCTCCCTTTTGCCCGGAACTTTCGCGTCAGCCGACCTTCGCGAGGCCGGTCCCCAGGTCTTGAGCGTCGAATACGCCTTTTCCACCTGGGGCATGCCCGCGCTCACGGCCTCCGAATGGGCGGCCCTCCCCAAGCTCAAAGCGGTCTTTTATGCGGCGGGGTCGGTCAAGGGATTTGCCGAGCCCCTTTTGGCCCGTGGCGTTCATGTGATCTCAGCCGCAGCCGCCAATGCCGAGCCGGTCGCCGAATTCACCCTGGCCCAGATCCTTCTCGCTGGAAAAAACTTTTTGCGCGCATCCGCGGCTCTCAAAGCGCGCGGTCCGGAGGCCTGGCAAGAGCCTGATTGCCCCGGGAATTATGGCACCCAGGTGGCCCTCTTAGGCGCGGGCCAAGTGGGCCGGCGGGTCGCAGAACTTTTGAAGCCCTTCAAACTTGAGATCCTGGTCTTTGATCCGTTCTTGAGCGCCGAGGACGCGACCCGCCTCGGGGTGGATCGGGTCACTTTGTCCGAGGCCTTCCAACGCGGGCATGTGGTCTCGAACCATCTGGCTGACGTGCCCGAAACACGCGGCATGCTGAACGAAGCGCTCTTCAGATCCATGCCGCGCGACGCTAGCTTCATCAACACCGGCCGCGGCGCCACCGTGGACGAGGCCGGGCTTTGGCGCGCCCTGACCGCGCGTCCGGACCTCAACGCGGTGCTGGACGTCACGGATCCCGAGCCGCCGCTCCCGGGCGGCGCGGCCTTCAGCCTCCCCAATGTCTTCCTGTCCCCGCATCTGGCGGGCAGCCTTAAGAGCGAGGTCGGGCGCATGGCCTCGCTGGTGGTCGATGAATGCGAGTCCCTGCTGCAGGGCAGGCCGCTGCGCCACGAGGTCAGCCTTTCCATGCTCAAGACCATGGCATGACCATGAAAAAAAACTCTTCGCTATTCCTCGATCCCAAGACCCTGGCCTCCATCCGGCGCAAGATCCGCTCGGGACAGGGCAAGCGCCTTTACGCGCGCGTGCGCGAGGGAGCGCTGGGATGGCTGAAGCGGCCGCCAGTGGCTCCTCCGCCTCATCCCTCGACCCAGGATGACCGACGCCCCGCTGAACTGATGCGGGCCCGCACGTCCCAAAATTGCTTGTTGCACACCGCCTTGATGTACCGCATCAGCGGCGACCGGCGTTTTCTGGATCGCGCCTGGGCCGAGCTGGAGTGCTGGCTGCTCCAGTGGGATTCCTGGTGCGACCCGTTCCACGGCGACCGTCGCTTCTTCGACCTGATGACGGGCGAGGTCGGCCTCAGCATGGCCCTGGCTTACGACTGGCTGAAAGAGGATCTCAGCCCGGGGCAACGCGCGCTGCTGTCCTCCCAGATCCGTTCCCGCGTCCTGGACTGCTACCGCCGCCACACCATCGCGGTCCCCAAGGGAGCGCAGCCCGCCTGGTGGCAGCACCGCGACATGAACTGGAACCCGGTCTGCCACGGTGGCGCCATGATCGCGGCCCTGGCGCTGCGCGATGAATATCCGCAGTGGAAAGGCGTCACGGAGTGGTCCAAGCGCTGCATGGCCCCCTATTTCGCCAAGATGGCCCGCTTCGGCGGCAGCGACGAAGGCAGCGGCTACTGGCAGTATGGCATGCGCTACGGATTGCTGGCCCTGGAGGCCATGCGCCAGGCCGGCGAGGATCCCGGCCCATGGCTCGAACATCCCGGGACCGAATCCTCCTCATATTTTCCCATCGAGTTCGCGCCCGGCCTGAAACCCATCAGCTGGGGCGACGCGGCCGATGTCATCCGCAGTTCGGTCATGTATCTTCTGGCCTCCCGGTTCAAAAACGCGGACTTCATGGAATACGGGGACCTGGCCTGCATCGGTCCCAAGACTTTTCCCGGCAAGGACGGCCTGGAGAACTGGATCGACCTTCCGCTGGCGCTGATCTTCCGGCCTGAAAAACCCTTCAAGCCTTCTACGTCGCCCTGCCATCCGGCCCGCTCCAGCGCCTGCGTCTTTGACCGCATCGGCTGGTCCTGCACCTTTGACGACTGGAAACGTCCGACGCTGGTGGCCGGCTTCAAGTGCGGAGATCTGGGCGCCAACCACACCCAGTTGGATAACAACAGCTTCCAGATCATCGTCCAAGGCGAGGCCCTGGCCGAAGACCTTGGGACAGGCGTCTACAACCAGGCCTATTTCTCCGAAGCGCGCTGGTCCATGTACAAGGTGGCCACGGAAGGCCACAACAGCCTGCTCATCAACGGCAAGGGCCAGCTTCCCCATACCCTGGGCACGCTGAAGGCCATTCGCGGCGTCAAAGGCTGCGAAGGCCTGCTCGGCGACGCCACCCGATGCTATGGTCGCGGCCCCCTGCGCATCCAACGCCAGTTCCTGGTGCTCGACCATGCGTGGATCGTGGTGCTCGACGACGTGATCCTTCCCGAACCCGGGACGATCGAGTGGCGTTGCCACACCTTCAAGGCCGCTACAGCGGCCGGTAGCGGCGCGATGATCCAAGGCAAGAAGAACTCCCTCTCCTTGCTGACAGCCGGAGCCAAGTTCCGCTTGCGCCACAAGTGGGTGCCCATGTCCATCCCGGGTCCCGCCTCGGTGACGGACAAGCCCCTGCCGACACGGGAGGGTCTGCTCACGCTGACCCAAAGCGGCCTGAGGCGGTTTTTATTGCCGGTGCTCATCAGCCCGGACAAAGCCAGGGTCCCGGCCGAGCTCTCCCTGACGGCCACGGAGGATGGCTACGCGTTGTTATTGCGGTTCAAGAAGGGTAAGGAGCGGCGCCTGGTCTGGAAGGAAGAAAAAACGGGGTTGAGATTGAAGTCGCTGACCTGAATAAAAAAAAGCCGTCCCCGAAGGGACGGCTTTTTTTTGATATAACTTTTCTTTTTTTAGCGCTTGGAGAACTGGAAGCGCTTGCGGGCGCCGGAGCGTCCGTACTTCTTGCGCTCGACTTCGCGGGGATCGCGGGTCATGTGGCCGGCTTTCGCCAGCGAGATCCTGTTCTCGGGATCCAGCTTGACCAGACCGCGGGCGATGCCAAGCCGCAGGGCGCCTGCTTGACCCGCCTTGCCGCCTCCGCTGCACTTGGCCTTGATATCGACTTTGCCCGTGGCGCCGACGGTCTCGAGGGGCATGCGGATGATGAGGCCCGCGGTCTCGCGGCCGAAATAGGCGTCAGCTTGGATGCCGTTGACCTCGATGATACCGGTGCCGGCCTGGATGATGACGCGCGCGATGGAGGTCTTGCGGCGTCCAACGGTCAGGAAGCGGGGTGTGGCGGGAGTCTGGGCAGAAGCCATGAAATCGATCCTTAGAGTTTGACGATGACGTTGGGGAATTCAGCCGGCTTCTGGGCCTTGTGGGGATGCGTGGTTCCCTTGTAGATGTAGAGCTTGTCGCGCATCCGACGTCCCAGCGCGGATTTGGGCAGCATGCCCTTGACCGCCAGGTCGATGGCCTTTTCAGGCTTGGTCTTCATCAGGGCGTCGTAGCGCACGTAGCGGGCGCCGCCCGGGTAGAGCGAATGACGGAAGGCGATCTTCTCGGTCAGCTTGCGCCCGGTGATCTTGACCTTCTCGGCATTGAGCACGATGACGTTGTCACCCATGTCGATGTGCGGCTGGTAGATCGTCTTGTGCTTGCCTTTCAACACATGGGCGATGCGGCTGGAGATGCGTCCCAGGGGCTGCCCGGTCGCGTCCACCACGAACCACTTGCGGTCTGCAAGCGCCTCGCGCGTTGAAAAGCTCTTGGTCTGTTTTGTCAATTCCGGCATGGTTTCCACTCGCAAAAAACGGCCAAATATTCCCAAAGGGACAAAATTATCGACAGATTAACGTTTGCTGTCAAGCTTCTTTCTGGAAGCTCTGGGGATCTCAGCGTAGCGCACTTCCCAGAGGATCAGGCCCTCGGCAGGGGCCGTTTTACCCGCTAATTTACGGCTTTTTCCGTCCAAGATGCCCTGCATTTCCGCCCAGTTCCTCTTCCCGGTCCCGATATCGTAGAGCGTGCCGGCGATGATCCTCACCATCTGGTGCAAGAAGGCGTGGCCCGTAATGCGCAACTGGACCCGTTCCTTCTGGCGCAACACCTGGATCTCCAGGATGCGGCGGACCGGGGTCTTAGCCGAACAACCCGAAGCCCGGAAGGAAGAAAAATCGTGCTCTCCGAGCAGGACTTGGGCCGCCTTTTGCATGTCGCCGCTGTTCAACGAGGAGCCGGCGTGCCAGGAATAGCGCCGCCAAAACGGCGAGGCCACCGGGTGATTGTACCAAGTATAGCGGTACGTCTTCTGCTGGGCGTCGCGGCGCGGATCGAAGATGGACTCGGCTTCGACGCATTCCCGGACGCGGACCGTCTGGGGTAGCAGGCCGTTGAGGCCACGCTGGATCTCCTCGGCGCTCTTCCCCGTCTCCGTATCGAAGGAGATCACCTGGCCGCGCGCGTGGACCCCGGCATCCGTCCGGCCCGCTCCCGCCACCCGCACGGGATGGCGCAACAAGACCGCCAACTTCTCTTCCAGCACATTCTGCACCGCCACCGCGTTCTTCTGGCTTTGGAATCCGTGAAAGGCCGTGCCGTCGTATTCCAGGACCGCCTTCAAACGCCGGGTCAGAGCAACCCCTGCGACTTCAACAGCTCCGCCACCAGCACCGCGCCCTTGGCCGCGCCCATTTTGGTGTTGTGGCTGACCAGCATGTACTTCACACCCTGGGCCATCACCGTGTCCTTGCGGATACGGCCGACGGTGGTCACCATGCCGGCGCCGCGGTCGCGGTCCAGGCGGGGCTGGGGCCGGAAGGGATCGTCATGCACGTGGATCATCCCCGGCTTGGGCGCCGTCGGAAGACCCTCCAGCTCGGCGGGCGCGAAAGCGCGCATCGCGGCGGCGACCTCCTCCACGGAAGCCCGTTTCTCCAGTTCAACGAAGACGCTCTCGGTGTGGCCTTCGAGCACGGCCGCGCGGGTGCAGGTGCAACTGACCGCGATGGGGGCGGGGGCTACGGTCCCGTTCTGCAGGGCGCCAAAGATCTTGGCGACCTCGCGCTGGACCTTTTCCTCCTCGCCGACGATGTAGGGCACGATGTTATCCACGGCATCCAGCGCCAGCACGCCGCCGTTCCGGCCCGCGCCGGAGATGGCCTGCATGCTGGTCATGAAGAGGTTCTTGACCCCGAAGGCGCGGTGCAGCGGCGCCAGGGTGATGGCCAGGCCGGTGGTGGTGCAGTTGGGGATGGCGGTGACGTAGCCTTTCCAGCCGCGCTTGCGGCTCATCTCTTTCACCAAGGGAGCGTGGTCTGAATTGACCCCGGGGATAAGTAGCGGCGAATCGCCTTCCATGCGGAACAAGGAGGCGGCGCTGATCACCGGTGTGGTCTGGGCATACCGCGGCTCCAGCTCGCGCGCCACATCGCTTTCAATGGCGGTGAAAACCAGGTCCACGGAAGCGGCGTCGAATTTCGCGCTGTCCTGCACCATCATGTTCAGAAAGGCCGACGGGACTTCTCCGTCCGCCCACCAGCCTGTGGCGCCTTTGTCGGTCTTGATCCCCTCCCCGTAGGTCTTTCCCGCGGAGCGCGGAGAACCGGCCAAGGCCGTGACTTCGAACCAGGGGTGGTCGGCGAGGCAGGCCAAGAACTGCTGGCCCGCGATCCCGGTGGCGCCGACGACGGCGGCTTTGAGCTTTTGTTGCGGCATGGTCAGATCCCTTTTTGAGGCGGTTGGCCTTTTTTCAGCGTGTTCATGCGGTTCAAGGCGGACAGGTAGGCCAGGGCCGAGGCCACGATGACATCGGTGTGCGCGGCGCGGGCGCTGACGCGGCGGCCTTTGTGCTCCAGGATCACGGTCACGTCACCCTGGGCGTCCGTGCCTCCGGTGATGGCCTGGATCGAGTAGGAGACGAGCGTGGTGTCCTTCTTTTTGATCAGCGAGTCGATGGCCTTGTAGAGCGCGTCGACCGGGCCGGTGCCTTCGGTCTCGGCCTTCAAGGTCTTGCCCTTGTGCCCGATCTCGATGGCGCAGCGGGCCGGCACCTCGGTGCCGGCGCTGACCTTCAGGCTCTTCAAGGCGTAGGCGTCCTTGCCGGCCTGCGGATCCCGGCCTTCGATCAAGGTCAGCAAGTCGTCGTCGTAGATGTCTTTCTTGCGGTCAGCCAGCTGCACAAAGGCCTCGTAGACCCGGTCCAGCTCCTTGTCGTCCTGTTTCACGCCCAAGAATTCAAGGCGCTTCTTCAGCGCGTGGCGGCCGGATCGCCGGCCCAGCTTGATAATGTTCTCGGCCAAGCCGATGTCCGAAGGCTCCATGATCTCGTAGGTCTGGCGGTTCTTGAACACGCCGTCCTGATGAATGCCGGACTCATGGGCGAAGGCGTTGGCGCCGACGATGGCCTTGTTGGGCTGCACCACCATGCCGGTGATGGTCGAGACCAGCCTAGAGCTACGGGTGATCTCTCGGGTCTTGATCCCCGTCTCGACTTTGAAAAGGCTCTTGCGCACTTTCAAGGCCATCACCACTTCTTCAAGGCTGCAGTTGCCCGCGCGTTCGCCGATGCCGTTGACGGTGCATTCCACCTGGCGGGCGCCGGCCTGGACAGCGGCCAGGCTGTTGGCCACGGCGAGCCCCAGGTCGTTATGGCAATGCACGGAGAAGACGACCCCTTTGACCTTCACCTTCGAGACCAAAAATCCGATCAGTTCCCCGAATTCCTCGGGGATGGAATAGCCCACGGTATCGGGGATGTTCAGGGTGCTGGCCCCGGCTTCGGCCACCGCGGTGTAAAGGTCCACCAGGTATTGCCGGTCGGCGCGGGCCACGTCCTGGGCCGAGAACTCCACGTCGCCCACGATGGCGCGGGCGTGTTTGACGGCCTTGACCGCCTTTTCCCGGTTCTGGTCGCGGGTCAGCCGCAGGATGGATTCGAGATGGATGTCGCTGGCGGAAGTGAAGGTGTGGATGCGTCCGCGCGCCGCCGGTTTCAGGGCTTCGCCGGCGCGCTCGACGTCCTTTTCAGTGATGCGGGCCAGGGCGGCGATGATCGGTCCGCGCACCTGGGTCGCGATCTCGCGCACGGCCTCAAAGTCGCCTGGGCTGGAGATGGGAAAACCGGCCTCGATCACGTCCACGTTCAAACGGGCCAGCTGGCGCGCCACTTCCAGCTTTTCGGCGTTGTTCATGCTGGCCCCGGGGCATTGCTCCCCGTCGCGCAAGGTAGTGTCGAAGATGATGACCCGGTCTTTCATCGCTTATCGCGCGGCCGCGTTCCTGATCGCGCCTGCGCCTCCAATGTCCCAAAAAAACCAAAAAATGAGCCGAACAAGGTGTAGAGCAAAACCGCGCTGAGGAACCAAGCCCTGAATGGTGTATAAAACACCGCCAAGAGCACCGCCACGCCCAAGCTTCCCTGCACTAAGGGCCGCTTGGAGAGCCGGGCATAACGCAGCGGCGAAAGCATCAGGGCGGCCATCCCGAGCGAGACCCCCGCGACCAACCAGGGCTGATCCGGGCTTTGCGAGGCCAAAAGCGCTACCGAGATCCCGAAGGCCGGCACCGGCAGGCCCTGATAAAGCGGCCAGTCCGGATTATTCTTGTTGTCCCGGGAAAGGCGAAGGGCCACCGAAACCGCCACCGCCACCGCCACCGCCCAACCCCAGGGCCCCAGCTGCCGAAGGCTTCGTTCGAAGGCCAGGACCATCACGCTGACGCCGAAGGCCATCAAACTCGCCAGCGCGTCCAGCTCGGCTCCCAGGTCGCTGGCGCTGCTGTGCCGCCGCGCCAACTGTCCGGAAAGTCCGTCTGCCAAGAGCGCCAGCAGCAGGATCCCAGCGCCCAGGCCGCTCGCGTTGTTGAGCACCGCGCCTAGGGCGCTGAAGCCCAGCAGGATCTGGACAAAGGTGACCAGGTTGGGCAGTTGGCGTTTCACCGCAGTCCTTACTTGTTCCAGTTCTCCGGCCGCAGGGAACGGACCGCCTTGCCCGTGCGCCACATCTCGCTCTCGCGGATCACGGCCAGCTCGGCGTCCAGCTTCTCGCGGTAGTCGGGGGCGGAGCAGGTGTCCAGCACCCGCTTGGTCTCGGTGCCAGCCTTGACGGATTGGTAGAGCGCTTCAAAAACCGGCTTGGAGGCCGCTTCGAACTTCGGGGCCCAGTCCAAGGCGCCGCGCTGGGCCGTGGTGGAGCAGGCGCCGAACATGTAGTCCATGCCGAAATTGCCGATCAGGGGATAGAGGCTCTGGGTGGCCTCTTCCACGGTCTCGTTGAAAGCCTCGGAAGGGCTGTGCCCACCCGCCCGCAGCACGTCGTACTGGGCCTTCATCAGGCCGGCGATGGCGCCGATCAGCACGCCGCGCTCGCCGGTCAGGTCCGAGGTGACTTCTTTTTCAAAGGTGGTCGGGAACAGATAACCCGAACCAATGGCGATGCCGCAGGCCATGGCGCGCTCACGGGCTTTGCCCGTGGCGTCCTGGAACACCGCGAAGCTGGAATTGATGCCGGAGCCGGCCAGGTAATTGGAACGCACCGTGCGGCCCGAGCCCTTGGGCGCGACCAGGATCACGTCCACGTCGGCGGGAGGGATCACGCCGGTCTGGTCCTTGAACACGATCGAAAAGCCGTGCGAGAAATAAAGGGCCTGTCCCTTTTTCAGGCGGGCCTTCACCATCGGCCACTGCTCTTTCTGGCCGGCGTCGGACAGCAGGTACTGGATGATGGTGCCGCGGTCGATGGCTTCCTCGATCGACGGGAAGAGGTTCTTGCCCTCGATCCAGCCGTCGCGAATGGCGTCATTCCAACCCTTGCCGCCTTTGCGCTGGCCGACGATGACGTGCACGCCGTTGTCGCGCAGGTTCAGGGACTGGCCGTAGCCCTGCGGGCCGTAGCCCAGCACCGCGATGACCTCATCCTTCAGGACCTGCTTGGCGCGGTCCAGGGTGAATTCCTGCCGGGTCACCACCTCTTCTTTCGTACCGCCAAAATCGATCGTAGCCATACTGCCTCCTAAAGTTTTTCGGGTCCGCGGCCGATGGCCACCGCCCCGGTGCGGACCAACTCCAATATCCCGTGGCTCTTCACCAACTCGATGAATCCTTCGACCTTCTCGTGGGAACCCGTGACCTCGGCGGTCAAGCTGCTGCCGCTGACGTCCACGATCTTGGCCCTGAAGACGTTGGCGATCTCGAACAGCTCCTGGCGGCCATGCCCCTCGGCCTTCACCTTCACCAGGCAGAGCTCCCGGGACAGCGAATTGCCGGCCTTCAGGTCGCCGACCTTGATCACCTCGATCAGCTTGTTCAGCTGCTTCTGGATCTGGTCGAGCACGGCGTCGTCGCCGCTGACCACGATGGTCATGCGCGACACGTCGCCCTCTTCGGTCTCACCCACGGCCAGGCTCTCGATGTTGTAGCCGCGGCTCGAAAAAAGGCCGCTGACCCTGGCGAGGACTCCCGGATGGTTTTGCACCAGGATCGAGATCGTGTGCTTCACGGATCACCCCTCTTTAATAAAAAGCCCATGCCTGCGCCCGCCTAGTGGAGGGTCAAGCATGGGCTTTGAACTGGTGGAGCTGGGCGGGATCGAACCGCCGACCTCCTCAATGCCATTGAGGCGCGCTCCCAACTGCGCTACAGCCCCGAAACTCCACGTAATTACGGAGATTCCTGATTTTTGCTCCAGACGCGATCGGTTACTTCGCGCCCTTTTTCTAAACCCTCTGGCCTCGCAGCCAGTTTCAAAAGCCAAAAACCGGAGGAACAGAAGTATATGAAATAAGCCGGAAAATTGGAAGGATTTTTAGCGCCGAACAGCCGCCTTTTCAGCGGCGATTCGCCATAAAGAACCAGGATTGCTTCGGATTTTTGTGGCCGAAGACGCTCATCCCGCCTTGGCCGTCATCGCGGCGACTTTGGATTTGAGGCCTTCAGGCAGGCGGTTCTGGGCCGAAAGAGCGCCAAGAGCGGCCACGGCTTCTTTCAGCTTGGCCTTGTTGCCAGCTGCATCATACATACGCGCGGCGTCCAGCAAGGCGGCCGCGGCGTTGGCCGCTTTGGGATATTTGGCCGGAAGCGACATATAGATCTCGGCCGCTTCGCTGGGTTTGTTCAGGGCCTCCAGGCAGGCGGCGCTGGCGGCGAAAGCGAAGGGCGCCAGCAGGCTGTCGGAATGGGCGCGCACAAAAGCTTCGTAGGACTGCCGGGCCTCGTCGATCTTGCCGGATTCGAACGCCACGTTGGCCAGGCCCAGCTCGGCCTGGATGCCGGCGGGCGAGGCGTCGAACTCGGACTTGATGCTCTGGAAAGCGGCGCCCGCGGCCGAGGCGTAATTGGCCGCGTTGGGACCGCCGGACAAAGAACGCTGGAATTGGTTTTCCGCTGAGGCCAGCTGCATGGAGGCCTTACCCGCGCTCTCATTGCGGGTCTTGAGATAGTAGACGCCGCCGAAGGCCAGCGCCGCAATGAGGACCGCGCCGATGACCACGCTTTCGACGTGGTTGCGCGCCCAATGGCCGGCGCCTTCAAGGAAGTCGCGGAACTCGTCGCGCTTGATGGCCTGTTCGATCTGCTTGTGCGTGAGACGCTCGACCTTACCCATGCTGCACCCCTATAAAGTGTAGGCCAAACCCGCAGTGGGGCTCAGATAACTGATGCTGTCGCCGTTACCGCCGCCCAGGCTGACGCTGGTGGCGTCCACGGAAAAACGGGCGCTGATCCTGGGCGTGATCTCGTAGAGCACGCCCAGTCCAACGTTGAAGCCAAAGCCGAAATCCTGGAAATACTCCACCGTATGCTGGATCAACGAGGGGTTGCCGCTGTCATAACCGGCGAATTTGATCGCCGCGCGGTTGACGTTGTAGAGCCCCATGCCGCCCTGGACGAAAGGATGCACCTTATCGAAGCGAAAAGGCAGGTACATGACTTTCGCGCCCAGGCCATAACCGATCATGGGGCGATTGGCATCCGGATCCTTGTAAGGGACCTGGAAATATTCGACGAAATAGTCGAAGGCCAGTCCTGGAGCGGCGCTTTGAAAAAGGTCCACGCCTCCCAGGTTGCCGGTGATCTGATTTTGCCCTTCATCGCCCAGCCTGACAGCCACGCCGGCCCTGGCCGACAATGCCAAGCCCTGCTTGAACGGGATGTGCCGCAGGCTCGGATCAGGCGTGGGGATGGGCTTGGGATGGGGATCGAAGGCCTTATAGACCCCCGGAGGCGATCCGTCGCCGGTGGCGGCTCGCAGACCCACGCCGCAGAGCAACGCCCCTATGATGATAAAAGCCCGTTTGCCCATAGCTGAGGGATCATCCCCGAAAAAATTGTCCCCGGCCGGAATCGAACCAGCGACCTTCAGTTTAGGAAACTGCCGCTCTATCCAACTGAGCTACGGGGACCTGAAAAAATATTCTAACCTTGGAAGGTCAGTATGTGATCATCGAAAATACGGCGCAATCCTTCAGCTTTTCCCTGCCGTTAAGAAAGCCCAACTCGATCAGGAATGCGGCTTCCACCACCGTGCCACCTAACTGCTTCACCATGCTGGTGACGGCGCCGACCGTGCCGCCCGTGGCCAGCAGGTCGTCGACCACCAGCACCCGATGCCCCTTCAGAAGGGCGTCGCGGTGCATCTCCAGGGTGTCGCTGCCGTACTCCAGCTCGTAAGAATAGGTCAGCTTGTCGGGATGGGGCAACTTCCCCAGCTTGCGGACCGGCACGAAACCGGCTCCCAAGCCGTAGGCCACGGGCGCGCCGAGGATGAAGCCGCGCGCCTCAACAGCCACCACCCGGTCGATGCTCTGGCCCTTGTAGCGCTCAACCAGAAAATCCACCGCGCTCTTGAACTGGGGTCCGTCCGCCAGCAGCGTGGTGATGTCCTTGAAAAGGATCCCTTTTTTGGGGAAATCAGGCACGTCACGGATCAGGGCTTTGATGCTGTCTGACAAGGCGTCCCCCTATTCACGGCCCAGGCGAAAAGGCCACGGTTCGGTGTAGGTGATCCCAAAACGGATGTTGTGTTCCAGGACTTCGGCGAAAGGCAGGTTCGTGTCCAGGGACTGGGTGCGGATCAGGTCCAGATCCAGCTTGGCGCGGGGAGAGACCAAAAGCCTGAGGCCCAGATTGGTGCCGCGCCCGTCATATTCCGCCATGGCCAGCAGGCCCGGCATGACCACCAGGGATGCGTTGAAAAAAGCGGCCGCTGGCAGCGCTCCGCCGCCCCAGCCCACGCTGAGCATCAGCGACCGGTAGAACGGGACGACCCCGCCCGCCACCACATAGCCCCGCTCGAGGTTGGTCAAGGAGGGTTTGGGCAGGTAGCCGAAGCTTCGAAAGCCAAGGTCTTCAAACCCGACGCCCTCGACCCCGACCGACAATCCTAAGCCGAATCGTTCGGCGTCCAGCAAACGCAGGCGTCCGAAAAAGAGCTGATTACGCGAGCCGTCCAGCTGGAGGTTGTAACCGTCCAGGTCGGCGGTGATGCCGATCTCGACGCGGTCCCAGAGCCCGTAGCCGAGCTTGACGTTATAACGATGGATGGAGGCTCCCACCACGCCGCCTGTCAGGACTTCGGGAGATGGGACGCGTATGAATCCCGTGCCCGATTCCAGCGTGTCCGCTTCGAGAAAAGCGGGGTCGAACCAATTATCCGACTGGGCCGCGAGGCCCCGGACGCAGGAGAAAACCAGGAAAAGGCATGACAGGATTAAATGCATCGTCCCCATCATAATAAAAATCCCGCCTTAGGAATACCCAAGGCGGGATTTTTTGGTCGGGG
>JAZKAF010000167.1:0-10510 GCA_040389285.1 candidate division FCPU426 bacterium
GGATTCCAAGAAGAATTTCTCAGCCCTTTGGTACCTGGTCACGGTCAAGTATTCGGACAACAGCTTCTGCTATTTCGACGGCACCACGGCTTCTAACACCAGTGTTTGGTCGGATGACGACGGGGCTACCGGAGGCATCAATTACCCTCCCGGGAATTGGCGCAGCGGTTTTTCCAGTTCCAACGCGACCCTCTACACCGGCCCGGGGGATGGGACCGGTATCGACACCCTGACCTCCAATCCTCCCACCAACGGGATCTATCCGCTGGTGGGAGGGACCAGTTTTGGAGGGACGGTGCAGGTCCCCTGGACCGCGCTCACCTTTCAGGGAAATTCGACCGCCTGCAATTGCGGGATCAACTGGTTCAGCGTGCCTGTGGGCAGCGCGGGATCGAATTGCGACGCGCCTTCCGCTCCTTGCACGCCCACGCCCACGCCCACCGCCACCTTCGCTTGCCCCGTGACCAGCACGGAAACGCTCTGCCCTGGGTCCTACTTAGGCAACATCGCCTGGGATGGTGCTGCCCAGAATGCTTGGGACAACACGGGCTCGGATATGTGTTCGGCGCGCGGGGACAACGGGGTGAGCAGCCCCACGGAGGTGGGCGGCCAGAACTACGACCGGGGAGTTTGGGCCGTGAACGATGGCACGGGCGCTGGCGTCATCAATAGCGTCACGGCCAAGATACGATGGCAACAGTCCAAGGCCACGGCCACCCTGGCCTTTGACTTCAGCGTGGACGGCAGCACCACCGGCGTGCTGGGCACCGACGCCTCGTTGAACACAGGGGGAGCGATCAACACCTGGGTGATCAGCAGCGTGCCCTTGACCGGGGTCAGCAGCTGGGATTGGACCAAGATCAACAACCTCAAGTTCATGCTGTCGCTGACTTCCCAGAACTCCTACATCGATTACGTCTGGTTCGAGGTGAACAAGACCGTCAACTCCTGCGCCAACACGCCCACCAAGACACCCACGTTCAGCGCCAGCCGGACCATGACCCCGTCGTACACGGTCACACCCTCACTGACGACAACGCTGACGCGCAGCCCCACCCTGACCAGCACGCCAACGCCGACCCAGTCCTTCACCTTCACCCCGACCCAGTCCTTCACGAGAACGCCCACGCTGACGCCGACCCCGACGTCCAGCCAGACCTTCAGCCCCAGCCCGACCTGGACCCCGACTTCGACTTGGACGCCGACTTACACGGCCACGCCCACCAATACGCCCAGCCCAACCTTTAGCAGCACGCCGACCCCCACGCCGACCTACACGGCCACGCTGACCAGCACGCCCAGCCCCACCTGGACCCCGACTTCGACGGCCACGCCGACCTACACGGCCACGCCCACGAACACGCCCAGCCCGACCTTTAGCAATACCCCGACCTGGACCCCGACCTACACGCCCACGCCGACGTTTACGCCCACGGCCACCTTTACGGATTCGCCGACCCGCACGGGCACGCCGACTTACACCGCCACCTTTTCGCCCACGCCCACGCCCAGCGACACGCCCAGTTCGACCCGGACCGCAACGCCCAGCAGCACTTTTTCCGGGACCACCACGTTCACGGACTCGCCCACCCAGACCTACACGTTCACCCCGACTGCGAGCCTCAGTGGGACCTCCACTTGGACCGACTCGCCGACTTTGACCGTGACTCTGACCCAGAGCCACACCTTCACGGGCAGCGTGACTTTCAGCGACACCCCCACGCCGCCCGACACTTACACCAACTCGCCGACCTCCACTGAATCGGCCACGCTGACGGATTCGCCCACCCCCAGTCCCACGTCCAGCCCCACGCCGAGTTTTTCACCGTCGCCGACGGCCTCGGATTCTCCCACGGCTTCGCCTTCGTTCAGCCCCAGCCCGAGCGCCAGCCCGACCCGCAGCCTCACGCCCAGTCCCAGCGTGAGCCCGACCTTCAGCGAGTCCCCGACCATCACCGACACCTTCACGGTGTCGCCGACCTACACGCCTATGCCACCCATGCGCGTGACCTTGCGCGTCTTCAATTCCGCCGGGGAAGTGGTGGCCATCCTGGCCGTGAACCGGCCCCTTAGCCTGCTTCCCTCGGGGTTGCGGTCCCCGGCCTCGGCTTTTGTGCCGGACGACGGTGGCGCGGCCCTGATCGTGCTGACGGGCAGCGGAGATTCGCTGAGCTGGGATGGCAGGGGCCTTTCGGGGCAGTTCGTGCAGAGCGGCATCTACCGGGTGGTGGCCGAGATCGCGAATTCTTATGGCACCATGACCAGCTACCAGACCGAGGTCACGGTGCTGCGCCACAGCCAGGCGGTCTGGGTGGACATCTACAACAGCGCGGGCGAACACGTGCGGCGCCTGGATTGCACCGCTGCCAGCGTGGGGGGCCGTCTCACGCTCTCGCAGCGCGTGCTGGTCCCTGGTGGCAAGAAGATCGAGGCCCGCTTTGGGAGCCAGGGAAGTCAGATGGTGGCTTGGGACGGCAGCAACGCCTTTGGCCTGCCCGTGGCCAGCGGCACCTATGTGATCAAGGTGATGCAAAATCCCGGTAGCGGCGGCGTGGTCGCGCTCAGCGCCGAGATCAGCGTGATCGCCATCCGGGAGGATGAAGGCCTGCCGCCCTTTGCGGCGCCCAATCCCGCGCCCGCCGACGCCACGGAGCTGGTCCTGACCCTGCCCGCGGCCACGGCGCTTTGCCGCTACCACGCCGAGATCTTCGACCTTTCGGGCAAAAAGCTGGCCACGCTCTCCGGTTCCGGCTGGCCGGGCCGCTTGGTCTGGCCCTTGGAGCGGGTGCCTTCGGGGATCTACGTGGCGGTGCTGCACTCACAGGAACCGGGGAAGGCCGTCCGGATCCGCAAGATCAAGTTAGGGGTGTTCCGATGAAAAGGCTGATTTTGGGCGCGCTGCTGCTGGCGCCGGCTTGGCTGGAGGCGAAGGTCCATTTCATCAACCGTGGGGTCAAGTACCACATCGGTGACAACCGCTACGACCGTTCCGAGGACCGCGAGTTCGTGGACGCCTATCCGGTGGTGGGCCAGGAATGGATCCAGGCCTTTCGCGTCAGCGAAGCGGACGTGGTCAAGGTGCGCATCGCGCATATCTGGGGCGTGGATGACTGCCCTTATTGCAAAGTGATGGTGGCGATCGACGACCACGACATGGGGCGCCTGACCCGTGACAACAACCACACGCCTTTCGACACCCTGGATCCCCTGGCCTGGCCAGTGCAGCCAGGAAAGACTTATCTGCTCAAGGTGGTCAGCTACGGGGATGAAAAGGTGGACGACTTTGTCATCGAGGGCGTCTCGGTGGAAACGGCCCGGGCTGAGGTGATCTTCTTAAAGCCCGGACCCGTGTTGAAGATGCCGGACCAGCCCATGCCCATGTTCAGCGTGCCGCCCATGCAGGCGCCGCCGCAGGTCGACCAGACTCAGTCTGACCCCTGCGGGAGCTTAAGTCCTTTGAAAGACTGGGCTTTGGGCCAAGGCAAGGCCCGCGATCAAATGGAACTGGAGAGCGCCGGAGACTTCGCCTCCAGCGGAAGGCTGGGCCTGCTGAAGGCCGGCGAGAGCGTGGACTTCTATTTCCGCACCCAGGCCGCTGGGGACGCGGACAAGGTGGGCAGGGCCTTTGAGCTGCTTTGCGGGGACCCTGGCGGGGACGACTCGGGCTGGGTGCTGACCCTGGACGCCGCGGGCAACGTGGCCCATAGCAACTTGCGGCGTAAAGGATCTTACCGGGCGGCCACCTTCGCGCCCCGCGCCTATGTGGCTGGCCAATGGAACCGCGCGCGGCTGAGCTACTGCCCGGACCACATGCTGCGCCTGAGCCTGAACGGGCAGCAGGTCTCGACGCCGTTGAAGCTCGACGGTACGCCTCAGGGATTTTTTGTCAGGGCCTTAGGCGTCAAGGCCAGCCTGGCCGGCGCGCAAAAATTTTAAGGGAGGTCTGAAAATGAAAAAAACCGCCATGCTTGTGGGGCTCGGCATCTCGTTAGCTGCTAGCCACGCCAGCGCGGGACCGCAGACGGGCGGCTTTGTCAGGGCACAAGGATCCAAGATCGTGGATCAAAAAGGGGCGGAGCTGCGGCTGCGCGGCCTGGGCCTGGGTAATTGGTTCGTGCCCGAAGGCTACATGTGGAAGTTCGGGCCGCAGGGCGACCGTCCGCGCAAGATCGAAGCCGTGATCGAAAAGGTGGTGGGCAAGCGCGAGGCCGCCGTGTTCTGGAAGGTCTTCCGCGACAACTACGTGAACGAGAACGACATCCGCCGCATCGCCCAACTGGGCTTCAACTCGGTGCGTCCCGCTTTGAAGGCGCGGGATTTCATGACCGAGGACAATAACCCGCGGATCTTGGAGGAGGGAATGCAGCGCCTGGACCAACTGGTGGCCTGGTGCCGCAAGTATGACCTTTACGTGATCCTGGACCTGCACGCCGCGCCCGGCGGCCAGACCGGCAAGAACATCGACGATGCGGCCTTTGACCATCCTGAGCTGTTCAAAAACGCCAAATACCAGGAGCAGTGCGAGGCGCTCTGGGTGCGCCTGGCCACCCACTTCAAGGACGAGCCCGTGATCGCGGGCTACGACCTGCTGAACGAGCCGATCCCTGAGGAGTTCCGGGGCGTGAAGCGCGGCTTGGAGCCGCTTTACAAACGCCTGGCCAAGGCCATCCGCAAGGTGGACTCTAGACACATGATCCTCCTGGAGGGCGCCAACTGGTCGAACGACTGGAGCGTCTTCGGCGCGCCCTTTGACCCGAACCTTTGCTACCAGTTCCACAAGTATTGGAACGATCCGGACCGCGAAACGGTCCAACCCTACCTGGATTTTCAAAAACGCTACAACGTGCCCGTCTGGTGCGGCGAATTCGGTGAGCCCAAGGTCGGCACGCATTGGATCTGGGCCACGTCCCAGCTTTTTGAGGACATGGGCTGGGGCTGGTCCTTCTGGCCCTGGAAAAAAATGGACACCAATAGCGCGCCCTATTCGATCCGCATGCCCCAGGGCTGGGAAAAGATCCAGGCCGTTTCCAACGGCCTGGCGGCGCCCCCGGCCACGGAAGGCAGGGCCATCCTGGCAGAATTCCTGCACAACATCCGCCTGGAAAATTGCCGCGAAGTGCCGGAAGTGACCCAGGCCCTTTTTCATCGCGTGCCTTTCCGCATCGAGGCCGAGGACTTTGGCCACGGGGGGCAGGATCGGGCCTATCACGCCTTAGACCCCAAAACCCGCGCCGACCGCTACCGCCGCAGCGACAGCATCGCGCTACGGCCGCTGTCCGGCGGCAAGGGCGGCTACAATGTGGGTTGGGTGGAAAAGGGCGAGTGGCTTCAATACGAGCTTGAATGCGAGGTCAGCGGCCTTTATGATTTCAGCTTCCGGGTGGCCTCGGAAGGCGGCACGCGAAACATCCATGTGGAAGAGGGCGGCAAAGATATCAGCGGCCCGATCGCGGTGCGCTCCAGCGGATCCTGGACCCATTGGACTTTTGTTGAGAAAAAGGGGATCGCCCTTAAAAAAGGCAAGACCTCCTTGCGCGTGGTCTTCGACAGCGGCGGCCCGAATCTGGACTATTTCGTCGCGTCGCTTTCTGGCGGAGTGGCGGTGCCCGAGCGGCCCGAAAATCTGCAGATGCGCCATGGCGCCGTGGGTAAGCTGCCCGGGAAAGTGGAGGCCGAGGACTTCGGCGTCATGGGCGAGGGCCGCTCCTACCATGACGTGGACGCCGCCAACCAAGGCGGGACCATCCGCTTGGCCGATGGCGCGGACTTGCAGCTGATGGACGAGGGTTCCGGCCTGGGGGTGGATCTCAAGAACGGCGAATGGCTGGCCTATGAGATCAATAGCCTGCGGTCCGAACGCCTGCGTCTGACCTTAAGGGCGAGGTCGGACGGGCCATCTTCGTTAAGGGTGACCCTGGACAACGACGAAAAAACCGCGCTTTCCGCGGATTTTCCGGCACTGGGCGCTTGGTCTGAAAAAAGCCCCGGCTCCTTGGCCCTGAGCGCGGGCAAGCATCTGTTGAAAGTGGCGGCCTCCAAAGGCGCCGTGTCCCTGGATTGGATCGAACTGGCTCCCTGAATCTGGAGTGCCTCGCTTGCCTTCTTTGCTCGAACTCGACTCCATCATCAAAGACTTTCCCGGCGTGCGCGCGTTGGACGGGGTCTCGCTGCGGCTGAACGCCGGCGAGATCCACGCCCTTTGCGGCGAAAATGGCGCGGGCAAGAGCACCTTGCTGAAGATCATGGCTGGCTGCTACGGCCATGGCAGTTACCAGGGCGCCATGCGCTTGGACGGCGTGGAACTGGCTTTGAGCTCGCCCCGCGAAGCCGAGGAGCGGGGCATCGCCTTGGTGGCGCAAGAGCTGAACCTGGTGCCGGCCCTCAGCGTGGCCGAGAATATGTTTTTGGGGCGCGAAAAGGGGAATCGTATCAGGGTGGATTGGCCAGAGACCCAGCGCGAGGCGATGGAGTCCATGGCCAAGGTGGGACTGGATGAGGATCCCTCCCGGCCCGTGGAGCAGTTGTCAGTCGGCAAGCAGCAGTTGATCGAGATCGCGCGCGCCCTTTCGAAAAAAGCGCGCGTGCTGATCCTGGACGAGCCCACCGCCGCCTTGACCGAGACTGACGCGGCCCTGCTCTTGAAGCTGGTGAAGGACATCGCGTCCCAAGGCACGGCCGTGCTTTACGTGAGCCATCGTTTGGAAGAGGTGTTCCAGATCGCCCATAGCATCACCGTGCTGCGCGACGGCAAGAGCGTGCGCTCCGGTCCGGCCTCGGGCTGGACCCGCGCTTCGGTGGTGGCCGACATGGTGGGCCGTGACTTGGCCGCAGCCGAGGCGTCGGTGCCGGTACCCGCGCCGTCGGGCAAGACGGCTTTGAAGGTAAGGCATTGGAGCGTGCCCCGCCCTGGCTTGCCTGGATTTTTCGCGCTGAAAGACTTGTCCTTGCATGTGGAGCAGGGCGAGATACTCGGCATTGGCGGCCTGATGGGCTCCGGACGCACGGCCTTGCTGAGCACGCTGTTCGGCGACCTGCGCTCGAGCTGCAGCGGCGAATTGTCCATGGACGGAGCAACCTGGCGCGGCGCTTTTTCCGATCCTGGCCAAGCCATTGCCCAGGGCCTCTGTTTGGTCAGCGAAGACCGCAAGAAAATGGGCCTGGTGCCGGGTTCAAGCGTGGCGGAGAACCTTGCTTTGGCCTCGTTGGGGGAATTCAAGGGAGCGCTTGGCCTTCTGGACTGGGAAAAGCTGGAAAGCGCGGCGCAGACCCAGGCTACGGCTTTAAGGGTGCGCGCGGCCTCGCTGCAAGTGGCGGCCAACACCCTTTCAGGCGGCAACCAGCAAAAGGTGGTGCTGGCCCGCTGGCTGCTGACAGGACCTAAGGTGCTGCTGCTGGACGAACCCACCCGCGGCATTGATGTGGGCGCGCGGGCCGAGATCTACCGGCTGATCCGCGACCTGGCGGCCGGCGGCCTGGCCGTGATCCTGGCCTCCTCTGACCTGCCCGAACTGCTGGCCCTTTCGCACCGCATCCTGGTCCTTTCCGAAGGCCGTCTCAGCGCCGAGCTAGGGCCCTCCCAATTCTCACCCGAGGCCGTGATGCACGCGGCCACCTCTTAGGCGAATCATGAACAAGATGAAGATCTCCTGGCAGACGCTCGGCATGCTGGCGGCTTTGTTGCTCATCGGCCTGGTGTTCAGCGTGGCCACCGAGGGCACTTTTTTGAGCCCGCGCAACCTTTCCCAGCTCTCACGGCAGATGGCCGTGACCTCGATGTTGGCCAGCGGCATGGTGCTGGTGATCGTGGCTGGGCAGATCGACTTGTCCGTCGGCGCCATGGCCGGGCTCTGCGGGGCCGTGGCCGCCATGCTCTGCGTGCAGGCTGACATGAGCGTGCCCCTGGCCTTCGGCCTGGCCCTGGTGCTGGGCGCGGTGCTGGGCGCGGCGCAGGGGATCCTGGTAGCGGCTCTTGCTATCCCGCCCTTCATCGTCACGCTGGGCGGCATGCTGATCTTCCAGGGGATCTTGCTGGGCCTGACCAAGGGCGTGGCCATCTCGCCGCCGGTGGCCTTTTTGGCCGTGGGCCAGAACTACCTTTCCGCGGCCGCCACCTGGGGCGTGGGCGGGGCCGTGGCGCTGTTCGCGCTTTGGCAGGGGCGCAGCAAGGGACGCCTGCGCGCCATCAGCATCGCCCTGGGTTCGCTGGGCCTGGCCGCGCTGTTCAACGCCTACGAGGGCCTGCCTGTGCCCGTGGTGCTGATGCTGGTGCTGGCCGCGGCCTTCTGGCTGGTCTCGGCGCACACGCCCTTTGGCCGCCATCTTTACGCCATCGGCGGCAACCGGGACGCGGCTTTTTACGCGGGCATCCCCATCAAAGGCCGCATTGTCGCGGCTTTCACCCTGATGGGCGCGGTGGCCGCCGCCGCCGGCCTAGTGCTGACGGCCAGGGTGGGAGCGGCCAGCTCCGACGCCGGGCGCATGCTGGAACTCGACGCCATCGCCGCGGCCGTGATCGGCGGTACCTCCTTGATGGGCGGGCGCGGCTCGGTCTGGGGCGCGCTGCTGGGCGGGGCCATCACGGCTTCGCTGGACAACGGCATGAGCTTATTGAACACCGAACCTTACTGGCAGCCCATTATCAAGGGCGCCATCCTGGTGGCCGCCGTCTCGGCCGACATCTCCTTACGGAAAGGGAAGTCATGAAAAAGATCGCCCTCCTCGCGCTGCTCCTCGCCCTGCCCCCCGCCCTGCGGCCAGCGGCCGCAGAAGATAATGAGACCAAGATCGAGAAGCTGCTCAAAAGCATGACCTACAAAGAAAAGGCCAGCCTGACCGCGGGGCTGGACGGCATGAGCACCCGACCGCTGAAGCGCGTGGGCGTGCCGCCGCTTTTGATGTCCGACGGACCCAACGGCGTGCGCTGGGGAAAGACCACCGCCTTTCCCACGGGGATCGTGCTGGCTTCCAGCTTTGACACGGCCCTGGCGCACGAGATGGGCGCCGCGCTTTCCAAGGAATTGAAGGGCCGGGGCCGGCAGATCCTGCTGGGACCCTGCATCAACATCAACCGCCATCCCTTTGGCGGCCGCAATTTCGAGAGCTATGGCGAGGATCCTTATCTGACTTCCCGTTTGGCCGTGGCCTGGATACAGGGCTTGCAAGAAAATGGGGTCGGCGCTTCGGTGAAGCATTTCGCCGCCAACAACCAGGAGACCCTGCGCACCTCGGTCAACGCCGTGGTGGATGAGCGCGTGATGCGCGAGATCTATCTGCCCGCCTTTGAGGCCGCGGTGAAAGAAGGCGGCGCCCTGACCGTGATGGCCGCCTACAACAAGCTGAACGGCCCTTATTGCTCGGCCAATCCCTGGTTGTTGAATCAGGTGCTGAAAAAGGAATGGGGATTCCAAGGCTTGGTGGTCTCGGATTGGGGCGCCACCCACGCGGGCGCGGCCGCGCTGCAGGCCGGGCTGGACCTGGAGATGCCGGGCCCGGGCGAGTTCATGGGAGAGCGCCTGGCGGACGTGAAATTGAACGAGGGCCAGGTCACGGAGGCCGCCCGCCGGATCCTGCGCGTGCTTTACAAAGTCGGGGCCTTTGACAAGGAACCCAAGGAGGACGAATCCGCGGTGAACACGCCGGCGGTGCAGGCCGTGGCCCGCAAAGTGGCCGAAGGCGGCACCGTGCTGCTGAAGAACCAGGGCGGCGCCCTTCCCTTGGAGCCTGGCAGAGTCAAGAAGATCGCGATCATCGGGCCCAGCGCGGCCATAGCCCGCAGCGGCGGCGGCGGATCATCCGAGATCAACCCGCCCTTCGCCATCAGTCCTTTGCAGGGCATGCAGGAGCGCTTCAAAGGCAGCGCCGAGATCCTTTACGCCCAGGGCTCCACCCTGGGGGATGACCTACAGGCCGTGCCGCCCAAATACCTGAAAGACCTTCACGCGGACTATTTCGACAACGTGGATTTGAAAGGCTCCCCGAAGTTCAGCCGTTCTGAAAAGATCCTGAGCCACGACTGGGGCCAGGGCAGTCCCGCGCCTGGGATCGCGGCCAACAACTTTTCCGTGCGCTGGAAAGGCACCTTGGTGGCGCCGGGCACCGGGGTCTACCGCCTGGGCCTTCGCGGCGACGACGGCTTCCGTTTGAAGATCGACGGCAAGCTCTTTGTCGAAGATTGGGGCAACCACGCGGCCGAGACCCGCGCCCTGCCGTTAGCCATGGTCAAGGGCCAGCGCTACGCCTTTGAGGTGGAGTTCTACGAGAGCGCGGGTGACGCTTCGATCAGCTTTGGCTGGCTGGTGCAGAACAAGCTGCTGGAAGGCGCTGTTGCCGCGGCCAAAGCCGCGGACGCGGCCGTGATCTTCACCGGGCTTTCCAACCAATTCGAGAGCGAAGGCTCGGACCGCATTGATTTCAAGCTGCCTGAGGGCCAGGAAGAGATGATCCTAGCCGTGGCCAAGGCCAACCCGCGCACCATCGTGGTGATCCTGGCCGGATCGCCGGTGAGCCTGGA
>JAZKAF010000168.1:0-9415 GCA_040389285.1 candidate division FCPU426 bacterium
CTTGATCCAGCAGGGATTCCTGGCGAGGACGCCGAGCGGCCGCAAAGCCACCCCAGCCGCCTTCACGCATCTGGGCCTGAAACAAAAACCCGGGAACAGCCAGGGCGAACTGCTGTGAGCGATCCAGGGACGATCCGGGTCAGGGTCGGCGGGGTTTATATTCGGGATAGTAAGATCCTCTTGGTCCGCCACGAAAAAGAAGGGCGCAGCTACTGGTTACTGCCAGGCGGGGGCTGCGAATACGGGGAAGACCTGGCCGGCGCCCTCGAAAGGGAGTTGCGCGAGGAGGCGGGCATCGAGACCAGGACCGGGCGCCTGCTCTTCGTTTCCGAGAGCATCCCGCCGGACCTTCATCGGCATGTCCTGAACCTCACTTTTTTAGGCGAGATCCAAAGCGGGGAGGCCGCGCTTTCGGAAACGTCAGAACGCCTGAAGGAAGTGGCCTGGTTGGACCGCAAAGCCTTTAGCGAAGCACTCTTTTATCCTGATTTTAAGGCGACGTTGCTCGATCTTTGGGTGCGCGGATTTCCGGGTGCTAACCTTGGCTTGGGCAATCTTTGGAAGGACTGAGATGCTGGATCCAAAAAACATCCTATTGATCCGCATGCGGGCTTTTGGTGACACCTTGCTCACCACGCCGACCTTGCGCGGGCTGAAGGCGGCTTACCCCAAGGCGAAATTGTCAGTGCTGGTCGAGCCTGCTGTCGCCAAGATCCTGGAAGGCCTGCCTTATATCGACGAGATCGTGACCTTCGACCGCTTGGCGAGCAAGGGCAAGGGAGCCTGGCATGAGCTGAAGAGCAATCTGAAGTTTTGGCGCCAACTCCGCCGCCAACATTACGACCTGGTCCTGGATGTCCTGGGTACGCCCAGGACCGCATGGCTCAGCCGGATCACGGGCGCGCCCACCCGGGTCGGTTTTGATTTCAGGGTCCGCCGTTATGCCTACACCCATGTCTGCGTTCCCTCCAAGGAGCGCCGGTATATCGCGGACTACACCGCCGATCTTTTAAGAGTGCTCGGGCACGAGCCGGATAGCCTGGACCTCGATTTCGTGATCCCTTCAGCGTCGAAGGCCAGGGCCGGGGTCTTTTTCAGCGAGCAAGGCTGGCAAGACAAAAGCCCTCTGGCCGTGCAAAACGCCGGAGGCTGGGAGATCAAGCGCTATCCCGCGGCCCAGATGGCCAAGGCCGTGCGGCAGATCGTGCTGACGTCGCCACGGCCCGTGCTCTATCTCTGGGGCCCAGGGGAGGCCCAAGCGGCCGCGGAATTGATGAGCCTTGCCGGGGTCCCGGGCGCGCTGGCGCCGCTCACTGATTTCGCGGATATGGCCGCCTTGCTCCAAAAATGCAGCTTTCTTTTGACCAACGACACCGCCACCAAGCATCTGGCTGTGGCCGTGGACTGCCCCAGTCTGACCGTCTTCGGACCGACCAGCGACGTGGCCTGGCATCCGGGATCGAGTGACCTGCACCGCAGCGTGCGGATGGACCTGGAATGCATGCCTTGCGAAGCCTTGAGCTGCCGGCTGGGGACCCATGCCTGCATGGTGGACTTGAGTTCAGAGGCTGTTGCCACGGCCGCGCTGGGGATATTCGAAGAGATGCGCGGGTGAGGATCGCGGGTTTCAGCATCGTCCGCCAAGGCCACCGCTTCGGGTATCCGTTCGTGGCCTCTTTGCGTTCCTTGTTGCCCCTGGTGGACGAACTGGTGCTGGGGGTGGGTGACGGCGATGATGGGACCTGGGAGACGCTGAAGGCTTTGAAGGAACCTAAGCTCAAGCTCTTCCGCAGCGTCTGGGACATGCGTGAGCGCGAAGGCGGCAAGGTGCTTTCCGTCGAGACCAACAAAGCCCTGGCCCGCTGCAAGGGAGACTGGGCGGTGTATCTTCAGGCCGACGAGCTGCTGCATGAGGACGACCTGCCTTTGATCCGCCAGAGCATGCAAAAAAACTTAGGCTTGCCGGTCGGGGGCCTAAGTTTCCGCTACCTACATTTTTACGGGTCCTACCAGACCCTGCAGGACCAGCCCCGCAAATGGTACCGGCGCGCGGTCCGCGCCGTCCGACTGGGCCGCGGCATCGAGTCCGTGGGTGACGCCTACGGCTTCAAGGGCCCGCGCGGCGCCAGCCTTACGCGGCGCGATGGCGGGGCCAGGATCTTTCATTATGGCTGGTCCCGTCCTCCGGGGATCATGGCCCAGAAACAGCGGAACTTGGACAGCATGTACCACGACGAGGCCTGGCTGGAACGCCATCATCCGGAAGAGGCCAAAGCGCGGGCCGATTTTTACGGCGACCGCGGACACCTGAAGTTCTTTCATGGCAGCCATCCCGCGCCCATCAGGGCCCTGGCGGCCTCCCAGGATTGGAGCTTTGACCACCAGATCGGCAGGCAATGGCCCGCCTGGCTCCGTCATCTTTATGTGACGTTCGTCTATCCAGTCCGGAAGCGGTTAGGATGGAGGTTTGCGTCGTGAAGCGAGGAGTCTCTCCTTACAATCCAGCCAACGCCCTGAGCCTGCTGCGCATCGTGCTGGTGCCCGTCTTCGTGATCCTGCTCAAGGAAGGGAAGCAGGGAGCGGCCAGCGCGGTTTTCGTCGCGGCGAGCCTGACCGATTTTGTGGACGGCTGGGCGGCCCGGCGCTTTGGCTGGCAGACCCGCCTGGGCGAATTCATCGATCCGCTGGGCGACAAGATGCTCTCGCTGGCGGCCTTGGTCATGTTGACCCTGCAACACCGCATCCCTTTTTGGATCTCGGTCACGGCCGTCGCGCGCGAGCTGATGGTGGTGAGCGGCTATGTGTTGATCGCGGTGGTGTCCCAGCGCACGGCGCTGAAGGTCAGTTTTGTGGGCAAGGCCGCCACCCTTTTTGAGATGCTGTTCTTGTCGCTGCTGCTGGCGTCCCCCGTGATCCGGCAGTTCCATGAACCCCGGGAATGGGAGGGCCTTCTGGTGCTGGGGCTCGCCGCTTCCGTGATCTTGAGCTTTATCAGCGGCCTGGACTACGCCGCCCGTGGGATCCACGATTTTGAAAAAAATCGCCGGGGCTAAGCGGCCTTATTTCTGCTACAATTTTTGGCTGTGACTATGGAAGAACTGATCTTAAAAGCCGCCATCACGCTGCCTTTGTTGCTTTTGGCGGTGTCGGTGCACGAGGCCGCCCATGCCCTGGCGGCCCTTCGCCTCGGTGACGATACGGCGGCCTTGCAGGGGCGGATCAGCCTGTATCCGCCCCGCCACCTCGACCCCATTGGTAGCTTGGCGCTGCCCCTGGCCGTGCTGGTCCTGACCCACCAGCGCTTCATCTATGGCTATGCCAAGCCGACCCCGGTCGATCCGGCCAAACTTCGCAGGCCGAAGCGGGACTATTCGCTGGTGGCCTTAGCCGGACCCTTGAGCAACCTGAGCCTGGCCTTTGCCCTGGCCTTGGTGGCCCACGGGCTCTCCTCGGCCGGCTGGAACGGGCCGGGGACCGCCGCGGTCCTCGGATGGGGCATCGCGTTGAACGTCCTCTTGGGACTCTTCAACCTGATCCCTTTTCCCGGTTTTGACGGGCTGAAGGCGCTCTACGTTTTTTTGCCGGATTCCTGGTGCTGGCGGCTCAACAAGCCGGAGCCTTTCTATCTGCTGGCCCTGTTCATGGTCTTTTGGTTGGGCCTGTTTCAATGGGTCTTCGAGCCCATTAACCGGCTCATCGCGGTCCTCTGTGGATGGGGCGGCGCTCTCATCCCTTTTTGAGCCTGAAGGAGACCGGTGTACAAGGTCAATCTTGAGATCTTTGAAGGTCCGCTGGACTTATTGCTCTTTCTCATCCGCAAGAATGAGATCGACATCAACGACATCCCGATCTCGCGCCTGACCCAGGAATACGTCGACGCCATCAACCAGATGGAGAACCTGGACTTGAACGTGGCCGGCGAATTCCTGGTGATGGCCGCCCACCTGATGTTGATCAAGAGCCGCATGATGCTGCCGATGACGGCCGCTGCGGAGGGCGAGGAAGGGGTGGACGGCGGCGATCCCCGCTCCGAGCTGGTGGCGCGCCTGCTGGAATACAAGCAATTCAAGGAAGCGGCCGGCGACTTGCACAAGCGGGAGCTGATGCAGCGCGAGGTCTTCGGCCGTCTGGGCGCCCAGGAAGCCATGCGTCCGGACCTTGACCTGGCCGCCGCTGCGGCGGAGAACGACCTGGAGGTCAACCTCTTCGACCTCCTGAAGGCGTTCCAGCGGATCTTGGACGAGCTGCCTGAGAACACCATCCGCGAGATCGAGCGCGAAGAGGTCTCGGTGGTCCAGAAGATGAACGAGATCCTGGACTTGCTCGACCAGAACGAGAGCGTCTCGTTCTTCGAGGCCTTCCGTTCGGCCAAAGACAGGGCCACCCTGATGGCGACTTTTTTGGGCATGTTGGAGCTGGCGCGGCTCAAGTCCATCGCCATCCGGCAGGCCCAGCTCTTCGGCGAGATCAGGATCTATAAGAAGAAATTGGAAGACGAGAAGGAAAAAGGCAAAGAAGAAGGCAACGGCGGCGACGCCATGGAGGGCTCGATTGGAAATCTCTGAACTGAAGCCGGTCATCGAGGCGGTCCTGTTCGCGTCGGACAAGCCCTTGAACCTGGCGCAAATCGGGTCGGCGGTCGAAGGAGCGGAGCGCAAGGCGGTGCGGCAGGTCCTGGACGAGCTGCGGCAGGATTACGACGGCGAATCCCGCGGTTTCCGCCTTGTGGAGATCGCTGAAGGGTGGCAACTGGTCAGCCGCCCCCAGTATGCGGCAGCCATCCGCCGTTTGAACCGGTCCAAGAGCGTCAACCGGCTATCCCGCCCCGCCCTGGAAAGCCTGGCCATCATCGCCTACAAGCAGCCTTTGACCAAGGCGGAGGTCGAGAACATCCGCGGCGTCAATTCCGACGGAGTCATGCATAATCTGCTCGAGCGGCGCCTGATCCGCACGGTCGGGCGCAAGGATGTGGCCGGGCGTCCGCTGCTCTACGGCACCACCCGCGAATTTTTGCAGGTTTTTGGCCTGAAGGACTTGGCCGAGCTGCCAAAGCTGACCGAACTGAAGGAATTGCTCAAGCAGGAGCCTGAAGCCGATCTTTGGGAAGTGGGCCCTGACGGCAAATTGGTCGAGAAAAACCCCGAAGACCTGGTCAAAAGCCCTTCGGACGAACTGATCGCAGCGCAGGCCGCGGGCGTGGCGCCTGGCGAGGAGGAAGTCGAGGAAAACGGATCCGCGGAAGCGGAGGCTCCCGAAGGAGCCGAGGATGCAGACGAAAAAGAGGACGATGACGCGGATGACGAAGAAGAGGAAGACGACGATGATAGTGATGATGACGACGACGAAGATGAAGATGACGAAGCGGATGAAGAATAATAGAGAGGCTGATTAATGTCTGAACGTTTGCAAAAATTTCTGTCCAGCGCTGGGATCGCCTCGCGCCGCCAAGCTGAAAAACTGATGCTGGAAGGCCGTGTCACGGTCAACGGCAAGGTCGCCAACGAGCTCGGGGTCAAGATCGATCCTCGCGCCGATGCCGTCAAGGTGGATGGCAAGCTGGTCCGGTCTGAAAAACTTTATTATGTCCTGCTGAACAAGCCCAAGGGGACCATCTGCACCATGGATGACCCTGAGGGACGCCCCAAGGTCAGCGACCTGGTCCGCGGCGTGAAGGCCCGGCTCTATCCCGTGGGCCGCCTGGACTTTGACACCACCGGCGCCTTGTTGCTGACCAATGACGGCGAATTGGCCAACATGCTCATGCATCCGCAGCATCGTTTCGCCAAGACCTACGTGGCCAAGCTGAAGGGCATTCCCACCCCGGAAAATATCGAAAAGATGAAGACGGGGATCTATATCGATGGCAAGCGCACCGCGCCGGCCGAGGCCAAGCTGATGGGCGTGAAGGAAAAGAATTCCGTGCTGCAGATCACCTTGCGCGAAGGCCGTAACAAGCAGGTGAAGCGCATGTGCCAGGCCATCGGCCATCCCGTGATCCGCCTGAACCGTTTGGCCTACGGCTTTTTGACCGTGAACGAACTGGCGCCCGGCGCTTGGCGACACTTGATGGTGGAAGAAGTCGAACTGCTCAAGAAGGCGGCGATCGAGGGCGGACGCAAAGCCCCGGAAGACCCCCGTTTGCTGAGAAAGCCCCGTCCCCCCCAGCCCAGAAAGCCCCGGATCAAGGCATGACCCCTCTGGAAAGGGTCAGGAACCGCATCGACGCCTTGGACCAAAAGATCCTGGCCCTGCTCAATGCGCGCGCGCGGCTGGTGATCCAGGCCGGCCATCTGAAGAGCGCTTTGGGTGCGGGAAACAGCGGCCGCAGACCTGGTTCCGTGGCTTTTGTGCCCCACCGGGAACGCCAAGTTTTGGACCGCATCCAGCGGTTGAATTCCGGGCCTTTTCCTAAAGAGGCCCTGATCGCTGTGTTTCGCGAGATCATGTCTGCGTCGCTGGCGTTGGAAGGCCGGCCGCGCATCGCCTGCGTGGGTTCCGAGGCCAACGCCAGCCAGCGCGCCGCCCGGATCAAGTTCGGCTCCCAATGCGAATATGTTGGTTCGCGCGGAGTGCGGGGTGTTTTCGCGGAGGTTGAAAAGGGCCGCGCGGACTTAGGGGTCGTGCCCATGGACAAAGCCAGCGCCGCCCTTTTCGCTTCGAGTGACCTGAAGATCTGCGCCGAGATCGTGTTGCCGCCGGCCTCGAAGGCGGAGCATTTTGTGGTCATCGGCAGGACCCTGGCCCAGCTCAGCGGCCATGACAAGACCGCGCTGATCGTCTCCGGCTTTAAGCGCGAAGCCGAGCTTCGCCAGGCGTTCAAGGCCGTCGGATCTCGGCCAGGCAAAGTCACGGCGCTTCGCAACGGTTTTTTGGTGGAGATATCAGGGCACCAAAGCCAGCCCAAAGTGGCCAGCGTCCTCGCATCCTTGAAGCAACGTGTCGCCGCGCTGAAAGTGCTCGGCTCCTACCCTCTCGCCTGAACGGGGCAAGACCATGCGTCCCTTAAAGCGTTTTTCAGCCCTTCAACCCTACCAACCCGGCAAACCCATCGAAGAAGTGAAGCGCGAGCTGGGCTTAAGCTCCGTGATCAAGATGGCCAGCAACGAGAACCCGCTGGGTCCTTCGCCCAAAGCGGCCGCAGCCGCGCGCAAGGCTATCGCCGGGGTGCATCGTTATCCCGAAGGCAGCGCTCACGCCTTACGGCAGGCCCTTTCCAAGACCTGGGGCCTGGACGGAGGGCATTTCATCCTCGGGGATGGCTCCAACGAGGTGCTGATCTTTGCGGCCCAGGCCTTTGTGTCGGAAGGCGACGCGATCGCCTTTTCCGACCGCAGTTTCGCGGTCTATGAATTGGCTTCCCACCTTTGCGGGGCCCGCATCCGCAAAGTGGCTAGTCCCGAATTTGTGCACGACCTCGACGCCCTGGCCCGCGCTGCCAAGGGTGCCAAGGTGGTCTACGTCTGCAATCCGAACAATCCCACCGGATCGCATCATCCTCCCGCCGCTATCCAGCGCTTCCTCAATGCCGTTCCAAAAGAAACGCTGGTGGTGCTCGATGAAGCTTATGCCGAGTATGCCGGACATAGCATGGCCCAGGATAAGCTCTGGCTAAAGAAATACCCCAACCTGCTCATCTGCCGCACTTTTTCCAAGCTTTACGGCTTGGCCGGTCTGCGCGTGGGCTACGGGGTGGCCTCGGCCGCGGTGATCCAGAACCTTGAAAAATGCCGCCAGCCCTTTAACCTGAACAGCGTCGGGCAGAAGGCCGCCGCCGCGGCTTTGTCCGACCATGCCTTCGCCCGAAAGACCCTGGCCCTCAACCGGCAAGGTCTGACGAAGATCTCGTCATTTTTCAAAAAAGAAGGGATCTGGTTCATCCCTTCAAAGACCAACTTCATCTTTTTCAGGGAACCCAAGCCTGGGACCTATCAGGCCCTTCTTAAGCAAGGGGTCATCATCCGTCCCTTTGGCGACGGGCATTTGCGCGTGACCACCGGCACCCTGGCTGAAAATGACCGTTTCATCCGCACCCTGAAAAGGATCCTGGCGTGAAGCCCTTCCGTTTCAAAAAGATCGCCATCATCGGGGTGGGGCTATTGGGCGGTTCCGTGGCCTTGGCCGCGAAAAAGAAGGGCCTGGCCAAAGAGATATGGGGCTTCTCCAAACATTCCGAGCGTACCGCAAAAGCATTAAAGCAGGGTCTGATCACCCAAGCAGGACGCGACTTGACCGCCACTGTGGCGGGCGCGGACCTGGTGGTGATGGCCTCTCCCTTTACCCAGTTTGAATCCCTGCTAAAGAAGATCGCCAAAACCGCTCCCGCGGACTGCCTGGTCACGGATCTGGGCAGCGTGAAAGGAGCCTGGGTGGGGCGCTGGGAAGCGGCCGCACGTCCTCTGCGTTTTGTGGGCTGCCATCCCATGGCGGGTTCTGAAAAAACCGGTTTTGAATGGGCCAGCGCCAAGCTCTTTGAAGGGGCTCCTTGCATCCTGACCCCCAGTGCCCGGACTGACCGCGGGGCCCTCAAGACCGTTACGGCTTTTTGGAAGGCGCTGGGAGGGAAGGTCCTTTTTAGGGATCCCACAGAGCACGACCGCGTGATCGGGGTCTTTTCGCATCTGACCCATGCGGCCTCCTTTGCCCTGGCCGCGAGCGCGGCTGGAGCTATGAAGAAAAAAGATTTCGCGCTGGCTGGTCCCAGTTTCAGAGGCGCTATCCGCATCGCGGCTTCCGATCCGGGGCTTTGGTCGGATATCTTCAAATACAATCGCGCTCAGATCGAGATGGGCCTGAACGCCTACAGCAGAGAATTGAAATCGCTGAGGGTCCGCCTGCGTCCCGGAAAAGAAAAGGCCCTGGCCGCTTGGCTCGCCAAAGTTTCCAAGCTGGCCCAACGGGAACTTTCGTGACAAAGGCCGTCGCCATTCAGGCCACCATGTTTGACGGGGAAGTGGAGGTGCCCGGGTCCAAGAGCATCTCCAACCGGGCCCTGGTACTCGCCGCCCTGGCCAAGGGCAAAACCCTCATCCGCAATCTGCAGGCCTCGGACGATTCGAGGCGTATGCTGGAAAGCCTGAAAAGCCTGGGCTTTGATATTCGCTGGGATCAGGCCGCTAAAACCGCCGAAGTGCAGGGCCTGGGGGGCCTGATCCCCAGGGATTCTTCCGCGCTGAAAGGCGAGGCCCTGAACGTCGGCAACGCCGGCACGGCGGCCCGCTTTTTGCCTTGCCTGACGGCCCTGGGAAGTGGGAATTTTCATTTCAAAAGCGACGCGGCGATGGAAGGCCGGCCTATGGGCGAATTGCTCACGGTGCTGGCCGAACAAGGTTCGGCCACGGTTCCCGTACGAAGCGCTTACCCCTTCACCCTGGCCGCAAGCGGATTGAAAGGCGGCAGGGTCTCGCTGGACTTGAGC
>JAZKAF010000169.1:0-6795 GCA_040389285.1 candidate division FCPU426 bacterium
TTGACCGGTTGAACGAACAAGCCAAGACGCTTGGCGTCAGCGTGTCGGACCTGCAGCCGCGCTTTGAGAAGTTCCGGGCCTTCCAAGAAAAGGCGCAGGTCAATTCCGGCATCGTTCGCCCGGCATTTCGGGACCGCGCTTTCTTCGTTCATCCGGTCGGTGGCGGACCTCGAGATCACTTCCGTGAAGCAGGCCTCCTATAGCGAATACGTTTCGGGGATCCCGAATCCGACCGCCATCACGGTCTTTTCATTTCCGCCGCTGCGTGGGAACTGCATCCTCGAGATCAATCCTGGCATCATTTTCCCGATCATCGACCGGGTGCTGGGTGGACCGGGAAACCCTTTGTCCAAAGAAAGGGAGCTGACCGATATCGAGCAGGTGGTGGTCGGCAAATTGGCCATCAAGGCTCTCGACAGCTTGAAGGATGCGTGGGAGCGGGTGGTCCAGGCCAGCCCTGAGATCGTCAGCAAAGAGATCAATCCGCAGTTCGTGCAGTTGGTCGCCCCCAGTGAGATGTGCTTGGTGCTGAAGTTCCAGATCAAGATCAAGGAACATAGCGGCGGCATGAGCATTTGCTTCCCGTACCTGGTGCTGGAAGCGGTGATCCCGAAGCTTTCCACCCAAAAATGGTTCACCTCGAGCACCGGCGGCCATACCGCCGAGACTGAGGAAAATATCGGAAGACGCTTGAACCTCACGCAGGTGCCGGTGAGCGTCCATGTGGGCCGCACCGTGTTGACAGCGGAACAGATCATGAATTTGAAAAAGGGCGACGTGATCCCCTTGAACGCTTCGGTGAACAGCCAGCTGGATGTTTTTGTAGAGAACCGGCGGAAGTTCGGCGGAAGGCCGGGTATCCATTCCAAGAAAAAAGCCGTGATGATCACTTCCGTGGTCCGCGAAGATTCAGAAGATTAAACACCAAGGAGGAGCCGATATGGCCAGCGCCGTCTTGAACGATACCCAGAAAACAGCCCTGGAAGGAGCTTTGCAGGGCGCAGGCGATTCCGCGGGAAGCACCCTTTCCAATCTGCTAAGCCGGAAAGTGACGCTGACCCCTGCGGGCGTCAGCAGCATGTCGCCTTCGGATCTTGCGGAACGCTACATGGGCGGCGTGGTCCATGTTGAAGCCGGACTTTCCGGGGAACTGAAGGGGAAAGCCCTTTTTGTCTTCCAGGAGAACATCGCGGCTTTGATGGCCGACTTGATGATCGGTGGAGATGGTTCCAATCCCCCGGATTCCCTCAGCGACCTGCATCTGTCCGCCGTCGGCGAGGTCGGCAACCAGATGGCCAGCGCGTTCTGTGAAGCGCTTGGGGCGGGGCTTGGCAAGAAACTGTCTGCCGCGCCCGGTGACTTGGCTTCCTGCCAGGCGGCCGATCTCGCGGGCATCGCAGCCCCGCTTGGATCGAACCTTGTGGCTTCTGAATTCGCGATGGAGGTCGAAAACGGGCCTTCCGGGACATTTTTCTTCCTTCTTTCCCCTGAGACCGCCGCGTCCTTGGCCGGATCGGGCGGAAGCGACTTCACCGCCACATCGCAATTCAGCGGCTCGGCCGGAGCTCCGGTGGTGCAGCCCGCCCAGATGGGGCAGTTGAGCGCCGGCGGATTCGGCGGCGGCGGCAATAACCTCGACCTGCTGATGGACGTTCCTCTGCAGGTCACGGTGGAGCTTGGTCGCACCCAGAAATTGGTGAAAGAAGTGCTGGCCATGGGCCCCGGTTCGGTGGTCGAGCTGGATAAGCTGGCGGGAGAGCCGGTCGACATCCTTGTCAATGAGAAGCCTATTGCCAAGGGCGAAGTGGTGGTGATCGACGAAAACTTCGGCATCCGTGTCACCGAGATCCTCAGTCCGAAAGACCGGCTGAACTTCTGATCGATTTTTTCGCTCTAAGAGGGACGCGGAGGCAGCCTGTGCCCCTCGTCCCTCTTTGTTTTTAGGGGAATATCTTGCCTACGCCCGCACCGACGCCAGAATACCTCAGCGGAAGCCTTAAAAACATCGAGGGGAAGCCGACGTCTTTAGAGATGCCGAGCTTGGTCCCCACCTTGATCAGCGTGTTTTTGTCGTTGGCGTTCGTCGTCTTATTGATCTACGCGGTCTATTGGCTGCTAAGGCGCTGGCGCGCCACCCAGGGATTGGCCCCGGCAGCGCCCGGAGAACAGGGGATCATCAAAGTCCTCGAAAAAAACTATGTCGATAACCGCAGGGGAGTGGCGGTCGTCGAGATGGGGGGCGAGGCTTTTTTTATCGGTTTAGGCGAGGACGTCACGCTTTTGGCGCGTATTTCGGATCCTGAAGCCGTTGAAAAACTGCGCCAGTCGGCGCCCACCCCGGGTGGATTCCTCAATTTTCAAGAGCACCTTGAGCGCGTGGGCGTGCATCTGCGTCGCGACCAATGGAAAAAGAGCAAACAAGACCTGAAGTCCCAGACGGCGCAATTGGACGACCAGATCGGACGTCTCAAACCCACCAAGAAAAAGGATGCCGAATGAGACGCATCGTCGCGATATCCTCGTTTTTGATCTGTTTTATGGCGCTCACGGGCGTGTTGGAAGCCGCCGCGCTTCCGCGTCTCGAGCTGGGGATCGGCCAGTCGAGCAGTCCCCAGGACGTCTCCGTCTCCCTGCAGATCCTTTTCCTTTTGACCGTCCTCAGTCTCGCGCCCGCGATCCTGATGCTGACGACCTCTTTCACCCGCATTATCATCGTGCTGTCGTTCCTCCGTCAGGCGATGGGGACCCAGCAGATCCCTCCCAATCAGGTGCTGTTGGGATTGGCGTTGTTCCTGACTTTTTTCAACATGAATCCTGTTTTTTCCAAGATCAATGACGACGCCCTCCAGCCCTATATCAAAGGTTCCTTGAAGCAGTCCGAGGCCCTTGAAAAGGCCTTGGCGCCGGTCCGGGAATTCATGTTCCGTCAGACCCGTGAAAAAGATCTGGCGCTTTTTGTCTATCTTTCAAAATCGCCGCGTCCCGCCTCGCCGGATGAGGTTCCCACGCTGGTGCTGATCCCTGCCTTTGTCTTGTCCGAACTAAAAACAGCCTTTCAGATGGGCTTCATCATCTATATCCCGTTCTTGATCGTGGACATGGTGGTCGCTTCGACCTTGATGTCCATGGGTATGCTGATGCTGCCGCCGGTGACCATTTCTCTGCCGTTCAAGATCCTGCTCTTTGTGATGATCGACGGATGGCATCTTATCGTCCGGTCCTTGATGACCAGTTTCCACTAGCGAGGCTGAATGTCACCGGAATTCGCTCTTGATGTAGGCAAACAGGCTCTGATCCTCGTGGTCGAGCTGTCAGCGCCTATCCTGCTGCTCGGCCTGCTGGTCGGCGTCTTGATCTCGATCATGCAGTCCGTTACGCAGATCCAGGAGATGACGCTGACCTTTGTCCCCAAGATCATCGTCACTGTCATGGCGATGATCTTTTTCGGGCCCTGGATGCTGCGGGTGCTGATGAGCTACACCATACAGCTCTACAGCAGCCTTCCGGATATGGCAAAATAGGAGCCATGGACCCATGGACCTGGCCCAAGCGAGTATGGAGCAAGCCCAAGCTTTTATCCTGATCCTGGTCAGGGTGGGCGCGCTATTCATGGCGGCTCCGATCCTCGGCAACGCCAGGATCCCGGGACAGGTGAAGGCCGGGCTGATCTTGCTGGTCTCAGTGCTGCTGCTGTTTTCGCTCAACACCCAGGGCCTCAATCTCCCGCAAAAGGCGGTCGGGAACATCTTCGCCCTGACCGGTTCGATCATGGGGGAACTGTTCGTCGGCCTGGCGGTCGCCTATTCCTCATTCCTTTTTTTTTCCGCGATCCAGATGGCCGGACAGATCCTGGATATCCAGGTGGGTTTTGGCCTGGTCAACGTCCTCGATCCGACCAGCAATTCTCAGGTGTCCGTGCTCGGCCAGTTCTACTATCTGGTGGCTCTGCTCTACTTCCTGGCCTTGGATGGGCATCATTTCCTGCTGAAGGCCCTTGGCGATTCTTTCCGGCTCATCCCGCCGGGTTCGCTGGGGTGGTTCGAGCACGCGGCGGCGGCCGGCCCCAAGCTATCCGACTTTTTCACCCAGCTCTTCATCATCGCCCTGCAGATCGCTGGACCGTCCATCGCGGTCCTCTTCCTGACCAACGTCACCATGGGCCTGCTCTCTAGGACGATCCCCCAGATGAACGTCTTTATCGTCGGATTGCCCGCCAATGTCCTGATCGGCCTGCTGGTGACCATTGTCTCGTTGAAATTCATGGGAACCGTGCTGCATAGCGTGATCAACTCGATGGGCGACGGCATCGCGCGGTTATTGCACACGCTGGCGGCCTGACCATGGCGGATCCGTCCAAGACAGAAACAGCGACCCCACGACGAAGGGAAGAAGCCAGAAAAAAGGGACAGGTCGCGCGCAGCACCGAGCTGAACACGGCGCTCGGGATCCTCGGGGCGCTGGTCGTGCTGCAGCTTTGCGGCCCTTTCATGTTCGCGGAATTGACGAAAGTTTCCCGGTTCTTCTGGGGGAATCTCCAACGCGATGACATGGGCATGGCCAATCTTCAGGCCAACTCGCTGACCCTCGGGCTTGAATTGCTCTACATCATGGCGCCCTTGCTGCTGGGCGCCGTGGTCATCGGGCTCTTCAGCAATGCCATTCAAGTGGGCCTGGTGCTGTCACCCGAGGTCCTCACCCTGAAGTTCGAGAATCTGAATCCCGTGAAGGGCTTCGGAAGGATCTTTTCCCGGCGTTCCGGGATCGAACTTTTTAAGAGCCTGCTCAAAGTGGGGTTGGTCGGCACGGTGGCCTGGTACGCGATCGCCGGAAAGATGGATTCGATCCTGGCGTTGATGAACACCGACCTGGGATTGTTCTGGAGCTCGATCGGGGGCCTGGCATCCGTCTTGATGCTGCGGATCGGCCTGACCTTGCTGGCGCTTGCCGGCGCCGATTACCTTTATCAGCGCTACGAGTATGAACAGAGCATCAAGATGAGCAAGCAGGAGGTCAAAGACGAGTTCAGGCAGATGGAAGGCGATCCTCAGGTGAAGGCGCGCATCCGGCGCCTTCAGCAGGAGGCGTCGCGAAGGCGGATGCTGGCCGAATTGCCCAATGCCGATGTGATCATCACCAATCCCACCCATCTGGCGGTCGCCGTTAAATACGACGAGACCAACATGGACGCGCCGCGGGTGATCGCTAAGGGAGCCAGGCTGCTCGCCCAGAGGATCAAGGAGATCGGCAGGGAGCACAACATCCCCATCATGGAGAATAAGCCACTTGCCAGGGCGCTTTTTGAGAGCACCCCCGTCGGCGGCCAGGTTCCATCGGCCCTTTTTGACGCGGTGGCTCAGCTTTTAGCCTTCGTGTATCAGATGCAGGGCAAATTGGCCGAAAAAGCCAGGAAAAACCGGGAAAGGATCGCCAAAAAAGGCGGTCTTGTGCTTTCGCAGCCTTCAGGCGAAAATAGCGTAATTTAACTGTAAAAGGATTGTCATTATGGCAGAAAACGTCCAAAGCGGCGTCAGCGGCGTCGCCAAATCGCCGATGGTCAAATGGTCTGATTTGACCGTGCCTATCGCGCTTCTTGCCGTGATCATGGCCATGCTGATCCCGCTGCCCTCGAGCGTGCTGGATATCTGCCTTGGCGCCAACCTGGCCTTTTCGCTCCTGGTCCTGATGGTGACCCTCTTCACCACCGAGCCGCTCCAGTTCTCCTCGTTCCCATCCCTCTTGCTAGTCGCCACGGTGGTCCGGCTCGCGTTCAACGTGGCCGCGACCCGTTTGATCCTTTCGCCTAATAGCGGGGGGGACGAGATCTCCAAAGCCGGGGTGATCATCCACACCTTTGGCGAGATGGTGGGCGGCAACGACGCGGTGGTGGGCCTGGTCGTGTTCCTCATCATCATCGTCATCCAGTTCATCGTCATCACCAGCGGCGCCCAACGCGTTTCCGAGGTCGCGGCCCGATTCACCTTGGACGCCATGCCGGGCAAGCAGATGGCCATCGACGCGGACCTCAATTCCGGATTGATCACCGAACAAGAGGCCAGGGCGCGAAGGGACAAGATCTCCCGCGAGGCCAATTTCTACGGCGCCATGGATGGCGCGAGCAAATTTGTCAGGGGCGATTCGATCGCCGCCATCGTGATCGTGATGATCAATATCTTGGGCGGATTCGTGATCGGGATGTTCCGTGGCAACATGAGCTGGGACCAGGTGCTCCGCACTTACACCTTATTGACCATCGGCGACGGCTTGGTCACCGTCATCCCCGCCTTCATCATAGCCACCGCGACCGGCCTGCTGGTCACGCGGTCAGCCGCCCAGTCCAACTTGGGGGACGAGCTGACCAAGCAAGTTTTTGGCGTCGCCAGGCCCTTGGGCATCGTGGCGGGCGCGCTGGTGGTCATGGCGGTCTTCTTCCACAATTGGGCCAGCGTTCCCCTGATCTTTTTGGCCATCGCCGCCGGCCTGGGCTATTACTTCCTTTCGACCGGCCAGAAAAAGGAGACCAAACGGATCGCGGACGAAGCCGCGGCCAAGCCGGTGGAAAAGGAGCCGGAAAATGTGACCAAGCTTCTGGGTGTCGACCCCATGGAGCTGGAGATCGGCTACGGATTGATCCCGCTGGTGGAAGAGGCCCAGGGAGGCGACCTTCTGGACCGCATCACCATGATCCGCCGGCAGACCGCCCTGGATCTTGGATTGGTCGTCCCACCCATCCGCATTCGGGACAACATGCAGCTCGCCTCGGAAGGCTATTCGTTCAAGATACGGGGCGTCGAAGTG
>JAZKAF010000170.1:0-2040 GCA_040389285.1 candidate division FCPU426 bacterium
GGTCGAAAGCCGAGACAATAGGAGCGATGGGACTGCCGCCAAAAAGCTGGTTGATCGGGTTGTAGTCCACCACGATGTCTTCGCCCACGTTCACGCCTGCCTTTTTCAGCCAGGCGATCAGGCCGTTCAGGCGCACCCTGGGATCCACCGCTACGATCAGCCTGCCTCCGCGTCCGAGGTAGGCGTCGAGCAGGGCCAGCTCCGGGGCGAGATAGTCGGTCTGCGGCCCCGCCAGCAAAAGCGCCGCGCAATCGTCCGGCACCTGGGGCGACTGGGTCAGGCCGAGCTCCTTGACCAGGAAAGTGGAATTCTCGAGCCCGCGCTTAAGCTCCGATATGCCGTTCGGCTGGGTGTCTAGGATGGATTTTTCGCCGTGCCCAGCCAGGACATACACGCTCTTGCTGCCCGCGGAGCTGACCTTCAGGAGCGCGTTGACCAGATCCTCTTCCTTGACGCCCGCCAGGGTCTCGCTGCGCCCGTTGGGCCCCACCAGCACCGTGGTCCCACTGCTACGCACGGCGTACTGGGTGGCGAGCATCGGCTTCTTGTTCATGTCCACGAATTCATAGTTAAACTTGCCCGGGTTGACGGCCTTGACCCGTTTCATCAGGTCCTCGAACTGGACTGCCCTGGCCTCTCCGAGCTGGAAAAAGGCGTAAGCCTGGATCTCATGGTCCAGCCCCTTAGCGGCCTTCACCGCCTCATCCGACAGAGTGTGGGTCTTGCCCTTGCTGAGATCCCAGCTGATGTCATGGTTGCTCAGGATCGCTTGCACAAACGCGGCCGACGCCAACGCCATCAGGATCAAGAAGGCGCTGTTGGCCCCATGGCGCGTCTTGCGCGAGACCAGGATCTCCAGGGCTTCCCTGCGGTAGGCACCCAGATAGACGCCAAGTCCCAGGAACCCTAAGCCCATCGGCGTCCAAAAGCTCCAGTCGGCTTTTCCGCGCGTGGTGTAGAGCACCGCGGCGACGATCACCAGGCAGAGCCCGGCAAAACCCGCCCATTTTTTGTAGTCTTGCTTCATCGGTCTTACCTCCACTTTTTGCTCTCAAGGACGCGCAGGGTCGCGAAAAGGCTGAGGAATACCAGCAACCCGAAGTAGCTGAGATCCCGCAGATTGACCACGCCTTTAGCCATGTCCTGGAAATGGTTCATGATGGAAAGCTGCTTAAGAAGGTCCTTGGCAAAGCCGCTGGCGCTGGCTTCCATCCAGCCGATCAGGAAAAGCAAGAGGATGGACCCGAAGCCTAAGGCCGCGGCCACCACCTGGTTCTCGGTCAAGGCGCTGGTGAAAATGCCCACGGCCATGAAGGCCGCCCCGACCAGGAAAAGGCCGCCGAATCCCGTCAAAATGGAAGGCCAATGCAGGCTGGCCGCGCCCGAGAGTAATAACGGGAAAAGGGCCACGGGGACCAGCATGGCTCCCAGCAGGGTCAGGCTGGCGAAATATTTCCCCAGCAAGATGTCCAGGTCGGAAAAGGGATGGGTGAAGAGCAGCTCGATGGTCCCGGTCTTTTTTTCCTCGGAAAACATGCGCATGCTGACTAACGGGAGCAGGAAGATGAAGGTGACCGCCACGTTGCCGTGGAAGGCCGCGAAGAGGTCGCTCAAATGAACTCCCCCTTGGCGCATGTTCATCATGCTCATCTGCGCGAAGTAGGAGACGATGGAAACGAAGAAGTAGCCGCTGAGCCCGTAAAAAGCGAAAAGGGCCAGGTAGGCCACCGGCGAATAGAACAAGGATTTCAGTTCGCGGAAGTAGATCGGGGAGATGTTGCTTTTCATGCGGCCACCTCATTCTCGTTTTGGATGGATGGCAATGGGTCGCCTTCGCTGGTGATCAGCTGCAAGAAGATATCCTCCAGCGCCAGGCCCACGTAGCGCATCTCCAGCAGGTCCCAGCCTTTCTTGACCACGGCGGCGGCCAGTCCGGCCCGGAGATCCCCGGTCTTGTTGGTCTCCAGTTCGTAGGTGGCCACATCGTCGCCGTGCTCTTCGCGCAGGCTGACCTTGCGCACCTTCTCGAATTTTTCAAGG
>JAZKAF010000170.1:2050-17834 GCA_040389285.1 candidate division FCPU426 bacterium
AATTCGCGCACCGCGGGGCGCGGGCCCTTGATCTGTATCTGGATCTTGTCGGATTTCGAGAGCTTCTTGCTCAGGCTGGCGGTGCTGTCCTGCTCCACCACCCGGCCTTGATTGATGATGACCACGTGGTCGCAGACCATCGACACTTCCGGAAGGATGTGGGTCGACAGGATGATGGTGCGACGGCCGGCCAGGCTGCGGATCAACTTGCGCATGTCCGCGATCTGGCGCGGATCGAGGCCCACCGTGGGCTCATCCAAGATCAACACGCTGGGATCGCCCAAAAGCGCCTGGGCCAGGCCGACCCGCTGCTTATAGCCCTTGGACAACTGCCCGATCAACCTGCCGGACACCACGTCGGTGGCCGTCTCGGCCAGGGCCCGCTCGATGTATTGGGTCTTGAGGGCGCCCTTGAAGCCTTTGGCGCTGGCCGTGAAATCCAGGTATTCGCTGACGCGCATGTCGGGATAAAGGGGGTTGTTCTCGGGCAGGTAACCGATGCGACGCCGCACTTCCATCGGCTCTTTTTCGCAGTCAAACCCTGCGACCTTCGCCACGCCAGAGCTCGCCGGCAAAAAGCAGGTCAGAATGCGCATCAGCGTGGTTTTTCCGGCGCCATTGGGGCCCAAAAAGCCGAGGATCTCACCTTTTCCCACGGAAAAGGTGATCCCTTTCAAGGCCTTGTAATCCCCATAATCTTTGACAATGTCGGTGACTTCGATCATGCGACGCTCCCAGAATGGCTCCCCGTTTTCCGGGGTTGGACAACCAATATAACGTTTTATCCCGTTGGGTGTTCCAAAAAAAGTGGGGACGGACGCTTACGCAAAACGGCTGGCCCCGAAGAAAGGACCAGCCGTTTCGTTGTGTTACCTTGGCTAAGAGAGGCTTAGAAGTCCATGCCTCCGCCCATGCCGCCCATCCCACCCATGCCAGGATTACCGCCACCCGCCGAGGCTTCCTTTTTCTCGGGGATCTCGGTCACCAGGCACTCCGTGGTCAGCATCAGAGCAGCGATGGTGGCCGCGTTTTGCAGTGCGGAACGCGTCACCTTGGTCGGGTCGATGACGCCGGCCTTGATCAGGTCCTCGTAAGCGCCGGTCGCCGCGTTCAGGCCTTCTGAGCCTTTACGCCTGCGGACCTCTTCGACCGCCACCGCGCCGTCGATGCCAGCGTTCTGGGCGATCGTGCGAAGCGGGGCTTCCAGGGCGCGACGGATGATGTCCACACCCACGGCCTCGTCGCCCGTCACCTTCAATCCCGCCAGGCCTTCTTGCGCGCGCAGAAGGGCCACGCCGCCGCCCGCCACGATGCCTTCCTTCAGGGCCGCGCGGGTCGCGTGCAGGGCGTCCTCAACGCGGGCCTTCTTTTCCTTCATCTCGATCTCGGTCGCCGCGCCGACGTTCAGAACGGCCACGCCACCGGACAATTTCGCGCGGCGCTCGTCGAGCTTCTCGCGGTCGTAGTCCGAGGTGGTGTCTTCGATCTGCTTAGCCAGCTGCTTGACGCGCGCTTCGATGGCCTTCTTGTCGCCGCCACCATCCACGATCGTGGTGTTGTCCTTGTCGATGACCACGCGGCGGGCCGTGCCCAGGTCCTTGAGGTCGACGTTCTCGAGCTTCACGCCCAGTTCCTCGGCGATCATGCGTCCGCCCGTCAGGATGGCGATATCTTCCAACATGGCCTTGCGGCGGTCACCGAAACCGGGGGCCTTGACCGCGGCGACCTGCAGGGTCCCACGGATCTTGTTGACCACCAAGGTGGCCAGGGCCTCGCCTTCGATGTCTTCGCTGATGATCACCAACGGACGGGCCTTCTGCACGACCTTTTCCAGCACGGGCAGCAGGTCCTTCATGTTGCTGATCTTCTTCTCGTAGATCAGGATCATGGGGCTTTCCATCACCGTTTCCATGGTATCGGGGCTGGTGACGAAATAGGGGGACAGGTAGCCCTGGTCGAACTGCATGCCTTCGGTGGTCTCCACCGTGGTGTCGATGCCCTTGGCTTCTTCGACCGTGATCACGCCATCGGATCCGCCGACCTTCGCGAAGGCGTCCGCGATCATGTCGCCGATGACCTTGTCGTTGTTGGCCGAGATCGAGGCCACCTGGGCGGTCTCGCTCTTGTCCTTGATGGTCTTGGAGCTCTTCTTCAGCTCTTCCACGACCGCGGCGACGGCGATCTCGATGCCGCGCTTCAGCGACATGGGATTGCTGCCGGCCGTCACGTTGCGCAGGCCTTCGTTGTAGATGGCGCGGGCCAACACCGTGGCGGTGGTGGTGCCGTCGCCGGCCACGTCCGAGGTCTTGGAAGCGACTTCCTTGACCAGCTGGGCGCCCATGTTCTCAAAATGGTCTTCCAACTCGATCTCTTTGGCGATGGTCACACCGTCATTGATGATCGTGGGGGAGCCGTATTTCTTGTCCAGGACCACGTTGCGGCCCCGGGGGCCCATGGTCACCGACACCGCGTCGGCCAGCTTGTTGACGCCGCGCTGGATGGCGCGCCGCGCCTCGTCATGGAACTTCATCATCTTTGCCATTTGCTCTATCCTCCGTTTTGCTTAAAAGTTGAAAAAGGCTCGGTTATTTCTCCACGACCGCCAGGATGTCGCCTTCGTCCAGGACCAGCAGTTCCTCGCCTTCGACCTTGAACTCGGATCCGGAATACTTGCTGAACAGCACCTTGTCGCCGACTTTCAGGTCGGGAGCCACGCGCTGTCCGTTGTCATTGAGCTTGCCAGGGCCCACGGCCTTCACTTCGGCCTCTTGGGGCTTTTCTTTGGCGTTGTCGGGGATGATGATGCCGCCTTTGATGGTCTCGCCGGCTTCCAGGGGCTTGACCACGATCTTGTCGTTCAGGGGACGCAACTTCATACGAACTACCTCCTTATAGGTGACTGGGGACGTTATTTTTCGTCGACGACCTTCGCCTCTTCGATATCACCGCCGTCATCTTTCTTTCCATCGCCGTCGCCGGAAGCGCCGTTCTCGGGCTTCGCGTTCTTGTAGAGCTCCGTGCTCACGGCGGCCATTTTCTCGGCCAGCTCCTCGGAAGACTTTTTCAGGTCGTCCGAAACGCCTTCCTTCTTCAATTCCTCGCGGACCTTGGCGATCAAAGCCTCCAACTCGGCCTTTTTGTCGGCCGGGACTTTCTCGCCCAGTTCTTTAAGGGTGCGCTCGGTGTTGTGGGCCAGGCCTTCCGCGTGGTTGCGGATCTCGGCCACTTCCCTGCGCTCCTTGTCCTCGCTCTCGTGCAGCTTGGCTTCCTGCACCGCCTTCTCGACCTCTTCCTTGGCCAGGCCCGAGGAGGCCGTGATGGTGATCTTCTGCTCCTTGCCGGTGCCGAGGTCCTTGGCCGACACGTTCAAGATGCCGTTGGCATCGATGTCAAAGGTCACCTCGACCTGCGGCACGCCACGCGGGGCGGGCGGGATGCCGTCCAGATGGAACTTGCCGATGGTCTTGTTGTCGCGGGCCATGGCGCGTTCGCCCTGGATCACGTGCACCTCGACGCTGGGCTGGCTGTCCGAAGCCGTCGAGAACACCTGGCTCTTGCGGGTAGGGATGGTGGTGTTGCGCTCGATCAAGTGGGTAGCCACGCCGCCTTCGGTCTCGATGCCCAGCGACAGCGGGGTCACGTCCAGCAGCAGCACGTCCTTGACCTCGCCCTTCAGCACGCCACCCTGCACCGCGGCGCCGATGGCGACCACTTCGTCGGGGTTGACGCCCTTGTGGGGTTCCTTGCCGAAAAGGTTCTTCACCAATTCCTGCACCGCGGGCATGCGGGTCATGCCGCCCACCAGCACCACTTCGTCGATCTGGGAGATCTCCAGGCCCGCGTCCTTCAGGGCCTTGGTGCAGGGCGACTTGCTGCGTTCCAGCAGCTCGGCGCAGAGCTGTTCCAGCTTGGCGCGGGTCAGGTTGATGGTCAGGTGCTTGGGGCCGGAAGCGTCGGCGGTGATGAATGGCAGGTTGATCTCGGTGCTGGAGGCCGAGCTGAGCTCGATCTTGGCCTTTTCCGCGGCTTCCTTCAGGCGCTGCAAGGCCATGCGGTCCTGGCGCAGGTCCACGCCCTGCTCTTTCTTGAATTCGTCGGCCAGCCAGTCGATGATCTTCTCGTCGAAGTCGTCGCCGCCCAAGTGGGTGTCGCCGTTGGTCGCGCGCACTTCGAAGACGCCGTCGCCGATCTCCAGGATGGAGACGTCGAAGGTGCCGCCACCCAGGTCATAGACCACGATCTTTTCGTTCTTTTTCTTGTCCAGGCCGTAGGCCAGGGCCGCCGCAGTGGGCTCGTTGATGATGCGCAAGACTTCCAGGCCGGCGATCTTTCCGGCATCCTTGGTGGCCTGGCGCTGGGAGTCGTTGAAATAGGCGGGGACCGTGATCACGGCCTGCGTGATGGTCTCGCCCAGGTAGGCTTCGGCGTCAGCCTTCAGCTTCTGCAGGATCATCGCCGCGATCTCGGGCGGGGCGTACTTGCGGTCCTTGGAAAGGATGGCCACGTCGCCGTTATCCGCGGCGCCCACCTTGAAGGAGATGCGTTTGGCTTCTTCGGTCACTTCGCTCATGCGGCGGCCGATAAAGCGCTTGGAAGAATAGATGGTGTTCTCAGGGTTGGTGACAGCCTGGCGCTTGGCGGATTGCCCCACCAGCCGCGCGCCGTCTTTGGCGAACGCCACGACCGAGGGCGTCGTGCGGTTGCCTTCGCTGTTGGTCAGCACTTTGGCCTCGCCTCCCTCCATGATCGCCATGCAGGAATTCGTGGTCCCAAGATCGATACCGAGTACTTTAGCCATGATTAGACCTCATTATGTGTAATTCCGCCTATATCTAATGCAAGGTCCGTGCCAAGACAAATAGGCATTTAAGCTTGATTTAAAAGCATATTTCTAGTTTTCGAACGCTTTATTTTGAATCGGTGCTTTGTTTTGGAACATTTATAATGAAGTGGCTGCGGTATATAATAACGGATCTTTTCTTGTTTTGAGGCTATCTGATGAAGTCTTCCGCAGCCGCTTTGCCACCTCAGATCCCCGGCGCGCCCTCGCAGACGGGCGCTGCGGAGAAAAACGACAAGCTCGCCGGCTTGATCGCCAGGCGCAGGCCGGGTTGGTCTTTGGAGCAGGATTTCTACAACGACCCCGGGATCTTCGACCTGGACATGGCCCGGGTCATCGGACGCAACTGGCTTTTCGCCGGGTTGAGCCTTCAGGCGCCCAAGCCCGGGGATTATTTCACCTGGCAACTGGGCAAGGAGCCCTTGCTGATCATCCGCGGCCAGGACGGGATCCTTCGCGCCTGGTTCAACGTCTGCACCCATCGCGGGTCGCGTATCTGCTCTGAGGAGTCCGGGAACAAGAAAGTGCTGGTCTGCCCCTACCACCAATGGGCCTTTGACCCCGAAGGACACTTAAAGAACTCGCGGCACATGCCTGAGGGCTTCGACCGCTCGGCCTTTGGCCTGCATGGGCTGCAGCTGCGCGAAGTGGGAGGCCTGATCTTCGTGTGCTTGGCGGAACAAGCGCCGGTCTTCGAAGAGTTCGAAGAGGGCCTTCGCCGGCACTTACTGCCCTATGACCTGGCAAACGCCAAGATCGCCGAGTACAGCCATTTCAGCGTCCGCGCGAATTGGAAGCTGGTGGTCGAGAACTTCCGCGAGTGCTACCACTGCGGGGGCAACCACCCCGAATACTGCGGCGCGGTGATCAGCGCGATCTCCCCCGATGTTCCCGAACTGGCGAAGGTCGAGGAATCGCTCAACGCAGAAAAAGCCGCGCGTTGGAAGGCGATGGGACTGGATGTGCAGACCCATTGGTTCAGCGACGCCTCCTGGTTCTTGTTCTGGCGCTTTCCCTTACAGCCGGGCTTCATCAGCCTGACCCGCGACGGCAAGCCGGTGGCGCCGCTGCTGGGCAGCCTGCAAGACCGGGACATCGGGGTCCTGGCCGTGACCACGGCGCCGCAATTCTGGATGGAGATGAGTTCGGACCACTGCATGATCATCCGCATGACCCCGGTCTCAGCGGACGTCACGGACCTGGATTTCTATTGGCTGGTGCGGGGCGACGCGTTGGAAGGCAACGACTACCAGGTGGACGAAGTGACCGCGGTCTGGAAAGCCACCGGCACCCAGGATGTCCGCCTTTGCGAGGTCAACCAGGCTGGGGTGAACTCAAGCGCTTACCGGCCCGGTCCTTACTCTCAGGTGGAAGGCGGGACCGAAACGTTTGTACAATGGTATCTCAATCAAATGCAAACTCAGGAATACACCCATGGCCGATGACCTGCAGCTGAAAGACAAAGAACGCGATTTTTTCAAGCAAGAGGGATATCTCAGCGTCGATCCCTTCGTGCCTATGGCTGAGATCGAAGGCATGCGGGTGATCTACGACGCGATGTTCAACGGCGGCTATAAACTGGAAGACGGGGATTTTTTCGACCTGGCCACCACGGCGCGTGCCAAGGATAAGGGGAAATTGCTGCCGCAGATCATGAATCCGGGCGGCTACGAACCAAAGCTACGCTCGGGGGTCTATTTCCGCCGGGCCGAGGCCGTCGCCAAGCAGATGCTGGGTCCCGGGGCCAAATTCGCCTTCGACCATTTTATCGACAAACCCATCGGCATCGCCCACGAGACCCCTTGGCACCAGGACCAGGGCTACTGGGACAAAAAGCTTTGGGGCCGGGAACGGGCCGTGAATTTCTGGCTCTCGCTGGACAAGGCCGAGGTCGCGAACGGCTGCATGCAGTACGTTCCCCGCTCCCATGAAGGCCCGATCCTGGACCACAGCCATGTCTCGAAAAATCCCGACGTCCACGGCTTGGTCTGCGACATGCCCGCCGAACTGCTCGCCAAGGCGGTCGCCTGCCCTTTGAATCCGGGCGGCGTGGCCCTTCACTGGCACAACACCCTGCATTACGCCGGACCCAACCGCACCCAGAACCACCGCAGGGCCTATATCATGGTCTTCAATTACGTGGCGCCGGAGGCCTAAAGGCCCTTCATCTTCCTGAAGAAGCGTTCCTCGGCGTGGATGAAGGCGGTGCGGGAAAGCCAGAATAAGTAGGGAGAGACCAGGGCCACGGCTACGGAGCCGCAGAGCACGGAAGCGAAAGGCCCTTGGTCGAGGACAAAAAGGCAGAACAAGGCGGTGACGCCGCCCACAAAACCCGCCATGCCGTAGAGCGAATAGATCGCCCCGGCGTAAAAACCCGGCTCGATCTCGAACAAGTGCCCACAGACCGGGCAATGCTTGGCCGTCCTAAAAAGCCCGGCCCGCACGCTGCCCTTCAGGCAATGCGGACAGCGTAGCGTCAATATTCCGCGAAGCGTCATTCCCTTAACCAACCTTTCTTTTTTAACTCCGCGCGAGTCCTGGCGGCCAAACGGGCCAGCCGCGATCCGTCCCCGGCCTTGGACGCGGCGTTGATCTCGCCCATCATCAGGTTCCTCGCCTCAAATTCCTCGTCGCTCTGGGCCTGGTCGGGATGGGCCAATTTAGCCAGACGGCGGTAGAGCGCCTTGATCTCCATGGCCGAGGCCGCGCGAGGCAGCACCTGGGCCAGGGGTTTCTGTAGCGGCGCAAATCCCTGTTTGAAGCCGGAGTCCGCGCCGAATCCAAGGGCGCTCTCCAGTTCGCGGGTCTTGCTATGGCGGGGTCCTAGTAACCTTTTGCGGATCTCCAGGGCTTCACGAAAACGCTGCTCAGCATGGCGCGGCGTGGCCGAGCAGGAGCCCCAGGCTACCAGCAGGTCGGCCAGCTCCACGGACCCCTGCGCCTGGGCTTCGCGTAGGATCGCCTCTCCCCACGAAAAATAATGTTCGGACTGTTTCGCGGCCCGCATCTGGGCGGCGGAACCCCCCAAAGCCGCCAGCAAGGCCGCGACCCGCGCGGACAAGAGCCCCGATCTGGACGATAAGCTGTGCGGACTGAGGGCCAGGCCCCGCTTGATCCAGGCGTCGCAGCGCCTGAAATCGCCCCGTCGGAACGCCTTCCACGCGAATCCCGCCACGATCTGCAGGCCGTCCTCCGCTCCAGGACCGGGGACGATGGCCAGGGCCCGGTCCAGGTAGAGGTCGGCCTGGACAAAGGAACCTGCCTGCTCGAAAAGGCCACCGACCTGCAAATAGCCCTCCCGGCAGAGAGCGGCCATTTCGGGATGGCCTGGCGCATTTTCAGAAAGCTGGCGCGCCCTTTCGAGCGCATGGCTGGCGGCGGCCGACTCCTTGTTGGCGAAGCGCTGTTCCGCGGCCTTGAACATCAGGCGGACGTAGTCGCACCAGAAGATCTTCGTGGGCGCCGATGCCTCTTGGGCCACACTTTCGAACAAGGGGATGGCCTCTTCCAAACGGCCCTGGTCGGCGTAGAGCCCGGCCAGTCCGCGCAAGGTCTTCACCAGGCTCTGGCGCCGGTCGGGCATGGCGGGAACTAAGTCCAGCGCCTCCAGGTAATCGTCCTCAGACCCCTGCTCCGCGGCCCGCCGCATATGCCAGGCCCATCGCGCGGCGGGCTCCTCAGGAATGCCAGCGCCACGGACAGCCGCGGTCATGCCGGTATCCCGTATTCCTTCATCTTGCGCCACAAAGTTGAGCGGGAGATCGCCAGTTTTTTGGCGGCGGCGCTCTGGTTGCGCTCCAGCTTGCGCAAGGTGGCCTCGATCAGGGTCTTTTCCATCTGGGCCAGGGTCATGAAGCCGTCGGCTAGGTCCAATCCGCGAGCGCCATCGCCCCGCGCCTCCAGGATCCGGGCCGAAGGATGGCCCGCCAGCCTGGGCTGGTTGAAAAGGTAAGGAGGCAGGTCCGTGATCCCGATCTTTTCGCCTTCGGCCATGAGCACGGCATGATGCACGATGTTGTCCAATTCGCGGATGTTGCCTGGATAAAAGTAGGCGCTCAACATGGCATGGGCGGCGGCATCAAAACCCTTGAGCGTCTTCTGATGGCGCTGGCTGTGGATCCTTAAGAAATTTTCCATCAGCAGGTCCAGGTCGCCGCTGCGGTCTCGCAAAGGCGGCAGGTCCAGATGCACCACGTTCAAACGAAAGAACAGGTCCTCGCGGAACTCGCCGCGCCTGACCAGCTCCACCAGGTCGCGGTTGGTGGCGGCGATCACACGCACATCCACACCCCGTTCCCCGGAATCACCCACCCTGCGGATCACCCGGTTCTCAAGGGCGCGCAATAACTTCACCTGCAGGCTGAGGGAGGTGTCGCCGATCTCGTCCAAAAACAGGGTGCCCGAGCTGGCCTCCTCGAAAAGGCCCCGCCGGTCGCCGACCGCGCCAGTGAAAGCGCCCTTGCGATGTCCAAAGAGCTCAGACTCCTGAAGATTTTCCGGGATGGCCGAGGCGTTGACCGCCACAAAAGGCATGGCCGCCCGCCGGGACAGGTCATGGATGGCGCGCGCCAGCAGTTCTTTGCCCGTGCCGGTCTCGCCGGTGATCAGGATATTGGAATCCGTGGGCGCGATCTTTTGAACCAGGTGCTGGATCTTCTTCATGGCCGCTGACTGACCAAGCATGCGCAGGACCGACGCCGGTTCATTGGATAGGGCAGTTAGCCCAGTGGCTGCGCCAGAATCGATGATGATGCTTTTTTTCATGCTTTTTACTAGGCTCGGGGGTGTTTCGTTTTGAAACTAACTAAATAAAGTATACTGCCAAAGGATTTTTGGGGCAACAATCGAGGCTAGACCTAGGACGCCAGAACGAAATCCACCTGCAAACTACGCCAATCCGCCCGCTTTACCTTGATCTTGACGGCAACCCCGATCTGAAAACGGCGATGGGTGCTCCGACCTTCCAAACGCAGCCAGTCCGGATCAAAGACGTAATAGTCATCTTCCAGCAAGGCCAGAGGCACCAGGCCCTCGGCCGGAAATTCGACGATCTCGGCAAAGAAACCAAAGGCGGTCACGGAACTGATCACGGCGTCAAAGACCTGCCCCAGTTTCCCCTCCATGAAGCGCACCTGCTTGGCCTTCACGCAATCCCGCTCGCATTGCTCGGCCTTACGCTCCATGGTCGAACAGTGCTCGCCCATGGCGCCCACGTCACCCATCAATGCCTTGACCTTGCCGAGGTCCTGGCCTTCGACCACCCCGGCGCGCAGGCTGCGATGCACGATCAGGTCGGGATAACGGCGGATCGGCGAGGTGAAATGGCAGTAGTTCTCGAGGGCCAGACCGAAATGAATGTCATGGCGGGCGTCATAGCGCGCCAGCTTCAGGGAACGCAATAAGAGCGTGTTGACCAGCCTGGCCTCTTTTTTTCCTTCCATGCGCGTCAGGATCTTTTGCAGGTCAACAGGCTGCAGGGTCCCGGAGCGAGGCGCGCCCAACTTCAGGCGCCCCAGCACGGCCATGGTCTGCTTCATCTTTTCCTCGTCAGGGGTCTCGTGCACCCTGAATAGAAGCGGAATGGTGCGTTTCTTAAGTTCGGTGGCGACGGCTTCGTTGGCCGCCAGCATGAATTCTTCGATCAGCTGATGCGCGAAAAGGCGGGTGCGCCTCCAAAGCCGTACCGGAGCGCCCTTGGCATCCAGATCGACCTTGGTCTCGGGAAAATCAAAATCCAGTCCACCGCGCTGTACGCGTAGCTCGCGCCGCTTCAACGCCAAGCGCCGCATCTCATCCAGCACCGGACCAAGGCGCTGGGCGTCCGCGTCCGAGAGGCCCTCGCGTTTATCCAGCCAGGTCTCGACTTCCTCGTAAGTAAAGCGCCGGGCGGAGCGGATCACGGTGGACGCGAAACTCCAGCTTCGCATGCGGCCGTTGACGTCCATCTCCATCAACGCCGAAAGAGCCAGGCGGGGCACGTCGGGCTTCAGCGAACAAAGGCCGTTGGAAAGGGCTTCGGGCAGCATCGGCAGCACCCGGTCGGGCAAATAGACGCTGGTGGCCCGTTCAAAGGCCTCCTTGTCCAGCGCAGTGCCTGGGCGCACATAGTGGCTGACATCGGCGATATGGACGCCAAGTTTCCAGCCGTCCTTCAGCTTCTCGATGGATACTGCGTCGTCAAAGTCCTTGGCATCGGCGCCGTCGATGGTGAAGACCACCTCTCCGCGCAGGTCCAATCGGCCTAGAAAATCGGCTTCCCCGGGCGCCTCAGGCAGGCGTTTCGCCTCAGCCAGGGCCGCGGGAGAGAACTCCTCCTTCAGGCCCGCCTTTTTTATCAGGATCAAGGTATCCAGGTGGGCGGTGCCCTCGCCTCCCAAGTGGCTCATAAAACGCGCGGCCGCAGGCTCCTTGCCCAACGCGTCCAGTCCCGGCGCTGTGGCCACGATCCAATCCCCTTCAGGGATACCCGAAGGCGCGCCTTCCATCTGGACATCCACCTCGGTCTCTCCCTGGTGCAGGGTCAGGACAAAGTCGCGCCCTTGTTTTTCAAAAGTCCCCACCAACTGTTCCCTACCGCGCTTCAAAACCCGGACCACTCCGGCCGCGTCCTTCATGGTCTTGTCATTCCTGCCCTTGAAGCCTTGGGGGCCACGGGCGCCAGGCTTGGGGGGCAGGCGCCGTATCTCGACTAAGTCACCGGGCAGGGCCCATCCCCGGTAGCGCTCGGGCACGTAAAATTCTTCGGATCCATCCGCAAGCTTGGCAAAGGAACTGCCACCGGACGTGAGGATATAAATGGCCTGCAAAAGCGCGGATCGCGAAGCCCCTTTGACCACGGCGGCGTAGCGGTGGCGGCTGTTCTTGCTGACCTTGCCCTGTTCCTCCAAGAAGGCCAGTTCCTGGCGCACCCGTTTTTTCAGGTGCCTTGGAAGGCCCAGTTGCGAGGCAATCTCGTTTTCTGACAAGCCTTCTTGGGCGGTTGCCAGCAGATCCGCTATTTGATCGGCAAGACTCACTCTCTCTCCTCGATTGCTTGACAGCCGGATGGACCTTGGATAAACTTCTGACTCTTCAATACGCGCGCGTGGCGAAATTGGCAGACGCGCTAGGTTCAGGGCCTAGTGGCCGCAAGGTCGTGGGGGTTCAAGTCCCTCCGCGCGCACCATATTTGACGACAAAAAAGGGGTTTCGGCTAGAGCCGGAGCCCCTTTTTTGCTTTTGCAGCACAGTAGCTAGCGCCGATCTCGCGGCCTTCAATCTTTAGAGGCCCGCTTGGAAATGCTAAGGCAAGCGGCAACATATGGACTCTTATCCCCATACACCTTTTTCCAGATCCTTAGCGCCGAGGCGAAGGCGGAAGACGCCTTTTTTTCGGATCCGGCCCGGCGATAATGGGATCCCAGTTCCTGCCAAGCGCGGGCCGTGGCTCCGCTTTCCCCGCCATACGATTTTTCTTTCAGTCCGAGCGAGCGCTTTAAGAGAGATTCAGCCTCGGCATAGCGGCCTAATTTCGAATAAAGGATCCCCGCGCCGAACAGATAAGGTTCCGATTCAAAGCGATCGGCTCCCAGTGTGCCAGCCCGCATCGCTGCGGATTGCTTGCGAAGCGCGGCCGCTTCTTCAAGTCTTCCCCTCTCCGCCTCAAAATCCGCCTGCTGCTCCAGGGCTTCCATCTTTAACAAAGGTTTGGCTGCGGCTAGCTCCAGGCTTTCGGAAAAATAGGTGGCGGCCTGCTCCGGATGCCCGGCCGAAAAGCTGGCCCAGCCTGCGTCCCAACCTGACCTAATACGTTCATCGGGCGATCCTGTCCTCTTGCGCAAGTCCTGCAAGACCTTCAAAGCACCGGGCCAATCCTTCTGCACCACGCGTAAACGGGCCTGGATCCGTTGAGTCTCGCTATTTTCGGGACTGCGGGCCAGGTATCCCGCCGCTTCTTCAAAGGCTCCCCGCTCGAGGGCCAGTTCCCCAAGGTCGTTGCCATAGGACGCCAGCGTGGCGCTTTCAACCCCCGCCTTTTCCTGGATCGCCAAAGCCCAGCGCAGACGAGCTTCGGCCTCCAACGGGCGGCCCAGCTGCCTGAGCAAGGTCGCCTCATTTTTCAGCACCGGCGCCAGGGCGGGATGGGCCGCGCCCAGCCTGGTTTCCCTCCAGCGAAGCAGTTCACGGGTCGTGGCAAGCGCGCCTTCGAACTCGCCGTTTCGGACTTGGGTCGAGATCGATGAGACCGCGTGTTCTTCAAACATCAGGGTATCCTCAGCCCCTAAGGCCGCGGAGAATCCCAGGCAGATCAAAAGAATAAGGCATTTCTTCATGGGAAAGCCCCCCGCATCAGGTCCAGGGGCGGCGAATAAGACGGCAGGAGTGGAGTGGCGTTGGATATCTCCCGGGGTTCGCAATAGGATCCCACCGTAACAACGTTCAGATCAGCGTCAAAATCATCCTCCCAAACGCCATCAACGCCCCGCACCGAAGCTCGGGAACGGTGAGCGCCGGCGTCAAAAGTCAGATCCATCGCGCCCGACGCGCCGGGCCGGGTTCGCAGGCCAAAGACTTCGTAGCAGTCCTCGCATCCCGCTCCCTCTGCCCTTCCCCCTTCCGCCACAAAAGCAAAGTAATAGCATTCGGGAGCAAAACTTTTAGGTGCGGTTTCTGGCAAGAGAAGAGTTTTCCAGGACCATGCCGTACTTAGGTCAACCGTTGTGAAATCCCCTTGGTAAAGCAGATGGGTCTGGTGGGTCATGTAATTGTGGCTATATATATGAAGGCGCAGAGGCGCTTTGGGGTGGCCAACCGCGCGGACCTTCGCGCGCAGCGAGCTGACCGTCGAACCACAATTGAAATGCAGGACCTGGGCTGGCACGCTCCCTGTTTCGCCTCCAAAGACTCCCGCCGCGAACGGCTCGACATAGCTCTGGCCCGCCAAGATCCCGTCCCCGGCCTGAAGTATGAAAACGGGGATCAGGGCGCTTGAAACCCAGCCCTTTCCGCGGCGTAAAAGCAGGGTGACTGAGGATTCATTTCCTCCTGCGGCTGGAGATAACGCCGCGAACGAAGCGTAGTACCCGGCCCCAATGCGCCCCACCGAGTGCACACCGCCGCGCTGGTCATTGTGGGAGACGACCAAGTGATAAGTGGCGCCCTTTTTCAGCGTCACCCCAGCCAGGGCTAAAGTGCTCCAGCTGGCCTGGCGCGGCACCCAGGAAGCGCTTGCCAAAGGCTTTCCAGAGGGGTGGCCGTCCCGGTCATCCTCGACTTGCACATTGAACAAGGGGCTTTTTTGGGCATCAGCGCAATAAAGCGACACGGCCCGCAGTTCTTGGTCACGCGGGCTGACAAAACGGATGGAAAAGGCCGCCTCAGCGCTGTCCAAACGCAGCTGCGCCGTTGAAGGCGGATCCCAGGTCAGGCCAAAATCAGCGTGGAGTTTTGAGGAGAAAAGCGAAGCAAAGATAAGAAGAAGGATCGAAAAGGTTCTTGCCATTCATTGCCTCAGTACAGGACAGCGGTCTTGATCAGTGCGCGCTTCACGGTGCCAGCCGGGGTCCGGTATTCAAATACCACCACATAGATGCCAGAAGCAAGGGGTACGCGGACAGGCACGACGATGATACCCGAAACTGAGCCGCCATGGCACTCGGAAAGCATCCGGCCGGAGAGGTCAAAGAGCCGGGCGACCGCGCTGCCCTGCTCGACAGCGCCAGCATCGTAGACGATCTTGATCCCCCGCGGATTCTGTTGGCCAAGCCCGGCCGCCGATAGCGGCTGATCCGGCACGATGGCATGGGCGTCATCCCGGTCCTGCGCTGCCAGCACTTCGACCTGCTTCAGCACCCGGTTCTCCTCGCCGCGGGAGCCACCGCTCGACAGTTGGACCGTGTAGATGCCCGCGCTCACGGCATGCCCCTTGTCGTTCCTGCCGTCCCAGACGGCCACGGCGTCGCCCGACACAAAATGAATGCTCATCTTCAACGAATCCCCCTTCATGGGGGCGAAGGCGTCCCGATCCAGGCTGAAACCGTTGGCCAGGCCCGCAGAGGCTGGGAAGACCTTGTGATAGATCCTCTCCCCGGCGCTGTTGAAGACGCTGACCTCATTTTTTTGCGCGGGTTCCACCACAGACACCGACTGGGTGTAAGAGGTCACTTCGCCAAAATTGTCCGTGACCGTGGTGTGGATGTAATAAACGCCACCGGCGACATAGGAGCCGTTGTCGTCCTGGCCGATCCAGGTGAGCGTGTCGCCTCCGGTCTGGAAGACGCCTCCATAGACCAGGGCAATAGCCTGGACCCCTGACTGGACAAGGTTGCCGTTCATCGTGGGCTGGTCCGGTTTTAGCGAAATGCCGCCGTTATAGAGCACGCAGACCTTTTCCCCGGCCGCATTGTAGACGATCACCCTGACTTGATACGGCATCGGCTGCGGCGTGGCCGAGGGGCTAGGGCTGGCGCTGAAGGTACCCGTGATGGTACGGGTGGCCGTGACGCTGCGCGTCGGGCTAAAGCTGGGCGTAGGGGTAGGCGTGCCGCTGGGTGTCGGGGAGTCGGTGTAGCTCGCCGTGCCGGTGTAGGTGTAGCTCTGCGTCACAGTGGCGCTGGGCGTGGGTGAATCGCTGAAAGTGAAGCTGAACGTGAAGGTGTAGCTCTGCGTAAAGGTCACGCTGGCGGTCGGGGAATCCGTGAGGGTCCGTGTGCCGGTGTAGCTGTCGGTCGGCGTTGACGAAAAGGTCGGCGTGGGGGAGTCGCTCAAGGTCATAGTCCCAGTAAAACTGTTGGTCGGCGTCGACGAATAGGTCGGAGTGGGCGAGTTGCTAAAGGTCGGGGTCGCCGTGGAACTTGGGGTCGGCGTGAAACTGAAGGTCTTTGTCGGCGAATCGCTGAAGGTCGGAGTCGGGCTAAAAGTCGCCGTGGGGGTCGAGGTCGGGGTGGCGGTCGGCGAGTCGCTGAA
>JAZKAF010000171.1:0-3897 GCA_040389285.1 candidate division FCPU426 bacterium
AAAAGGTCCTGATCCGGCCGCGCTTGAAGCGTGATAAAATCTTGTATAGCCATGAGCCACCCTTAGGTGCCTTCGCGGGAGAGAGCCGTGAAACTAATGCAAAAGCTGACTTCGCTGGGCAGGGAACTGGATCAAAGCCCCGAAAAATTCGGAGTCTTGCGCGACTCGAATGACGCGCTTCAGGATCCGCTTGAACTAAGAAAGCGGATGGCGGAGGACGGCTATCTTTACCTGCCGGGATACCTGGACAAAGCGCAGGTGATGGCCACGCGCCGCGAGATGACCGGGCGTTTGGCAGCCGAAGGCAGCCTGGATCCGGCCTTTGATCCCATGGAGGCCGTGCTGAAGCCGGGTCTGCCCCTGTCCCTGCGCTCCGATCTTGCCAAGAACAACGCGCCCATGCACGAGCTGCTCTACACGGGCAGGATGATGGATTTTTACCGGGCCCTGCTGGGTGGCGAGGTGCTGCATTACGATTACACCTGGGTCCGCGCGGTGGCTCCGGGCAAGGGCACCCCGCCCCATTTGGACATCGTGTACATGGGCCGCGGTACCAGCAACTTGTTCACGGCTTGGGTCCCGATCGGCGACGTGACTTTTGACTTAGGTGGCCTGATGGTGCTGGAAGGTTCCCACCGCCTCAAGCGCCTGAAGGAGACCTACGGCCAGCGGGATGTGGACAGTTATTGCAGCAACCGTCCTGAAGCCGAAAAATACGCCAGCGGCGAAAAATGGTGGAATGGCTGGCTGAGCAACGATCCGGTGCAGTTGCAAAAAACCTTTGGCGGGCGCTGGTTGACCACCGAGTACAAGGTCGGCGATCTGCTGACCTTCAGCATGTTCACGATCCACGCCAGCCTCGACAACCCCTCCAAACACGTGCGCTTCTCCACAGACTCGCGCTATCAACTGGCCTCGGAACCCGCGGACGAGCGCTGGATCGGTCAGAGCCCTCCCGGCCACGGCAAGGCGGGAAAACGGGGCAAGATCTGTTGAAGACCCATTGGCGCCGCGCCAGCGCCCTTGCCCTGGCACTGCTGCTGGGCTCGATCCCTCAGGCCGTTCTCGCGGACGGCTTCGGCGTGTTCGAAGAAAAGGGCGTCTGGTGGATCCGTTCTCCCCAGGGCGGAAAAATGCTTTCCTTGGGCGTGGACTGCGTGGGACCCGGCCCCAAAAAAGCTGATTACTCCCCGGCGAAACCCCAATACTCAGCCTTCTTTCACAACCACGACAACTTCGCCAGCTGGAGCAGGCGCAGCATGGCGCGCCTGGACGCCTGGGGTTTCAACACCCTGGGCGGATGGTCTGATCCCGGGCTTTTGAAAAGCGGGAAGGCCATGACCCCGGTGCTGCATATGCAGGCCAGCATGGGCGGGATCTGGTGGGACCTTTGGGGCAGCGATTACCCGGGCCAGGCCAAGCGCCTGGCCGAGCGGACCACCGCGCCTTGGCGCGGCAACCCCGGAGTGCTGGGATATTTCTTGGACAACGAGCTGACCTGGGCCGATGACTATCTGTTGAATTTGGCCATGGCCTGGGATGCCAAGGCTCCTGGCAAGAAAAAATTGGTCGAGGTCTTTAAGAAGTCCTACCAGGGGGACTTTAAAAAATTCAGCGCGGATTTCGACACCCGGGCCCGCGATTGGGACAGCCTGCTAGCTATAACCGATACGGCCCGTCGCGACGGCCACGGGCATCGCGTGATGGACGCCTGGGTCTATGAAGTGTCCCGTCGCTATTACGAGGTCTGCGCCGCGGCGGTGCGTGCTGCCGATCCTGGCAAACTGATCCTGGGCGACCGCTATCAGCAATACTATCCCCAGGCCGTAGCGCGGGCGGCGCGCGGCCTTGTGGACGTGGTGTCGGTGAATTACGAGTCGCCCTCGCCCGATGGCTGGGTCTCGCGGAATTTCTTCGAGACCTTGCATGAGCTGAGCGGGGCGCCTTTGCTGGTCGGCGAGTTTTATTGCGCCGCGGGCCAGAACCGCAGCGGCCTGAAGAATACGGGCGGCGCCTTCACCAAGGTGGACACCCAGCTGCAGCGCACGGTCGCGGTGGGCGCGCAGGTGCGCGAGTTCGCTTTCATGCCCTTTGTGGTCGGCTGGCATTGGTTCCAGTTTTACGATGAACCCAGTTACGGTCGCGACGATGGCGAAGACTACAACCATGGCCTGGTGGACATCTATGACCAGCCCTATGCCGAGATCACGGCCGCCTTCGCCGACCTGAACGCCGCGGCGCCAGGTTGGCACGCGTCTTCGGCTCCGGCGCCCTCCGCAAAGGTCCAAGCCGGGCCGCTCCTGGTGGCGCTAGGCGCGGGCCTGAAGGCGGATGGGGATCTTGGCGACTGGGACAAGAGCGTGCCGCTGCCGCGTGCTTTGATCAAGACCCCTGCCGGCTTATCACCCTATGGCGATTTTTGGCTGGCCTGGGAAGAAGGCAGCCTTTGGATCGCGATGCGCGCTTCCGGATTCAACCATCCGAGCAGGGATCTGCCGAAGCAGGATGACGAAAAGACCTGGAGAGAGCTGCATCGGTTGCAGGTCAAGGCGACGGGAGCCAAGACCTATGAATACTACGGGGCCACGGGCGTGCGCGCGGATCCCAAAGGAGATGAGAGCATCGGAGGCAAGCGGGTGCTCTTCCTTAGGCCGCCGCAGCGCGGCGAGATCCAAGCCTCGGCGAGCACCCATCTGTCCAAATGGGTCACCGACTGGGAACTGGCCATACCCGCCGCCGCGCTGGGTTTCGAGAAATTCAAAGTGGGGCAAGTCTTGAGAGTGCGGCTGGACTTCAAGAGCCGCGGTGACTTTGAAACGATGGCCTGGAAAGGCGCCCAGGGGATCGAGATAAAACTAGCGCCTTGAATCAGGTGGAACAAGCCATGTCTTCCAAAGTTCTCCTCCTTGTTGGCAGCCGCGACCACCAGGGCCGGGCCGGCAAGGCTGCCGCGGCCTTAGCCGATGGCTTGGCCAGCGCTGGCGCCGTAGTCGGGACGGTCTATCTGCTCGAAAGAAATATCCAGACCTGCATCCAGCGCGGCCAGGATGGCTTTGGCATGTGCCTGGACGAGGGCTGGTGCAAGCTGGAGGACGGCTTCGCGGAGCTGGTCAACGAATTGCGCGCGGCTGACGCCGTGGCATTTGTCACCCCGGTCTACTGGGGCGACCTGAGCGAATGCACCCGTTCGTTTTTAGACCGCCTGCGCCGCATCGGGCTGCACCCCGCCGGCAAGCAGGGGATACAAGGCAAGCCCGCCCTCGGCGTCTGCGTGGCGGGCGGCCAAGGCGGAGGTTCGGTGAATTGCTGCGACAGCCTTCAGCGGGTGCTGGGGCACTGCGAATTCGACGTCTTGGACATGATCCCCGCGCGCAAACAGAACCTGGAGCATAAATTGAAAGTGCTGAAGATGACCGGAGCCTGGTTCGCCTCCGAACTGGCGGGCCGGAAAGTGGTTCTGAAGTGAAGATCCATCCTCCCGCGCTTAGCTATCGCCCGGCTCGTCCCGCTGACTTCGCTAATTTTTGGAAAGCGACCTTAATAGCCCAACGCGAGCTCCCGCTACAAGCGCGGCTCACGCGTCGCGACTATCTCATCGCCCAGATAGAAGTCTACGATGTCCGCTTCAAAGGTTTTGGCGGCGCCGAGCTAGCCGGGATCTATCTTCTGCCGAAGCAGCGCTCCAAGCGCCTACCTGTGGTGCTGCAGTCCCACGGCTATACTTGGCACAAAGGCGAGCCGTTGAACCACCTGCACTGGATCATGCTGGGCATGGCGGTCCTGGCCGTGGATGTGCGTGGCCAGGCTGGGGACTCCGCCGATAATCAGGGCTACCCAGGAGGGCATGCCGCGGGCTACATGACCCAGGGGATACTCGATCCGGCAGCTTATTACTAT
>JAZKAF010000171.1:3907-10678 GCA_040389285.1 candidate division FCPU426 bacterium
TTACGCCGACACTCTGCGCTGCGTGGATTTTTTGTGCTCGCGGCCCGAAGTCGATCCGCAAAGGATCCTGGCCAATGGGGAAAGCCAGGGCGGCGGTTTGGCTTTGGCCACGGCCTGCCTGGATCCGCGCGTGTCCCTCTGCGGCGCGGACAATCCTTCCCTGATCGATTTTCCAAGCCGCCTGAAATTGGGAGCGACCGGCTCGACCGAAGAACTGCGCAGCTACCTCCGCATCTATCCCGAGCGTGGCTCACAGGTCCTGCGCACACTGGCTTACGTGGACCTGCTCAACCACTTGCCGTCGCTGCGCTGCCCCAGTTTTTGGTCAGCCTCGCTCAATGATCCGGTCTGCCCGGCCAAAACCGTGGAACGCGGCTACGACTTAGTGAAGGGCAAGAACAAGGAGATCCGTTTTTACCGGGACATGGGTCACGACATCCACCCTTCCCAGCTCGGCCACAAACTTGCCTGGGTAGCGGGTCATTTTGGACTCTAAAATGCAAAAAAGCCGCGACCCGCTGCACGGCCTCACCCTGGAAATGATCTTGACCACCTTGGTCGAACGCCATGGCTGGGAAGCCATGGGCAAGGCTTTGGATATCCGCTGCTTCACCACCGACCCGAGCATCAAATCCAGCCTGGTTTTTTTGCGTAAAACTCCTTGGGCTCGCGAAAAGGTCGAGAAGATGTATCTGAGCCCGAAACTAAGGACACCCAGGCGGAAAGCGACTTGAAGGTCTTGAAAACCCTGTTGGAGAGTTGAACTGGGATGGAATAAGATGGCAGTGAGTCCCCGGTTTATTTAGATCGCCCTTAAGACTTTTTATTTTTAGGAGCCAGTGATGAGTGCATACGTAGCAGTTTCAAGGCCCGAAGAGCGGGAGGCTGCAGCCGCCCGCCAAAAAGAATTTCGTTTTCGCTTCCCGCGCGACCCGCGGCGCCTCGGCGGCAAATACAGCGTGGACGAGAACGCCGCCATCCTGACGCGCTTCTTTTACCTGGAATACCGCCTGGCGCACGCTTTAGGGTCCTGGACCCTGGCCATCCCGGAGATGGAGGTCAAGATCGAGACCGGCCGCCACATCTTTTGGCACGCCGACGCCGCCAAGAAATTCCGCGAACGCCTGACCGAGCAGGAGCTCAATTTCAAGAAAGTGGATGCCATCCGCGACGCCGAGATCGACTTACTGATCGAGGAGCTTTTGCTGGCCGAGAACAGCGCCGAGCTGATGGCCGGAGCGCATCTGGTGGTCGGCCGGGCCCTGCAAACGGCGTATCGCCATCACATCGACGACACCTGCCCTATCGCCGACGCACCGACCATCCGTTTGATGAAGCAGATCCTGATGGACTACGAAGGCATGCTGTCTTGGGCCGAAGAGGCTGTCGCGGCTTATGTGGAAGGCGGGGTGGATGGCGCCAAGATCAACCAGTGGCGCTGGCATCTGGGCCGGGTCTTGTCAGCCATTGGCGGCGTGACGGGCCGCGACCCGAAGACCGCGATGCCCGAGGGCTTGAGGCAGAAAAAAGGGGCCTATGTGCGGGCGACCGTGCCGCTGCGCGACAGCCGCTTCACGACCTTTGCCCAGACCGGAGAATACGATGTGGCCGACGGCAGCCCCCGCCATGTGCACGACAGCTATGAGGCCAAGGCCCTTGATTTTGTGCGCACCCAGCGCGACGAGCTGGACGCCATCGAAGCCTTCGGCACATTTCTCTGGGACATCCGCTTCAAGGATTTCCAGGCGGAATACGACCTGGCCCGCATCACCTGGGATGAGGCCCGCCACACCGAGATAGGCCACAACACCCTGCAGGTGATGGGCTACAACCCCTTTGAGCTGCCCAACCGTCTGACCAGCAGCACCTGCCGCGGTCCCATGGAAGCCGAGTACGCGTTCACCGCGATCAACGCCTTTGGCGAAGTGGCGGTGCTGAAGACCATCCATGGCTTGATCGACCAGGCCCGCGACAACGGCGATTGGGTCCTGGCCCATGCCAGCGACTTTGTTCGGGCTGATGAACGCACCCATGTGCGCAAGGGCCAGACCATCATCAAGCACATGACCAACATGTCCTGGAAGGACCTCGAATTCAAGACGCGCGAGCTTTTCACCGAATGCTTGGTGGGCTTGGGCGCCGTTAAAAAAGGCGACGGCGACTGGTTCACGCTTTCGCGCGAAGATATCGAACGCCTGGTCGGAGAATAAGATCCACGGGACTGTCGGTGACGCCGCCGCAGGCAGTCCTAATTTTTTGATGTCCGAACGCACATCTTCAGAACCACCTGCATGACTCGCTCTAATTTTTTCGAACTATCCCAAAAGATATTGTCAAAGCCTTGTATCCATCCGGTCCGCCTGGTTGCGGTGGATGGAGGTGCCGGAGCGGGCAAGACCACCTTTGCCGCCAAGCTGGCCCTGGCTCTGGGTGGCGCCCCGGTCGTTCCGATGGACGACTTCAACGCCTTCGATGACCTGGTCGAATATTGGCCGCGGCTCGAGGAGCAGATCCTGTCGCCTCTCTTCGCCGGCAAAAGTTTCCGTTATCAAAAACGGGACTGGGTACATGACATGGCTGGCAGGGGCTTGGCCGATTGGCGGGAGATCCCCTTCAGTCCCCTCTTGATCTTGGAAGGCATCGGAGCCGCGCGAAGGCAGGTCGCGTCGCGTCTGGCCTACGCGGTTTGGATCTCGGCGCCCAGCGCCCTCCGCCTTCAGCGCGGCATCACCCGCGACTCCGGAGTGGAAGACATCCAAAGCATTTGGGAACGTTTCATGCCAGGCGAACAAAAATTTTTTGAAGAGGATGGGACGAGGGAGCGCGCGGATCTTGTGGTGGACGGCGCCCTGCCCTACGAAGCGGATGGCGGTGTCTTCCATGTGTTGAAAGAACGACTGGACGGCTTTTAAAATATTTTTGGAGAATGCATGACCCTCAATAATAAAAATCTAAAACAGACGGTGGACCTGGCGGCCAAGCCGATGAAAGTTTATAAGGCGATCCTCAGCTCCAAAGAGCACAGCGCGTTCACGGGTTCTGCGGCCAAGGTAAGCGACAAGTTGGGCGGCAAGACCAGCGCCTACGAAGGATGGATCGAGGCGGAAAATCTACAGCTGGCTCCAGGCAAAAAAATCGTGCAGGCGTGGCGCGAAGCCGATTGGCCTGAGGGACATTTTTCGCGGGCCATTTTCGATTTCAAGGGCTTTAAAGGCGGCTGCCGCCTGACTTTCACCCAGGAAGGGGTGCCCGCCGGAAAATTCCACGCGATCAAAGATGGGTGGGCAGAACACTATTGGGACAAGATGAAGGTCTATTTTGCCGCCAAAGCCGGAGCCTAGCCAGGGGCCCGGCGTCTCTCTCGTCGAAGAAAAAAATAGTAAATAAATTTTAGCGGCTATCATCCGATCATAAGTTCTGGATAAAAATAACCAATAAACGAGACAGATGGAAAGTTAGACTTCAAAATAACTCCCGAACCCCTGGCCTGGATCCAGAAAAAACGCTTAAATATAAGGATTTTTCTCGCTTATACCATATTTCGAAATAAACGACATGTTTCTTGCAAATCTTTAGATGTTTATGTTATTATCTGCGCCATGTCACTAACAACCAAACTACTCATGATTTTATTCCTGGCTACTATCGGCCAGGGAAGCGTTTCTGCCGACACTGGGCAGACTGATGATGGACTTGAAGTCCTCCAGAACCACGCGGGAGCCACTACTGGGTACATCCTAAGTTCGGGTGTGAACTTTAGTTCAGGCTCTTCGGCCTTGAGCGCTTCCAGCGTGAAGGCGATCCAAAAGGTTTACAAGCGCCTTGCCGACAACAAGAATTTGAAGGTCGACATCCGTGGGCATGCTGACACCTTCGAGAGCAATGCGGCCGAATTGACCACGGCCCGTGCCCAGGGAGTCCGCGAGAACATCGCCGGGCTGGGTCTCGAAAGCAACCGGATCACCCAGGCTGTGGGTCTGGGCGCTGAGTTTCCGATCGGCGACAACGCGACCCCCGAAGGGCGTCAGCAAAATCGCCGCGTCGAAGTGATCATCACCGGAGCTGATCAGACCGCGCCGGCGATGGAAGCCAGGGAATCGAAGGCCGGTGCCGTTGTGAAAGCAACCGAGCAGCCGACTCCTGAATCCAAGGCCACCGAAGTGGTTCAAGCCGCCGAGAAAAAGACTCCGGTCGCTGAAGAGGCTGACGAGTCAAAAATGTATCGGCGTTTCGCCATCGGCGTTGGTTATCCCGATTTGCGTCTGCGCGCTGCGGTCACCGATAGCGTCGATCTGGAAGCCAAGTTCGCGTTCAACGAAGGCATTCAGATCTATTCGGGCCGCTTGTACTGGAACTTCATGGATCTCGGGCCGCTGAAGGCCACCCTGGGTGGCGAAGCTGGATGGGCGAGATTCGACGGGATCGAGACGTTGGGTGGCAACGGTGTCGTGACCAGCGCGTTTGTGGGCCTGGAATATCCGTTTGCGAAACGTTTCAGGGTGACTGCTGACTTGGGACCGGCTTGGCTGCAGGCGACTGCGGATGACAAGACTTACTCGGTCACTGACTGGGTTGTGAATACGGCCCTTTACTTCTATTTCTTCTGAAGAAGCCATGAAAACTAAGAAGCTCATAACAATATTTTTCTTGGCTTTTGCGGCGCTGACCGGCGTCAAGGAAGCGGTCGCTTCGTGGGGTCTGCCCAACGCCTTCCGCGAGCAGGTTCTTCCCCAGCTGCGTAAAACGGTTGTTGCGGCCCGCTTGCCCACGGCGACCCCGGTGGCGACTGCGACTCCTGCGGCGACTTTCACTTCGACCCTGGTCAGCAGCGCGGTCGATACCCCGACCAACACCTTGACCGTGACCCCGACTCGTACCGGGACTTCCACTTCGACTCAGACACCGACTTTCAGCAACTCCCCGACCGTCACCGTCACCTGGTCGGCCTCGCCGGTTTATTCGCCGACGACGAGTTTCACGACTTCGAACACCTTCACGCCCTCGCCTTCTTTCAGCGTTTCACCTACTTTCAGTGATTCGCCGACCACCACGAATTCGCCGACGACGCTGAGCACCTCCAGCTACACCATTTCGGCCACGCCCAGCCGCACGAAGACCTGGTCGATCAGCCCGACTTTCACGGTGACCTCGCTTAACAGCCTGACTTTCACCGAGTCGAAGACCTTCACGGAATCCCAGACCTTCTCCGAGAGCCCGACTTTCTCCGAGAGCCCGACTGTGACCCTGACGGGCACGCCGACGGCTTCACCGACCGTGACTGTCACGCCGACCGCTACCCGCACGCCCGCGATCATCACCTTTGATGCTTCGAGTGGCGCGGCTTGGGCGACCAGCAAGACTGCCTGGATCCACCCTGGTGGCACCGCTGCGGACATGGGTGTGGTCGTGATGATGATCAAGAACGCCGGTCTCTTGGCTGCTGAAGTGACTGGATCGACCGCGACTTACGGTGGAGTTCCCATGTTCAAGGGACCGACGCACACCGGCGGTAACGGTGGATTTGCCACGACCCTGACGGGTGTGATGTTCTACCTGACCGGAACCGCGGTGCCGACCGGACCCCAGACTGTGGTGGTCAACTGGAGCGGAACGGGTGTTGAAAAATCAGTGGCTGGTGCCGTGACCTACAAGAATGTGGGAAGCGTGGGAGCTCAGAACGTCTTCTCCGGCGGAAATGGTAGTGCGGCTGCGATGAGCATCACCCTGACCACCACGATCGCCAACGCGATGATGTTGGGTGTTGCTGGGGTCGCTGACGGCACCCAGACTTTCACCAGCGGCGCGACTGGCCAGGTCAACCGGGTCACCAAGACCACGGGAGTGGCGGCCGGGACCAGCATGGCTCTGGATGAGTTGTTTGCCGTGAGCGTGGCGAACAAGACGACTTCGTGGACCTGGACTACCAGCAAGCGGCAGGCTGGCTGGGCCTTGGAGCTGAGGCCGGTCGTGATCATCGACACGCCCACTTTCACGGAAGTGTCGACATTCTCGTACACCGAGTCCACGACCTTCACCGAATCGCCCACCTGGACGGTTTCGGACACGTTCACGAATTCGCCGACTCCTAGCGCTACGCCGACCGTGACGGATAGCTTCACGTCGACGAATTCGGCCACCTTGACAAGCACGGGAACACCGACGGGAACGCCTACCCTGACGAGCACGGGAACACCGACTAGCACGCCAAGTCGTACGCCGACCTTGACGAGCACTGGCACGCCGACGAGCACGGCGACCAGGACCTCGACGCAGACGCCGAATTTCACAGCCACGAACACGCCGACTTCGACGAGCACGTTCAGCGAGTCGCCGACGTTCACGGAGTCGTTCACCTTCAGCGAGTCACCGACTTTCAGCGATTCGCCGACTCCTAGCAGCACGCCTACGGACACCTTCACGGATTCGCCGACCATGACCTTCAGCGATTCGCCGACCTTCAGCGCTTCGCCGACTGACACGGATTCGCCGACTGCGACCTCGACCGATTCGCCGACTCCGAGCTACACAGATTCGCGGACTTCCACGCAGACGGACACGTTCACGGATTCGCCCACGACTTCGGCGACGCCGACTGCGACGCCGACTGCGACGAACACGCCGGTCTCGATCACTTGGGATGCCTCGAGCAATGCGGCTTGGTCGACCAGCACGACCGCTTGGACCCATACGGGCGGCAGTGGACCCAACCAGGCTGTGATCGTGATGATCGTCAAGAACGCTGGATCGTTGGCCGCTGAAGTGACTGGATCG
>JAZKAF010000171.1:10688-21363 GCA_040389285.1 candidate division FCPU426 bacterium
CGGCGGAGTCACCATGTTCAAGGGACCGACGCACACCGGCGGTACCGGTGGAGCAGCCACGAACCTGACGGGTGTGATGTTCTACTTGACCGGCACGGCCGTTCCGAGCGGATCGCAGACCGTGGTCGTGAACTGGAGCGGCACGGGAACTGAGAAGTCTGCCGCGGTTGCTGTGACCTACAAAAACGTGGGAAGCATCGGAGTGCAGAACGTTTTCAGTGGCGGAAATGGCGCTGGTGCGGCGATGAGCATTACGCTGACGACGACTGTTTCTAACGCGGCGATGATCGGAGTGGTCGGGTTGAATGATGGGACCAAGACGACCGTGAGCAGCGGTATTACGGGCCAGATCAATGACGCTACGAAGTCGACAGGTTTGGCAGCCGGAACCACCGTTTCTCTGGATCATTTGTTAGTTCCGGCGGCTGGCAATAAGACCACTTCTTGGACCTGGACTGGTAACGCCAGAATGGCCGGCTGGGCGCTGGAATTGAAGCCCTAAGCAGGAATTCAAAGGCCTTGTTTTAAAAAAAGCCGTTTCCCATTGGGAAGCGGCTTTTTTCTTTTGTAGGGTATGGAATCATGAAGTCCGGATTGCGGATTGATGTGGTGAAAGGGATTGGACCGCCTAGGCTGATCCAATACGCCCTGGTCCCGAGTCCCTGCGGCAGGATTTTCGTGGCTTTGGCCCCTGGGGGCGTGGTCTATGCGGGCTTTGCCATGGGTTCAAGCGCGCCTTTGGCTGAGCTAAAACGGCGTTGGCCTGAAGCTGTGATCAAAATGGATAGAGCGGCCGTATCGTCAGTGATGCAGCGTTACTGGGAGGGATCAGGGAAGGTCCGCTGTTGGATGCAGGGGACCCCCTTTCAGTTGAAGGTCTGGCGGGCCTTGTCCCGGATCCCCGCGGGCACGACCATCAGTTATAGCCGTTTGGGAAAAAGGGCTGGAGTGCGAGGGGCGCAGGCTATCGGCCAGGCGGTAGCAGCGAATCCGGTCGCCTTACTGATCCCCTGTCATCGGGTTATCAGGCAAGATGGTTCTCTCGGAAATTACCACTGGGGGCCGGAACGCAAAATGGCTCTTTTAAAGCTCGAAAACCACTAAGGAGAGTCCGATGTTCAAGGGCATCCTATTCGGCATGATTTTGACCTTGGCGCTGGGGTCTTACTTGGTTTATGTTGGGATCGACCGGGGTTGGATGCCTGCCAACGCCGATGACAAACCTCCCGCCTGGGAAAAATGGGCGGCTCGTAAGTCGCTGCACGCCACCTTGGCCAAGGAAGCGCCTAAAGAGGCTAACTCGCTTGCCGCGACAGAAGTGAATTTGCTGGCAGGGATCAAGCTTTATAAGGCCGATTGCGCGGTATGCCATGGGGCCAGCGACGGAGCGCCTTCCCATATCGCGACCGGCCTCTATCAACGCGCTCCCCAGTTCGCCCGGCATGGCGTTGAAGACGACCCGGACGGCGAGATCTATTGGAAGATAAAGCACGGGATACGCCTGACTGGCATGCCCTCTTTTGGAAAAAGCCTGAGCGAGGAGCAGCTTTGGCAGCTGACCTTGCTGCTCAAGCATTTGGACGCTTTGCCGCCGGCCGCGGCCAAGGTCTGGAGAACAGTCCCAAGCGCGAAAGTGTCACTTTAAGGTCGGATCGATTCAGTCTTAACTTAAGCAGAGGAGGTGGATATGGAAGTCGCGATCTTGCGGTTGCTGCACATCGTCAGTGGGATCCTGTGGGTGGGTGGGGCGTTTTTATTCGGTATCTTCCTGATCCCCGCCGTCCGAGAGGCCGGTCCCGCGGGCGGACCTGTGATGGGCGGCATGGTCAAGCGCAAGCTGCCTCTATGGATCGCGGTCTTCGCGATCGTCACAATCCTCTGCGGACTGCGTTTGTTCATGATCAATGTCGGCGGGTCGCCGGAGTACCTTTTCTCGCCCACGGGCATCTGCCTGCTGATCGGGGCGACCTTCGCCCTCGTCGCATTCGCCTTTGGCATGGCAGTCCAGCGTCCGACAGCCGACAAGATGGGCAAGCTGGGCGCTGCGATCCAGGCCCAGGGCACCCCTCCCAGCGCGGAACAGCAGGCGGAGATGAAGCGCCTCAGCGGCATTATCGGCAAGGTCGCCAAGCGCACCGCCATCCTCTTATTGCATGCGGCCATCTTCATGGCAGGCAGCCGCCTGGCCGGGACCCTGTTCCAGTAAGAACCATCGTTTGAATCCAGGGCGGGGCTTTTCAAGGTTCTTGGAAAGCCCCGCTTTGCCAAAAGATCTCCCGCCTTAAGAACCGCCTAAGAGGACTTCGTGGCCAAGCTCAGCATCCACGCCGACAAACCCGGTCCGATCATCGACCCCAATATTTACGGCCATTTTTCCGAGCATTTAGGGCGCTGTATTTATGAGGGGATCTGGGTGGGGAAAGGCTCCAAGATCCCCAATGTCCGGGGTATCCGTAAGGACGTGGTGGCCGCCCTGAAAAAGATCAAGATCCCGGTCTTGCGCTGGCCCGGCGGCTGCTTCGCGGACGAATATCACTGGCAGGACGGGATCGGCCCCCACGCCCGCCGGCCCACGGTGGTCAACACCCATTGGGGCGGGGTGACCGAGAACAACCATTTTGGGACCCACGAGTTCCTCGACCTTTGCGAGCAGTTGGGCACCGAGCCCTATATCTCGGGGAACGTAGGCTCTGGCAGCGTGCGCGAGATGTCGCAATGGGTCGAATACGTCAATTTCGGGGGCAAGAGCCCCATGTCCGACCTGCGCAAAAAGCACGGGCGCAAGGAACCCTGGAAAGTCAGGTATTGGGGCGTAGGCAACGAGTCCTGGGGTTGCGGGGGCAACATGCGCCCTGAATACTACGCCGACCAATACCGCCACTTTCAGACCTTTTGCCGCGATTATCCCGACCGCGGCCTCTTCAAGATCGCCTGCGGCGCGAACAACGACGACTACGCCTGGACCGAAAAATTCCTGGCCACCCTGGGCCCCGGCTTCATCAAGTGGCCTTCCCACATCCATGGATTGAGCCTGCACCGTTACATCGTCCCGAATGTCGATGGAAAGCGCGGCAGGGCCCTGGAATTCGAGGAAGAGGGCTGGGCCCAGGTGATGGCCCAGAGCTTCCGCTTTGACGCCATGATCAAGAAGCACCAGGCCATCATGGACAAATACGACCCGGATAAAAGGGTCGCCATCATCTTTGATGAATGGGGCACTTGGTACGATGTGGAGGAGGGCCAGAATCCGGGATTCCTCTATCAGCAGAATTCCCTGCGCGACGCGGTCTCCGCCGCGGTCGTCCTCAACACCTTCAACAACCACGCCGACCGGGTCAAGATGGCGAATATCGCCCAGACCATCAACGTGCTCCAGGCGATGATCCTCACGGACGGGGCCAAGATCTTATTAACCCCCAGCTACCACGTCTTCGATCTCTACAGCGCCCACCAAGGCGCCCGCCTGGTCCCGACCGAGTTCAAGGAAGCTCGCGGTTATCGCTTTGGAAAGCATGCCATGCCCGCTTTGAGCGCCTCGGCTTCGTTGGACGCCGCGGGATGCTTGAATCTCAGCCTGGCCAACCCTGACCCGTCCAAGGAAATGAGCCTGGAGATCGATCTGAAGGGTTATAGGGCCGGGAAAGCCTCGGTTCAGGTCCTCAGCGGCCCTAAAATGAGCTCGCACAACAGCTTTAACGGCCCCGAAGCCGTCCGTCCAAGCCGCCCCCTGGACTTGGGTAACCCGTCTAAGGGCCTCAAATTACAGCTCGCGCCCAGATCCGTGAACTTGATACGCATGACCCCCTTAAAACCCTAACCGGAGAACCGAACGATGCGCATCCTCAAAACCCTGCTTTTGGCGCTCTTGGCCTTTACGGCCTGCGGAAAAAAGCCGGCTCTAAAGACCCTCGTGATGGTCCCCAAGGGCGTTCATCCCTACTACGCGCCTTGTTTTGAGGGCTTTAAGGACGCCGCGGCCAAGTACGGCGCCAAGGCGGAATACATCGCGCCTTCGGATTTTGAACTGCCGAAGCAAGTGCGGGTCTTGGAAGACGTGGTGGCCCGACAGGTCGATGGCATCGCCCTTTCGGCTTTGGACGACGGGGGCCTTGTCCCGGTGGTCCACGATGCGGTGAAGGCGGGGATCAAAGTGCTGACCTTTGACGCGCCGGCGCCTTCGACCGAAGCCCTTAGCTACATCGGCACAGCCAACGAGGCGGCCGGTTTCGCCGCAGGCCAGGCCTTGATCAAGGTCATGAACGGCAAAGGCCAGGTGGCCGTGCTGCAGGGCGGCTTGGCCGCGCCGAACCTGAACCAACGATATGCCGGTTTCGAGCGGGCTCTTAAAGCGGCTCCGGGCATGAAGATCGTGGCCCGTGAGGACACCGGCGGCAAGCTGGAGACCACCGTCAACAAAGCCGAGACTTTGCTGCAGTCTCGTCCCGGACTGTCGGCCTTTTTCGGCGTTTCGGCGGAAGCCGTCCCCGGCGCCGCCGCTGTGGTGACCGAACGCAAGCTGGTTGGAAAGATCGTGGTCGCCGGTTTTGACGACCTGCCCGACACCTTGGGTTATGTGCGCAGCGGGACCGTGGCCTTTTGCCTGGCGCAGAAGACCTATCTCATGGGTTGGCTGGCGGCGGTCAAGCTGCTGGACGCCATCCACGGCAAGGCCATTGAAAAGGTCATCGACACCGGGGTGGTCATCGTGGCGAAAGACAATGTGGACAGCTATCAGGCGGATATGCGCAAAGCCGTGGCCGCTCTTGGGACCACGCCTTGAGCCTTGAAAATAAAGGGTTTTTGCGCCGTTTGCTGGCTAATCCCGAGACTGGGATATTGCTGGCCTTGCTCGGGCTGAGCCTTTTTCTTTTTGTGATGGAACCCAAGTTCTTGTCGGGGACCAACCTTTATCTGGTCAGCCGTCAGATCGCCTTCACCGCCATCGTGGCCCTGGGGGTGTTTTTTGTGATCCTCAGCTCCGGGATCGACCTTTCCGTGGGTTCGGTGGCAGGTTTGAGCGGGGTCGCCTGCGGCATGGCGATGGCTTCAGGTGTCGCCGTGCCGGCATCGGTGGCCATCGGTCTTGGGGCGGGTGCCCTGGCGGGCCTGGTCAACGGGCTGCTGGTTGCCAGACTCGGGATCACGCCCTTTATCGTGACCCTCGGCATGCTCAGCATGGCGCGCGGCCTGGTCATGGTGGTCACCCACGGCGAAGCCGTACGCGAGATCCCCGAGTCGTTCATCGCCTTCGGAAATTCGGATCTCTTGGGCGTCCCCCTGGTGGTCTGGGTCCTGGTAGCCATGGCCCTGGCGGCTCAGGTGCTGTTGAAATATACCGTCTTCGGACTCCGCGTGATGGCCATCGGCGGCAACGAGGAGGCTTCGCTGCTCTCGGGCGTGCCGGTCAAGCGGGTGAAGATCTGGACCTACACGCTTTCGGGGGCCTGCGCCGCAGTCAGTGGCGTGCTCTTTGTGGCCCGTTTTCGTTCGGCCCAGTCCCAGTCTGGATTCATGCTCGAACTGGACGCCATCGCGGCCTGCGTGATCGGGGGCGCTTCGCTGATGGGCGGGCAGGGCACGGTGCTGGGCGTGCTGATCGGCGCGACTATCATGGGAGTTCTGCATAACGGGCTGGTGCTGCTGCAGGTATCGGCTTATTGGCAGGAGCTGATCATCGGCGCGGTGATCGTGCTCGCGGCCGTGGTCGACAGGCTGCGCCATCGGAAGCGCTAAGATGGCGGCCCCCTTGGTACGCATGCAGGGCATTGCCAAGCGCTACGGGGGCGTTCAGGCCCTGCGGGGGGTCGATTTCGAGGTCCGCTCCGGCGAGATCGTCTGCCTTTTGGGGGAAAATGGGGCCGGAAAGTCGACTTTAATGAAGATCCTGGCCGGCGCGGTGACCGGGTACGAGGGCGAGATCCTGATGGACGGAGCGCCCCTTCGCCTTAAAGACACGGCCCAGGCCATGAAAGCGGGCATCGGTGTGGTCTTCCAAGAATTCAATCTCTGTCCCAATCTCAGCGCTGTCGAAAATCTCTTTTTGGGGCGCGAGCCCAGGGTCGGCCTGGGAGGCCTAGGTCGTGCTGCGATGCGCAAAGGCGCTCTAAAGGCCTTTGCCGACCTTGAGCTCGATCTTGATATGGACTTGGCCGTCGGGAAATTGGGCATGGCCAGGCAGCAGATGGTCGAGATCGCCAAGGCCCTTTCCCAAAAACCCCGGGTCCTAATCTTGGACGAGCCCAGCTCCGCGCTTTCCAGCCATGAGATCGCCCAGCTTTTCCGGGTGCTGAAGGCTCTCAGGGCCTCGGGTCTGGGGATCATCTACATCTCCCATAAACTTTCCGAGATCCGCGAACTATGCGACCGGGTGGTCTGCCTTCGCGACGGCCAGAACGCCGGGGAAGTCGATCCCCGGACCTGCAGCGAAGACGACCTGGTCGCTATGATGGTTGGCAGGGTCTTGGAGCCAACGAAGGCTGGAAATCGGAGCGTTCCTAGCGGAGCATCCTTGCTCTCGGTGAAGGGCCTTAGTGGCCCTCCGAACCTTTCAGACATCTCCTTTGAGCTGCGCGCCGGGGAAGTGCTCGGCTTGGCTGGACTGATGGGAGCCGGCCGCACGGAGCTGGCCCGCTTGCTGATCGGCGCCGTGCCCCGTAGCAACGGCCGGGTGGAGATCCAGGGTCGCGAGCTGTTCCCCAAAGATCCCTCCCAGGCGGTCGCGGCCGGGATGGCCTACGTCCCTGAGGACCGCAAGACCCAGGGGATCATCCGGGGGCTCAGCGTTTCCGAGCATAGTTCCTTGAGTGCCCCTTCGCGGGTGGCAGGACGCTTAGGATTCTTCCGTCCGGGCCGTAGATCGGCGCTCAGCCGTTACTACATCAGGCGCCTGCGCATCAAGGCAAGGCCGGATCAGAGCGCTTTGGACCTTTCCGGAGGCAACCAGCAGAAGGTCGTCTTGGCGCGCTGCCTGGCGACCCGCCCCAAGGTACTGATCCTGGACGAACCCACCCGCGGCATCGACGTGGGGGCCAAGGCTGAGGTGCACCGCTTGATCCTTGAATGGGCCGGACGCGGCTTGGGAGTCCTGCTGATCTCCTCGGAACTGCCCGAGATCTTGGGGCTTTGCGACCGGGTGCTGGTCATGCATGAAGGCCGTTTGAACGCCGAATTGAGGGGAGAGGACCTGACGGAAGAAGCCATTTTGAAAGCCGCGGTGGGGTCGGAGGCGGGAAATACCCTTAAAACATATCGATAATTCCTTTTTGCGGTCCTAAAAAATCGAGGCGGGTTATTTTATTTCGGGCTTAGGAAAAGCCAGGCCAAAGTCGAAGGCCACCGTCACTTTGTCTTTCACCTTGATGGCCCCTAACAGCATGACAGGTGGCTGGACCCCGAAGTCGGACATCAGCAGGTCGAAGGTCCCCTTCACCGACAGCGTGTCATCCTTGCCTTCCAAGGTCCCGGTAAGCTCCACATCTTTGGCGACCCCGTGGATCGCCAGGACACCTTTGGCCGTCACCCGGGCGCCTTCCAGCGTGTAATTTTTGAGTTCAAAGCGGATCTCCGGGAACTTGTCCAGCTCCATGGCTTTTCTCATGTTCTTGTCCATGGTCGCGCCTTCGTTCGATCTCAGCCCCTTCACACCGATCAGAACCGAGAGCCCGGACAGGGACTCCGCCTTGACCTGCTGGGCGATGGGCCCTTCATGGGGGAGCTTTCCCGTGATCGTGAGCGCGGTGGCCTTTGCCTGCCACCGATGCATCGAAGAATCTCCCAGCAGTTTGACGCTTGAGGACTTGGTCCCTTCGATCTGGACTGCAGCTCCGGGAGCCGTAGCGACCGCCAAACAAAAGCCTAAGCACGCCGCTGCAATTTTCTCCATAATGGGCTTTTTCATGGCGTCCTCTAGAAAGCGAACTGGAACATCATCCTGGCGATGGTCACCAAACCGGCATGCATCGCCGGGTTGGCGGGCGTGAGGACCGTGACCTGCTGCGGCTGTTCCAGAAGTTCGTAGACTCCGTCGTCCCCGAGGGATTCGGGCGCGTTCAGGATGAAGGTCGTTTCCGCGATCAATTTCACCCGCTTATTCACGTGCAACATCAGCGAAGGGGCCGTGATCTCATAAATGGGATCGGCACCGGTGATCTGGTTATAGATATACGGCGAGGCGGAAGTGCCTGCGCCCGAGGACTTATAGGCGAAATTCGGGTCGGGCATGATGATGTCGATGCGCCCAGAAGCCGCGAACTTTTTATTACCCAGCGAGGCCAGCCCCTCGAACCCGGCGATATTGATGTCGCCCGAGGTGACCAGGGTCTTGGTGGGTGAGTTGCCGACCTTCATATAAAAGGCTTGGAAATCCTGGGTCGAGAACTGGCTCCAGTTGGCCTGCCCCTGGACGGTCAGCGTGAGCTCCCCAACGAGCGCGCGCAACTGGATGTCCACGCCTCCGCTCCCGTAGGTGGCGTTGACCAGGCCGAAATTAGGCGCTGTTTTGCCCAAGAAAGGGTTCCAGTTGGAGTTCATGACGGCGTTGGCATAGGGTCCGTTGGCAGAAAACGTGGTCGCATAGCCCCCCTGCAGCGCCAGCAGGGTCGAATGCCCGGCGTTGCTGTCCCGGCCATAGATGCCACCGGCGTGGACCGCCCATTGCAGGCTTTCTGACTTTTCAAACCCTTCCTGTTTGGGATGGAAAGGATCCTCCTTGAAGTTTCCCGCGCCGATCCTGGCGATCAATAACGGCGGCATGTTAAAGACCTCGGGCAGGTAGCGTTGCGGCATATCCGGTGCCCCCGCCACCACGCCAAAAAGCGCGTCCACGGGGCTGACGTTAAATTTCAGCACCAAGCCCAGGTCATAGCCCTGGTTGAAGAACCAGTTTTGGGCGAGCGAACGGCCGGTGAAAAGCAGGTTCTCGTCGTAGTCCGCGCTTTGCAGATTGGTGGGCACTTTGAATTGGCCAACTATGATCGAGAACACGTCTTCGATCACCGGGACCTCGGCGTTGAATTCCAGCAGGTTGAGCTGGTTGTTCGAGGAGTTGATCGCCTCACCGCCCAGCGCTTCCTCGAAAAAGAATTTGGTGCCTTCAAAATTCCCGGAAAGTTTCAGACGATTTTGGACCTGGAACAGGTAGATCCGGTTGACGCTGCGGATGGGTTCGGACTTGATGTTCTCGAATTCTCCGATCGTCTGGAAGCGGCCACCGACGTCGATGGTGGCCTCCTCCGTTTTCAAGAGCTGAAAGGCCCGGCCCGAGCCGATACTGCCGGCCAGCAGGGCTACCGCTCCGGCGATCTTCCATCGGCGCATTTTCATCTTGTACTCCTTTTTTACCACCTATCGATCAAAGGTCATTCTAGGCCCCCTTCAAACGGATTACAATTCGCGGCTTTTCGGCCTTTTCTAAAGGTGATTCAGGCACCAGAAAAGTCTCCAAAATCCGGGTCCAATGCAGGAAGATAGATTTGGATTTTCATTCAAGGAGGATAAGCCATGTTAAAAAAGATCCTAATAGTCGTGGTCGTCGTCATCGTCGTTTTCTTCGGCCTGGCCGCGATGCAGCCCGCCGAATTCAGCATCAGCCGCTCGGCCAGCATCGCCGCGGCGCCGGCCAAGGTCTTTGCCCAGGTCAATGACTTCCACCGCTGGGAAAATTGGTCGCCCTGGGCCAAGATCGACCCCACCATGACCGCCCATTATGACGGCGCGGCCTCGGGTGAAGGATCCAGCTACGCGTGGTCTGGAAAAGGAAAGGCCGGGGAAGGGAAGATGACCCTGCTGAAGAGCCAGGCGCCCGACCTGATCCAGATCAAGCTGGAATTCATGCGCCCCATGAAGGCCACCAACATGATCGATTTTAGTTTTAAGCCTGAAGGCCAGGGCACGATGGTGACCTGGGCCATGAGCGGCAAGAACAATCTGATCTCCAAGGCCTTCAGCATGGTCTGCAACATGGATAAGCTAGTGGGCGGCGATTTTGAAAAGGGCCTGGCCCAGTTGAAGGTCGCGGCAGAGAGCGCCAAAGATTGAAAAAGGCTTTCTGGCTCTTGGCTCTCTGCGCTTTGCCCGGCTGGCTGGAGGCACGCAAAGGAGCGCTCATGGCCTTTGAACTCAGTTCGCCCGCTTTCAAAGAGGGCGGCATGATACCGCTGAGGCACAGCTGCAAAGGCGAGGACTTGTCGCCGCCTTTGCAGTGGGGCGAGGCGCCTCCAGGCACCAAGAGCTTTGCCCTGACGATGGAAGATCCGGACGCGCCCAAAGGCGTGTGGGTGCATTGGGTGGCCTACGGCATCCCCGCCACCCTGAGCAGCCTTCCGGGAGGCATCAGCCCGGGAGAGGCCCTTCCGACTGGCGGCCTGCAAGGCATGGCCTCCGGGGTCGACAGCTTCAGCGCCCTGGGATACCGGGGCCCCTGCCCTCCGTTCGGGACCCATCATTACGTATTTCGATTGTTCGCGTTGGACCGGGCCTTAAGGCTAAGGCCGAAGGCGGATGTCTTTGAATTGCGTAAAGCGATGAAGGGCCATGTGCTGGGGCAGGCTGTGTTGACGGGTATATTTAAAAAATAGGGGCGGCTTTCCCGGGGGACATCCGATGGCGATCATGTACCAGCTCGAACCGGGCCTTGAAGCCGGCGAATTCGTGGACCTTCTGCGCCGTTCCACCCTGG
>JAZKAF010000172.1:0-13383 GCA_040389285.1 candidate division FCPU426 bacterium
TCGAACCGATCGCGCTCCCCAGGGCCCAACTTGCCTCAGCCCAGGTTTTTTTCGCGCTGGCGTCTCCCAGACGCAAGGCCTGATGGGCCATCTTGCCCGTCACCAGGGCCGGCCGGCCTTGGCAGAGCTTCCACAAGGGGCCGCGGCGCGCCAGGGCCACCAGCTGGGCGGCCCGCCGCGCGATGGCGGTGGCGGACGCGTACTGTTCCAGGCAGCCGCGCTGGCCGCAGTTGCAAAGGGGCCCTTTGGGATCCAGGGACATATGCCCCAGTTCCCCGGCGGTGCTGTCCGGGCCGGAATAGATCTTTCCGCCCAGCACGATCCCTCCGCCGACTCCCGTTCCCAGGGTGATCGCGATCACCTCGCTGAATCCCCTTCCAGCGCCGAACACGGTTTCACCCAAGGCGGCGGCATTCGCGTCGTTGTCCAGAAACACCTTGAAGCCGGTCTTTCTTGCCATAAGCCGCGTCAGCGGCACGCGCCGCCAGCCCGGCAGGTTTGGCGGGTCCAGGACCAGGCCTCGCTTGGCGTCCAGGGGACCAGGGCTGCCGATCCCCAAAGCCTTGATCCGCCCGGGTTTGACACCGGAAGCGGCGGACACTTTGAGGGATTCCGCAGCCAGGCGTGCTATCAGGTCAGCGGGGCCGCGTGAAGCCAGGGTCTCTGACTTGGACTTGGCCAGCAATCGGCCCGAAGCGTCCATCACCGCGACCGTAAAATTCGTCCCGCCCAGGTCGATGCCCAGGGTGACAGACGAGGGTTTTTTCACGACACCGGATGGGAAAAGATGAAGCTGCAAGACAGCCAGGCTGAAAATATCAGGCCGACGATCATGAAGAAAAAGGCGAAGAACCAAAAGGGCGAAAAACGCGGCCCAAAGAGAGGCTTGTTCTCCTCTCCTTCTTTAAGGCCTTCTTCATGGGGGAACCAGGTCTTTGCCATTTTAGTAGGCGCTCGGGCCGGGTTCCCCGTTCGCTACGGGGGTGCGGGTGCGAGGGTTGGCCTCGCGGTCGGCGCCTTGCACCGCGGCTTCGCCCGGATTGATGGGCGAAAAAGCGGTGATGCCACGGTCCACTAGGATGCTGAAATCAAAGGTCGCCTGGTTTTCCATGATGGCGCGCTGAAAGATCTCGTCTTTGTCGTCGATGTCCTTAGCCTTCATGTAAGCCTCGAACACGGCCTTTTCCACGAACCAGCCGAAGGCGGGACGGCCAAAGGTGTTGGCCACCACGGACAGCAAAAAGGGATGCTGGTCTCGGCCCACCACGTCTTTGACGTCCTCGGCTGGCAAGGCGTCTGTGGTGGTGATGGAAACGATCTTGCGGCCCTCAAATCCCACGATCAGGCTGGCCCAGAGCAGGTCGCCGTCAAAAACGCCCAGCACGTAGCTGCAGGAATCCGGGAGCATCTTTTCCACGAAGCGCTGCACCCGGCGCAAGGGGATGCCCCGCCAGAGCAGGTCCCGTCTCGGCGAAACCGCATAGCCTGAGATCTTCATGCGTTCGTCAAAATCAAAGAGCGCGTAGACGTCGAGTTCGGTGCCGAACGCGGTCTGCGCCTGTATCTCGGACATTTTTTTCGCGAAAGCCTCGGGATCAAGGACCCAGACTTCCTCCACTTGCGCGTTCTGGAGCCGCAAGGCGTCAGCGCAGGCCTGGAAATCCTTGATGCGGTCCTTGGGCACGGCCAGGTCGCCGGCCACCGTATCAAAGAGCCGGACAGGCACGCCCGCTTCGTGCAGAAGAAAGAGCTTTCGTCCGTTTTCAAGCGGGTAGACCAGGCCTGTTAAACGACGCCATTGCTCGGCGTTCAGATGGTCGATACGAGCTCCAGGACTCAGCATGGGATCACCTCCCAGACCTTGATCTCATGCGGCGCCAAGCGGACCTCCCGTTCTTCCACGGCTCCCAAAAATTTCCCGGAGCTCCAAAGCGGTTTGAGCACGAATTTGCCTTCCCGGCCGACAGTGCAGGGCCTTTCGTCGGCGTTGGGGTTGCGGACAAAGAGGATGGTCCTGCCTCCCGACTTATGCAGGGCCAAGTCCAGGCTGGCGTCCGAGAGAGTCACCTCGGGGATCACCCTGCCCTTGCGTATAAAGGAAGCGACCGCCTTGGGGTCGAATGCCGGCAGCACCAGCAGCTTGCCGTCGCCCAGGGATACCGGCTTTCCGGCCTCAAAAGTCAGGTCCTCGAACGCCTTCAGTTTTTCAAAGCGGGTGTTCTTGCGCGGCAGTTCGGGCCCCAGCACCAGATAGCCCCCGGATTCGACATAGCTGCGAAGGCGGCGTCCATAGGCCTCGTCCATGCTGCCCCAGGCGGTGGCGAAGGCGAAAGCGTATTTCTTCAGCTTATCCGTGCCGATCGAGGAGTCGCCTAAAGCGTAGCTGAAACTGTTCTCCCTCAACCAAGTCCTGCCAGACTCCCTGAATCGGCGGAGCTCGGCCAGCTCGGTCGCGCTGCCCAGCAGTTCTTTGGGCAGCTGAAGGCGCCAAAGCTCGGGCGGGAAAAATCCGCGTTCCCCGAACTGACCCGGACGCAGGCAAGCGGCCTCAAGGACCTGAGCTTCGCGGCTATCCAGCAAGACCGCCGCGTTCTGGGGCGAGCTTTTCGGCCATTCCTGGCCGTTGAAAAATTCGTTGAAGCGGCGGAACAATGCCGCCAGCTCGGGCCGCTCCTGGCCGCCGGCCGAGATGGGACTGCCCACCCAGCGCTCGCGTTCCACCAGCATGTAAAAATTGATGCCGCGGGCGCCGCCCATCAAAGCCGCCAGCATGTTGGCGCTGTGGTCATGCACATCGCGTGTTCTTATATCAAAAGGCCAGACTCCCGCCCCGTATTCAGGCACGTAAGGCAGCACGCTGGCGGTGGCCAGATAGCGTCCTTGGTCCAGGCTCTCGCCGCTGCTTTCTGCATGGCGATAACTGTCGATGCCGCAAAAATCCAGACCGGAATCTTTTTCCACATCAGCCAGGTTGAAAGGCGTTTCCGTGGGACTGAAGTTGTTGTGGAACAAAGGCACGTTGCCCAGTCCCTTGGCTTTGAACAGCGAGACCAGCTTTGAAAGGAACCAGAGCAGCTGATATTCCTTGTATTCGGTCCAGTCCAGGCAACGGCGCAGATCGCCCAGGCTTCCCAAGGCAGGTTTGCGGGGCGCCTCGACCCCAGAGAACTGCGTCTCGGAAGCGCCATAGGCGTCGTTCAAAGCCTTGACCTGCCGGTACTTCATCTCCAAGAAATGGCGATACAAGGCCAGCGAGGGTTCGCTGTAATCGTTGTCGTAGGTGCCGGGCCTGAAAAAATAGGCCGCCTCGTTGTCGACCTGCAAGGCGATAAGGCCGCCATGGGGATGCATGTGCTTTTGCAGGATGGGCGACAGCGCCGCCAAGAACGGTTCGAACTCGTTGATCAGCTCTTCGGAAGCGTAGCTCGGCACCGCGAACTGGGTGGTCATGTGGGACAGGATGCAGGGGCCGCCAAAACTGTCGCGTGACCAGAAGCGCGGCTCCTCCAAGATACGGCGCGGATACCCGAAGTCGGGAAGTTCCGCGTTGATCTGGGGCCCGGGCCTGAGGATGACCTTGAGGCCCCGCTCCTCGGCAAGAGTCAGAAAACGGTCCAGATTCCTGGCCGGATCCAGACGCCCAAAATCAAATTCGCCGGGCGCGGTCTCATGGATAGCCCAGGGGACATAGGATTCCACGATATGAAAGCCGAGGCCCTTGACCTTGTCGAGGATGGCGCCCCATTTTTCAGGATCCAGGCGCCAATAATGGGCCGCGCCGGAGACCAAGGGGACCAGGTTTCCATCCACTTCCAGGCCGTTGTACCGTACTTTGATGGGCATAAAACTGGGTTTTACCTTTAATACTGGGGTTTTCTGTATTGCCGACGGGGTCTAGTTTAGCGGAATTGATCAAAGCGGGTCAAGGCGTCATTCCTGCCACAAACGCCATTCGCGGCCTTCGGTTTCCACCCGGAATTGCTCGATACGCTGGTGGTCCACTTCGGTCACATAGATAGTTTTACCGTCTGGGCCGCCAAAGGCCAGATTGCTCGGCCTGGACCCATGCAAAACGACTTCCAAAAGGACTTTGCCCTCGGGCGACATCTTGACGACCACCCCTTTGCCGTAGCGGGTGATGTAGAGGTTGCCGTCAATATCGCAGCGCATGCCGTCGAGCCCAAAATCCGGGAATTCGATGAATAGCCGCTTGCGGCTGACCGCCCCTTCAGGGCTGAGGTCGTAGGCCCAGACGCGACGCTGCACGGATTCGTTGACATAAAGAGTGCGCTGGTCTGGCGAGACCTCGATGCCATTGGTGGTTCCCATTCCTTCTTCCAGCAAGGTCAAGCACCCGTCCAAGTCCGCGCGCCACATTTTTCCCGTGTTGTCCGACCAGTTCGGGTCGGAAGCGAAGACTTGACCTGAGTCCGTGATGCAGATGTCGTTGGGCTGGTTCAACGAATCGGAATGGGCGAAGACGCGGACCGCCTTGGAGGCCATATCGACTTCGAGGATGTTGTGCAAGGTGCAGTCCGCGATCAGCATGCGGCCGTCTTGGCGGAAGCGGATGCCGTTGCCCACGCTGCCGGTCGGAAGATCCACAAAAACCTCCGCCTTACCCTCAGGGCTCACCGCGCCGATAGCGCCCTGCCGATTGTAATTGACGGCATAGAGCACTCCTTTGCGATCGCAGGCCGGGCCCTCGATCCCCGCGGTGAAGCCGCCGGCCTCGGTGAGTATCATCGACACGTAAAGAGCCATCATATCCCCTCCTTTTAACGTAAAACCGAAAGTTTCATCCAGGCGCTCTGCTTTTCGCCGGCCGCTTCGGCCTCGATGCGGTAGATGAAGACGCCGCTGGCCACCGGATTGCCTGACGAATTTTTTTCGTCCCAGAATTCTTCATTGGCGCCCTGCTTGGCGTTGAAATCATCCAACCTGCGGACCGCTTCGCCGGCCACGGTGAAAACATCGATCCTGACCAGCGCGTCCCGGGTCAATACGTAAGGCAACCAGGCTCCCAAGCCATTCGAGGGATTCGGGTTAGGCGGCTTGGGAAAGAGCAGCAAGGCAGGCGGGGTCGGAACGGGAGTGCGGGTCAGGCTGTGCGTCATGCTGACCGTAAAGCTTGGCGTCCTAGTCGGCGTGGCCGAAGGGGTCACGGTCTGGCTAAAGGTGGGCGAAGCGCTGAAAGTCGGTGTGACGGTGAAGGTCGGGGTCGAGGTTGGCGAGTCGGACCAGGTCGGGCTGGCGCTGAACGTCGGTGAAGCGCTGAAAGTCGCGGTAGGGGTGGGAGAATCGCTAAAAGTCGGCGACACGCTGAAGGTGGGGGTGATGGAAGGCGTGGCCGTGCGCGTGGCGCTTGGGGTCCTGGTCACGGTGGCGCTCAAGGTCGGGCTCGCGGTCCGGGTGACCGTCCGCGTCGGACTCGCGGTCTTGGTTGGACTGGCGGTCGGCGTGGCCGTGAAGCTGAAATAGGGCGTGGGAGAAGCAAGCAGGGTGCCCTGATTCAAGCCGTAATAAGCTATAAATTCAAGGGTCTGTCCCGCGGCAAGATCCAGGGAGGGCGTGGTGGAATGGTTCCCTTCCTGGCCGCTGCCGGTCCACCAGTAGACCACGCAGGTATCCGGTCGGGTGTAGGAGCTAAAGGCGGTGCCCATGCTGGGATGAGGATCCCAAAACCCCTGGGTGGAGACCTCATCCCAGTGCACGGCTTCCAGAGCGTCCGGAGGGGTGGCAGGATCGTCGTAAGGATTGTTCGCCGTGATGCCTCTGCCGGTAAGGGCCGGCGTGCCTGCGTGCGGATCCGACTCGTAATCCCACCAGTCCATGGGGACCCCGGCGCCATTGGCGCGGTAAACCGTGTTGACGGTCAAAGAGCTGATGCCATTGTTCATGGAGATGAACGCGTTGTCATGGCCTGCGTCGATCAACTGAAGGTCCAGCAAAAGACGGGCACCCACCTTTTGGGTGACGGCACCATGATTCGTGATCCAAAGGCGGTATTGGATCGTGTCCGGCTGGGTCCCTGTGCGTGGATTGTTGACGATAGTGAAGCGTTGGCCAAAATCGATGTTGCCGTCGTTCTTGACGCTCTGGATATAGGCGCCCAGCCCCGTGCCAACCGCCGCAACCGGGGATACCACATTCAAAAAGGAATCCTGCATGTCATAGGTGGTTTTATTGACATTAAAGATAACCCGCGAGGTGCCCAAAGATGGGTGGACGTACAAGAGATCCCAAAGCTGGGGTGAGGCGGTCTCCAGGTATCCGTAGTGTCCGTTGGTGTTGGCGCTGAATCGGATCTTACTGGAATCGATGTGGATGATGGCGGCATCCGCGAAAGCGGGGACCAATAAGAACGAAAGAAGCGCTTTCAACGGGAGGCTCATGGCGGATTATATCAGAGATCGCGGTTTTTTTTTGCCCTGGCAGGTTCGGGCCAAATGGTCTCTTCGGCGTCTGGCCAATCCTCGTCCGGCCAGGGGCCGGACAGGCCTGCCAGGCCGTTAGGGATGTTCAGGTGCTTCCGACGCTCGTAACGGCTGGGAACTCGCCAGTCCTGGCGCCAGATCATGGGCACCGGGCTGTGGTTCCTAGCGACCGAAGCCAAGGCGGCCCCAACCCGCCGCCAGTCCTCGCTGTCAAAAGTCCATTCCGTGAATTCCATGTTCGCGGCCTGGGCAAGCTCCTTGGCGCTGCTTCCCAAAGCCGTCCAGTCTATTCCAGCCAGCCCAGCCGCTATCTTGTCCCCGTCACGCGGCAAGGGTGGCAACTTATCCGCCAAGACTTCATCGGGCAAAATGGTCTCGTGGGGGATCCGAGGCGCCAGGGGCGGGGTGTCTTGATCCGGCGCGGAGACTTCAAAAGACGCATTGTCCTGCCTGACATTCGGAAAATCCGGTCCAAGCAAAATGCCCATCCCTACGGGCTGCGTCGCGCCCCCGTCACGCAGCGCCGCCCGCCCAGCCGCCAGCCAAGCGTTCGGAACCGCGTTACTAACTGCGCTTTGAGCACCCGGATGAAGGCCTGGCCATTCGGTCCGGATCAAGATCCATCCGGCGATCCCAGGGCTCTTTCCAACCGAGCTGGCCTTGACCAGGGATTTCAGCAGCCAAACCTGCCACTGATTTTGAACGCTGCCGATGAAAAATTGGGAGCTGCCGCCGCCAGCACGGCCAAAGGCTTCCATGGCTTGGGCATCCCAAAGCAGTGGAAAGCCCCGTAGCCCGCGTTTTTCCAGCCCACCGACCAAACGGCGAAAGGCGTTGATCCGGGAATTTTCCAGCGCGCCCAGCTTCGCGGAAAATCCTTTGGGTCCGTAAAGCGGGGCGGAGAAAGATACGCTGTTAAATCCTGCGGCACGGGCCTTGTCCAGCAGGCCTTCCTGACTTGAAGCGCTTTGCTCAAGCAAGTCGGGCACGTCCAGGCAACGGATCTGCGAGATGCGTCCGGCTGCCGAAGCCGCCGCTCCTAAGCAAAATAAAAAGATCAGCCAACGTGCTCTCACTCAAGCCTCGTCAGGATAAGTCTCAAGGGTCGCGTAAGGATAGGCCCCGTATTTATGTCCGTCGCTGAAATGGAACTGAAACGCGTAACGTCCGACCAAGTCGCAATGTTCGACGGTCAAGCCCGGGAACATTTCGGGCACGAGCTGGAACTTGACCTCTTTGCAGTTGGCGCAGGCACAACGGCTGCGCAAGAAAGGCGCGCTCAGGCGTTGCACCCGGCCTTTGTCCCAGCGTATTTCGACGATGCCGCCATCGATCGCTATCTCGCCTTCAAAAAAACGCATCAGCTGTAGATTCCGCTGGCTGCCTTGCGCACGATGACCACCGACATGTAGGTGACTTTCGTAGGATCGACCGAATCCAGGTCGCTTGAGACCAGTTCTTCGGCCGTGCCGATCTTGAGCAATAAATGGGAAAACTTGAGCAGGTCCATCTTGCGCAGCAGTTCCCTGAGGTCCGCGAAGCGCCTGCCCACTTTCATTAAGACCACGGTGTCAAAGTGTTCCAGGTCGGCCCGCATGCCTTCCACCTCGCTAAGGCAGGGCAGAATGGCCATGCCTTCGTCTTTTTCAACCAGGCTGAGGTTCAAAAGCGCGGCGCCCTGGGAATAGGAGGAGATGCCCGCCACCGTCTCGATCACAAGGCCGGGTTCAACGGCCCGCAATTCGGCCAACACGTTCATATAGGTCGAATAGATAGCGGTGTCGCCCAAGGTGATGAAGGCGCAGTCCTGGCCAGTCCGCAGAACCTCTAAAATGGCCTCCCGCGCGGTTTCCCAAGCCGGCCTCAATATCAGGGGGTCTTTGGACATAGGAAAGACCAGTTCGCGCAATTCGACCGCCTTCGCGGGCACGATGGATTTAAGCAAGGTCTGCAAGGCCATGCCTTCGTCCGTGATCTTGGCCTTGGGCACAAAGATCACCGGCACCGAGCCCAACACTCGAGCCGCTTTCAAAGTCAGCAGTTCCGGGTCGCCTGGGCCGATACCGACCCCAAAAAATTTACCAAGTTTCATGGGTTCCTTAACCTTTAACAGGGCTACCGCCCTCAGCCAGTAAAAGAAGCGCGTTGACCGTGGCCACGGCGCAAGGACTGCCGCCTTTGCGGCCAACGCAGGCGATATAAGGGACAGGCAGACTATGCCCGTCCGCCAGAGACTGTTTGGATTCGGCTGCCGATACAAAGCCCACCGGCACGCCGATCACGAGATCAGGCCGCCAGGATTCCTGCTGGATAAGCCGGATGGTTTCCGTGAGCGCGGTGGGTGCATTACCGATGACAAGCACACCCCCATTGCCCCGCCGCGCCATCTTGCGCATCGCCTCGATGGCCCGGGTATGTCCTGCGGCCTTAGCAGCAACAGCCACGTCGGGGTCCCCAATGGGACAGAGCAACGATCCCCCGAACTTAGCCAAACGCGGGGCCGATATCCCCGCCATCACCATTTGCACATCGCAGATGATGTCAGCACCGGCCTTCATCGCCCTTAAAAAGGCCTCGTAAGCCCCCGGATGGATCCGCATGTTGCGGGCGTAATCAAAATCAGCTGTGGCGTGGATCACCCGTCGGATCACAGCGTGTTCAACAGGATCCAGCCGAAAATGCGGCGAAAGCTCTGCGTCGATGATCCTGAACGACTCCGCCTCAATATCATTGGGCTGGACGATCGTCGGCTGAAAAAGAGGCGTCATAAAACCTTCGAACGGGTGTATCTGAAAAAGCGATTAGGGATATATTTTAGGGGTTTTCCGGCATTTAACGATACTTAATTTAAAGGTGCCCGTTACTTTTAAGTCTTGAGACTTTCCTATATTTCCACACAGACACTCCAGCACTCATTACCTCATTTACATATAACTCTTGAGCTTTGCCTCGTTATTCGCCGACCCCCAGCGGCAAAAATATTGAGGATTCACCTTAATTCGTAGGTATCCCAATGTGACCCGCTCCGAGCTCTGATTGCTTTGTTATTTTTAGAAATAAGGACGAGAGACGTATTTAAGGAGATCATATGCGGTATTGAGATCCCGAAAATTTTTGTTTTGTAGATCGGATCACCTTTAGGGGTGAAAACAAAAATGCAATCCCGAAAAGTTTCATCCAGTTTTGGAGCAATTTGTTTTTTGGAAATGCTAGCGTGTTTAGTCTTAGAAACATAATTGCTCTGACCAACGACAATATACACATGATCATGTTGAGACCCTAAATCCAATATCTTGGTGCCTCCACCAAACTTTAGTAACTCGAGATCAGATGTTGTGACTTCGAATTCCTTTTGCCATATATAGGAAAAATCTTTCAGGCTTATTTTTTGCAACAAAACAGTCCAGGCCGAGCCACCGGTCCTGGCGAAGAGCATAGTCCCGTCTCCTGTAGCAGTAGCAATTTCAATCCCATACGCGCGTAATTTAATTTCTCCTTTCAGATCAATCACTCGAACATCTGTACCGCTTTCGTCTGAGTTGGGATTGCAGTCTAAAGTCAAAATAATGGCGTCGTCCTTTGGTAAAATAACAGCCCGAACGACGCGACAAAGAGGGGAAATATTAAGTTCTTCATAAGACATCACCCAAAGTCTTTTTTGCCCCTCTAAATCCCAGAAAAATATTTTTTCCCACCCAGATATAAACATGTATTTGAATTCAGAATCAAAAGCATACTCGCCACGGTCCACTTTAAAATAACTTGAAGTCTTCTTATTCCCAATAAAAAGATGACAGGGATCTCCCCCTTCAGGATCAAATGTTTGTCCAGCTACAAGATCGGAATTTCCGAGTTGAATCAAATGTATTTCGTTGCAGCTACCGTCGGAAGACACCGATGCGAATGGCCTTGTTTCTTTCTCAGGTAACCTTTTGAATTTCTCCCACAAATTACCTTCGTCGTCCAAAACCGCACCATCGGTAAAATGAAATATACCTCCGGATACGAAAATTTCCTCCGTCCGCCTCAATGAAGCGATTTTTGATTCAACAAACTGAACGCGTGCGACTTCCGTTGTGCTTCTCGAAGAACTAAAATTCGCCTCACCTTTTGGCGATTCGGCAAAAAGACAACTGGTGGCCGATAAAGCAAATACGTGCAAAAACGTAAAAAAGAATATTTTGAACTTTAATCCCACAATTTCTCCTTGTGCCGTTCAACCTTCCCCTAGCCCACCTCAGCTAACTGCAGCTTTTTTTCGATACGCCTGGCGACAAGGTCCCGAAGGGGAGCATTATCCCTTGATTCCAAACGAGGATCGTCTTTGATAACCGCTTCGGCCCGAGCTTTGGCTTCCGCTAGAATGGCCTGGTCGGTGACAAGGCTTGCCAGTTTGAAGTCCGGGATGCCGCTTTGGCGGATGCCCAGGATCTCGCCGGGGCCGCGAAGGCGCAGGTCCTCTTCGGCGATCTCGAAGCCATCAGTGGTCCGGACCATGGCTTCAAGGCGTTTGATCCCCTCCTCGGTGTTGGGCCGGCCGATCAGGTAACAGAGGGACCGAGCGGCGCCACGGCCTACCCTTCCACGTAGCTGATGCAACTGGGCCAGGCCAAAGCGGTCCGCATCTTCGATCATCATCAGCGTGGCGTTGGGCACGTCCACGCCAACTTCGATCACCGTGGTGGAACAGAGGATCTGGGCCTTGCCAGACTTGAAGCGCTCCATGGCCGCGTCTTTTTCTTCCGGCTTCATGCGGCCGTGCAGCAGCTCTACCTTGAATTCCGGGAAGATGTCCTGGCTCAGGTGCACGGCCATCTGGGTGGCGGCGCGGCGTTCAGCCTTTTCGCTTTCTTCGACCAAGCCATAGATGACATAGGCCTGCCTGCCTTCTTGGACCTGGATCCGCACGGCGTCATAAGCCTCTTCCCTGGCCTGCGGCAATAACCAGCGGGTGGCGACGGGTGTGCGTCCGGGCGGGAGTTCGTCCACGATACTGACGTCCAAGTCTCCATAGGCGGTCATGGCCAAGGTCCTGGGAATCGGGGTGGCGGTCATGACCAGCACATGGGGGCGCATCTTGGCCTTTTTGGCCAGGCCCAGCCGTTGCAAGACCCCAAAGCGATGCTGTTCGTCCACAACGGCCAGGCCCAGATTGCCGAATTCGACACCCTCTTGGATCAGGGCCTGGGTTCCCACGGCCACCAGCGGCCTGCCGGAAGCCAAATGAGCCAGCACTTCCCGTCTCCCTGCCGCCTTCTGCCCCTGCTTCAGTGGCAGTACCTCGATGCCCAGAGGCTCGAACCAGGCCCGCATATTGATCAGATGCTGTTCCGCCAGGATCTCGGTGGGGGCCATCATCGCCGCCTGATAGCCCTGCTCCACCGCACTGACTAGCGCGAGGGCCGCCACCAGGGTCTTGCCGCTGCCCACATCCCCCTGCACCAAGCGCTGCATCGGTTCGCCCTTAGCCAGATCGTCCTCGATCTCGGACCAGACTCTGAGCTGCGCGCGGGTCAGTTCAAAGGGAAGCCCTTTTAAAAGCCTTTTTGGCAACGCCCCGCCGCGCGGGATCATGGCCCCGAGCTCGGCCTTGCGCCCGGCCTTGCGCATGGCCATGCCCAGTCCCACCACAAAAAATTCGTCAAAGACCAAGCGGTTGCGCGCGCGAAGGCGCTGCTCCTCGGAATCGGGAAAATGGATCTGGCGTAGCGACTCAGCCAGGGGCGCGAGGCCCATCTCATTTGCCCATCGCTCAGGGATCGCGTCGGGCACCCTTGCCGCGCAATCCAGCGCATCCCACACAGCCTGTCGCAACACTTTCTGGGAGATCTCGCGGGTAAGAGGATAGATCGGCACCACTCGTCCGGAATGGATCAATTGTTCGTCGCCTTCGGGCAAGACCTCGGCTTCCGGATTCATGATCTGCAGATGGCTGCCCCGGGCCTCCACTTTTCCTGAGACGATCACCGTGGATCCGACCACGAACTGGCGGCGGCGAAAAGGCTGGTTAAAGTACATGGCGAAGATGACGCCGGTTCCGTCCTGCACCCCGATCTCGGTGATCATCATCCTGCCGCCTGCGCGAAAGGTGGCTGCGCCCCGCACCTTTCCTTTCAAGGTCACGTGCATGCCGGGCTTGGCCGCGATGATGTCGATGAGGTTGCTGCGATCCTGCCAAACCCGGGGAAAGTGATAGAGGAGGTCTTCGATGTTGGCGACACCCAGCTGTTTGAAGGCGTTCGCGCGCCGCGCGCCGATACCGGCCAGCCGCGCTACGGGTGTATCAGGCCCGATCGCCATTGGAGTTACCTGCCTTTTGACGGCCGGCGCGACGGACGCGGCCAGCACGGGCGCCTTTGCCGCAGGCGCGGTGCCCTCAAAAAGCGCCAAGATCCCAGTGATAGCCTCTTTGCGCGCGGCGGTACCTAAGGAAGGGTAGGCCGACGCCAAAGCGCCAACTTTAGCCACCACAGGACCGCTGCCAGGATAGTTAGCGAGCCACTGGCGTAGGTAACCCGCCATGCTGCCGGCGGTAGCCGTGTCTGCGCAGCCCTTTTTCAGCTCTAGTTTGAGCGGCTTTACAAGCGCATCCCTGGCCTTACCTTCAGGCAAAAAGTTCAAGGCTTGCGTGCCCTGATACGGTTTGCTAAAGTCAGTCTCAAATGGCCACCCCTCCGCAGGTTAAATCCGACATAGAAAAAAAAGCTCTGGAAGCCTCGGCCACGGTCACCCTGGGCTTCTACGACCGGGTCAAACGCGTCTGGTTCCGTTGGGCCGAAATGAACAAGCACAGTCCCTGGTTCCCCTTTATTTTGGCTCTTATTGTGGGATTTGACGCTATTGTCGTGGTCCTGCCAGGCGAACTGATCGTGATCCCCTCGGTGCTATCCAACCCCTCAAAATGGAAAAAGATCGCCATTTCCGCAGGGATCGGCAGCGCCCTGGG
>JAZKAF010000173.1:0-14468 GCA_040389285.1 candidate division FCPU426 bacterium
GGCCGAGGTCGTCCGCCTCTGTGAAGCCCACGCCCAGAGCGTGCCTTTCATGGTGGGGCTGAACAATCACGAAGGCAGCAAGGGCAGTGCCGACCCAGCCTTGATGGGGGCGGTGGCGCGCTGGTTGAAGGGCCGCCATGGATATTTTCTGGACAGCGTGACCACGCCTAAAAGCCAGATCCCGGAACAGGCGCGGCTGGCTGGCATTCCCTGGGCCCGCAACCGGGTCTTCTTGGACAACGCGCCGGACCCCGTGGCCATCAAAAAGGAGCTGCGCAAGGGCATGCAGATCGCTTTGCAGACCGGATCCTGCATCGCCATCGGTCATGACAGGCCCGCCACTTTGGAAGCCTTGGTAAGTATGGAGCCTGAGATCCGGGCCGCCGGTGTGACGCTGGTTTTTGTTTCGGAACTTGTGCAAAGCGGAGAGAACCATGGCCGCCCTTGACCTGATCCTTGGACTGGAGACCTCCTGCGACGAGACTGCGGCGGCGGTGGTGGAGATGGGCGCCAAGAAAGTGCGCTCCAACATCATCTCCTCCCAGCACGCCACCCATGCGAAGTATGGCGGCGTGGTGCCGGAGCTAGCCTCGCGCGAGCACCTTAAGAACCTCTATCCCGTGCTGCAGCTGGCCTTGGACAAGGCGGGGGTGGGGATCAAGGACCTGGATGGCATCGCCGTGACCTACGGTCCCGGTCTGGCTGGCTCCCTGGCCATGGGATTGAGTTTCGCGAAGGCCTTTGCCATGGCCACTGGCTTGCCCTGGGTCTCGGTCAACCATTTGGAAGGGCATCTTTGCGCCGCCTTTTTGGAGTTCCCGGAACTCGAATATCCTTTTTTGGGCTTGGTGGTCTCAGGGGGACATACCAGCCTTTATGCGGTTCGCTCTATGGACGACCATGAACGCCTGGCCTCGACGCGTGACGACGCCGCGGGCGAAGCCTTTGACAAGGTGGCTCAGCTCTTGGACCTCGGTTTTCCCGGGGGCCAGGCCCTGGACAAGAAAGCCAAGGAATTCCAGGGCGGGGAAAAGCCGGTGTTTCCAAGCGCCCTGATGAAGGACAAGAGCCTGGATTTCTCTTATTCTGGCCTGAAGACTTCCGTGCTTTATCACATGAAAAAGGGCGTCAACACCGATGTCCCAGCGGTGGCCGCAGCCTTTCAAGAGGCGGCCGTGCGACCGCTGATCAAAAGGGTTTTGGAGGCCGCGAGCCTTACCGGGTATACTAGGGTGGTCGTGGGCGGCGGCGTGGCCGCCAACAGCCTTTTGCGGCGCGAGCTCCCTGAAAAGGCCGAAGCAACCGGGGTCAAGGTCTACCTGTCCCCCATGTCCCTGTGCATGGACAATGGCGCCATGATCGCCTATGCCGGCGGCCTCAGGCTCGCCAGGGGCCAGCGCGGGGATCTCAGCCAGGGCGTCGAGCCCAATCTGGCTTACTAGGACAATAAGTTCATGAAAACTCCGACATTCAAAGATCTGAAACTGGCCAACCCGCTTTTGATGTCACCGCTCTGCGGCGTGACGGACTTGCCTTTTCGCGCCCTGGTGCGCGAAGCGGGCGCGGCCCTGACCCATACCCAGATGGTCTCTTGCGCGGCCCTGGTGCGTTCGGCTTCCACCAAGACCTTCAAGATCATGGAACTGGCGAAGAACGAGACGCCGGTAGGGATCCAGCTCTTCGGCTGCGACCCGGCTGAGATGGCCGAGTCCGCCCGCATGGTCGATCAGCACGGCGCGGACCTGATCAGCATCAATTTTGGATGTCCGGTCCCGAAGGTGGTCAAGCACAACGGCGGGTCGGCCATGCTGAAGGAACCCGAAGCCCTGCAAAAGATCTGCGAAGCCGTGGTCAAGTCCACGGACAAGCCCGTGGTCCCGAAGATCCGGGTGGGCTGGGATTTTGACAGCATCAACGCCCTGGATATCGGCCGACGCGTCGAGGACGCCGGGGCCGCCGGCCTGGTCATCCACGGGCGCACGCGCTCGCAGGGCTATTCGGGCAAGGCCAATTGGGACGTCATCGCCCAGGTCAAATCCCGTTTGAAGATCCCCGTCATCGGCAACGGCGACCTTTTCACCCCCGAAGACATCGTGAACGCCATGGAGCAGAGCGGCGTGGACGGCGTGATGCTGGGCCGCGGAGCCATGGGCAGCCCCTGGCTTTTCAGCCGCGCCCTCAGCCTTTTGCAGACGGGAAAGGCGGCGCCGGAACCCAGCGCGGTCGAGAAGATCGAAGCGCTGCTGAAGCATCTGCGCATGAATTTCGCGTTCAAAGGCGCCTGGGGCTTGGCGGAGATGCGGAAGCAGTCCATGGGATATCTCAAAGGCCTGCCCTGGGCCGCCGAGACCCGCAACAAGCTGAACTTGACCCTGGACATGGATGAGATCGAAGGCCTGCTCGCGGATTACAAAGCGAAGCTGAAGGATTGGACCGCGCCTACGGAACTCCACCCGGCCTTGGCCGGAGCGGCTGCGTGAAAAAGAAAGCCCTCTATCCCGGCTCCTTCGACCCCCTGACCCTCGGCCATCTGGACCTGATCAAGCGCGGCCTGTCCCTCTTCGATGAGGTGATGGTCGGCGTGGTGGCGAATCCCGGCAAGAACCCCATGTTCAGCATCGAGGAGCGCATCGCGATGATCCAGAGCGCCACCCGGGGCTTGAAAGGGGTCACGATCAAGTCCTTTGACGGGCTGCTCATCGACCGCGTGAAGCAGCTGGGGAACCCGGTGGTTTTGAGGGGATTGAGGGTCTTGTCCGACTTTGAATACGAATTCCAGATGGCTTTGATGAACCGCAAGCTCTATAAGCCCTTTGAAGTGGTCTATCTGATGCCTGACGAGCGCTATACCTACATCTCCTCATCCTTGGTCAAAGAAGTCGCCCGCTTAGGGGGCAAGGTGGAGGATCTGGTGCCTCCCGGTGTCGCCAAGGCGGTCGCGAAAAAGACGGCATAAAAGCTCTAGATCTTGAACCCATAAAAAAGCCCCCGCTCTTACGAGACGGGGGCTTTTTTATTGACGATGTCAGCGTCGGGTCAGGCGGTCGCGGGGACCTGGGTCATAGCCTGCTTGTTGGCTTTCTCGAACTCATCCAGGATGACGCGCTGCAACTGGTCGCGCATCTCCTTGCTGCAGGGGAAGGCGACGTCTTGGTATTCTCCGGCTGCGTTTTTGCGGCTGGGCATGGCCACGAAGAGGCCGTTCTTGCCCTCCACGACACGCATGCCGTTCACGAACATGGCGCCGCCGACCAGGCAGCTGGCCATGGCCCGCAGGCTGTCGCGGTGGGTCAGGGTGATGCGGACTGAGGAATAGACGGGGGTGGACTGGGTCTCGATTTGCATGGTGGTTCCTTGTGAGTTGTGAGGTGTTCCCCAGAAGGGATCCTCAGTGGCTGTAAAAGTGTGACTGCGTCTATCAGAGACTGCCTCAGTACGTTCGCATCAGATTCACCACCTTTCCAAGAATGCGGAAATCAAGCCCGACTTCCCGGGGCGGGTAGGCGGGATTTTCAGAGATCAAGGCCACGCGGCCGTCTTTTTTATAGAGGGTCTTGACCAGGGCTTCGGCGCCCAGCAACGCCACCACGATGTCGCCGTGCAGGGCGTCGGGCTGGATGCGCACCAGGACCAGGTCGCCTTCGTTGATGCCGGCTCCGGACATCGAGTCGCCCTTCACTTTCAGGCCGAACACATCGCCGCTCTGATAGCGCATGAAATTGCGGGGCAAGGTCAGGGTGTCTTCAACATTTTCTTCGGCCAGCAGTCCGGGGCCGGCAGAGACCTGCCCCAGGATGGGCACCTGGACCATGTTCTCTAACGCCGTGCCCACGGCCTTGATGGCCCGTTTCGCGATGCTGAAGGCCCTGGGCTTTCCCTTGTCCCAGGACAAGGCGCCCTTGCGCTTCAGGTAATCGAGATGGGTCTGCACTGTGCCGATCGATACGTTGAAATGGGCCGCGATCTCCCTCAGGGAAGGGAAGTAGCCTTTGTCGGCCTGGGAGCTGAGGATAAAATCCAAAAACTCCTGCTGGCGTTCGGTCAGATTGGGATCCATTCCACTCTCCTTTAGATGCGGAAAAAAATCAGGGCGCCAACACGAAGGTGTCTTCGGCGCCAAAGCCTTGATGGAGGGAAAGCGCCAGGGTCGACTGGTCGCGATCAGCTCCCATATTCCTATCCACGAGGTCACGCGCCAGCCAGAAGGCGGTTTCGCCATTGAGCTGGTCTTTTTGGCGCATCAGAACCGTTGCCTGCTTGAACACCGAACTCCAATAACCCCTGGGTTTGCTCTGCATGACCTACCTCCCGAAAATTCGTCTGCGATTATTTTTGGGTGACCGTCTGCCGGCCAGCCCAATAAGCGATCCCGCAACCTATCGCGGTGGTCAAAGTCATCACGACAAAGGCGAAGCCATTCACGTCCACCATGGTGTACTCCTTAGAAATCCATACATCCGTATGGGCGAAAGGTCAAAAAATAACCGGGACATCCCGGACTTGATTTTTTATACCATACATCTTTATGGCATGTCAAATTTTTTCTGGAAATTTTTTGAAAGTGATCTAATTTCCTTTAAAAGTGGTAATATGGATTAGGGAAAGTTGCACCTAATTTTAGGCATATTTATTTTCGGAGGTGCCATCATGATCACTGAACGCAGACCTCCTTTATTGATCGTCTCTAAAAGCCAAAGCTTAGCCGATTCCCTCAGCGGTTTAGGTCCGACTCCGATGGTCGAAAGCGTGGACGATGCTTTGGCCGTGCTGGAGCTTCGCGAGTTGCCGGTCCTTTTGATCGAGATGAATGTGCCCGGGGATCCGGAGCTCTTGCTGAAACGGGCGCTGGAAGCGGACCGCGATTGCCAGGTCTTGGTCTTCGCCAGCGACAAAGAGTCTTCGGCCGCGTTGAAAGTTCTGTCCCAGGGAGCCGCCGAGGTGCTGCCCAGGCCCTGTGATCCCGGCCGGGCCGTGGCCGCGGTGCAGCGCGCCGGGTTGCTCTGGAAATTCCAAAGAGAGCTCCGCCATTGGAAGGCCGCGCCGGACAAGGTGAAGGATTTCCAATTGCTGGGCGGATCCGCGCTGATGAAGGCCATGCGGGACAAGGTGGCCAAAGTGGCGGTGGCCGACAGCAGCGTGCTGATCACCGGAGAGGCTGGCACGGGCAAGGCCAGGACGGCCCGTCTTATCCACGCCTGTAGCGCCCGCAGCGAAGAGCGTTTTGTAGCGTTGGATTGCGCCGCGCCCCCGACCGGCGGCATGGAAGAGGCGCTTTTTGGCGCCGAAGCCAGCGACGCCCTGGGAGCGCTCAGCGCGGCTTCGGGCGGCACGCTCTATCTTCACGACGTGGACCGCCTGGACCTAGCCTCCCAGGAACACCTGTTGCAGGCCATCAAGGACAAGGCGCACACGCGCATGGGCGGCAATCGGCTTCACGCCGTTGATGTCCGTTTGCTGGCCTCGACCCGGGAAGACCTGCGTGCGGCTGTTCAGGCGCGCAGTTTTTCGGACGGGCTCTTTGGGGCCCTTAGCGGCGCGGTGCTCGAGATGCCGCCGCTGCGGGACCGGCCAGCCGACATCGAAGAGATGCTCCTCATCTTTTTGGCCGACGACAGCCACGGCCTTGGACGCATCACCCCGCATGTGCCCGCGCCGATCATGGACAAGATCAAGGCCCACAGCTTTCCGGGAAACGTCAGGGAGTTGAGGAATCTGGCGGGCGTGATGGCCTCCCTGGGTGAATCCGGGGAGATCAACATCGCGGCCCTGCCTTCCCAGTTGCTGGCGCCCATCCGTTTGCAGGGGCAGGCGGCCGAGGGTTCCATGGCCTTGAAGCCGGCGGTCCGTGAATTTGAAAGGCAGTACCTGATCCGGGTGCTAAAGACCGTCTCAGGCAACCAGAGCAAGGCTTCGCGGGTGCTTGGGATCCACCGCAACACCCTGATCCTGAAAATGCAGGAGCTAGGGATCCCCAACCGCAAAGAACGGGGCAAGAAAAAATAGAAGGGTTTTATCCGGGGGAGTGTTTGGCCGATCTATCGCGGGGAAAAAATCTTGGCATGGAGCCGCTGGCGTTTGCGTTGGCTTTGCTCGGGGGGCCAGCCGCCCGGCTGGAACCTTGGTTGGGCTTGGTGTTTTTCATGGTGGCCGCGGCTTTGCTGGTCCCTAAGGCTTTTGAAGAGGGCTGGGGCGGCCTTTCTTTTAAGAAGCCTGAGCAAGAGGCCTGGGAACCCTGGTTTTACGCCGGTCTGCTGATCCTGGCCGCCTTTATCCGCCTCTGGCGTTTAGACGATTTTCCTGCCTCGGCCCACGGTCACGAAGGCGAGATGGTCACGCGCTTGCTCTCCCTGGAAGGCCAGCCCTTTCAAGTCCATATCCGCGACGCCAACATCAATTGGCCCACCCTCATCTTTTACCAGGCGCTCGGGGCGGCCCAGGCCTTCGGATGGAAGGCTTTCAGCTTTCGCCTTCCCGCAGCCCTTTGGGGCTTGCTCTCGGTCGCGGCATTTTATCCGCTGGTTCGGCGCCTCAGCTCGCCGCTTGCCGCTGCGGCCGCATCGCTGCTCTTCGCCTGTTCCAACACGGCGCTGGTCATGGCGCGCAATTTCTTTCCTGGCTCCTTGCTCTATTTCTCGGTCCTGGGGTCCCTGCTCTTTCTGCTCATAGGCCGTGAAGACGGCCGCCTGCGGTATTTCGTCATTGCCGGACTGCTCGCCGCCCTGGGCCTTTGGGGCTACACCGCTGGAAGGGTCCTGCCGCTGATCCTGTTCTTCTGGTTGCTGGTCGCAGGTAGCGGGGCAGCCGGCCGCAAGGGAAGCTTGGTATTCGCCCTTTGCTTCCTCGCAGGTGTTCTGCCTCTGATCGTATTCGCCCTGAATAATCCCCACGACTATTTTGACTACATGGTGGTGCATGCCAATCCGGCCCGTGACCGGGGCCTCATGGGCTATATTTCTACTTTTCTTTCCGCGGCCCCGGACTATCTGCGCATGTTCCATATCCACGGCGATACGGACACGGGAAGCCAGATCCCCGGCGCGCCGATATTGGATCCCGTCAGCGGGGCCTTGTTCCCGCTGGGTGCCTTGCTATGTCTGGCCCTATTCTGGGGGCGTCTGCCGCTTCTGTTATTATCTTGGCTGTTCTTGGGTGTCTTGCCCGCCATCATGGGCGCGGGCTTTGCCCATCCCGTGGTCCGGCGTACCATCATTGCCACGCCGGTCTATTACATTTTTGCCGCCCTGGCCTTTGACCGCCTTCGCCATGGGGCCGTTACTGCTTGGCCGGGATTCGCCAAAGGATTCACGGCCATATTAGTCGCGCTTTGCGTGTTTGGAGCGGTTTTCAGCCTGAAGCGTTATTTCATCGATTTTTACAGCGATCCGGCGGTTTTGAGGAATATCGACTACAGCAACCAGCGCCTGCGCAAAGCCGCGGACCGCTATCCTCAAGCCCGGATCCAGATCTCCCCATTTTTTCACGGCAGCGTGTATCAAAAGACTCAGCCCTTTTTCTTTCCTAAAGAATCGTTGCAAGCATGGAATGAGCCCGAAGATCTGTTCAGGATCCCGATGGGACAGGAAGCGCTGCTGATGATGGATCCTATCTACGAACCCATATGCCCGGTCTTGGAGAAGGTCTTCCCAGGCTCGCATGCTTGGACCGATGAAGCGCCGTCCTGGAAAGTGACCCAGGCTGCCCCGGAAGGGGACGCAAGGGACCGGCTGAGGGCATCCAAAGATCCTTACCGCTTCGACCTGATGGCGGTCTTCGCCACGCTTGATCCCGCTTCCCAGGTCGCAGCCAGGGGGATGCTGATCAGGTCGGACATTTCAGGACCCTGGACACGCTTTTCAACGGACAAGGCCCCTGCGTCAGGGCGCGTTGATCTTGGGGCCAGCTTTGTTTGTTCTGCCTCGGGTGAAACCGTTCGTTTGGATCTCCCATGGAAGGGACTCAGCGTGGCGGTCGACGGCCGTCGCATGGGATCAGGTGAGGTCAGGGATCTGGAAGGAGGCCTGCATTGGATCGAGCTGCAAGGCGAATGGCCGGCCGGAGCTGTCCTGTCTCCGCTTTCAGTGGTATCCAAGGATTCGGGGATCGCCAAGGAACTTTTCGCTTATAGCGGCAGGCACGGCCTGCGCGCCGAATATTTCCGGGGCCTGTCCTGCACAGGCAAGCCTGTGTTCAGCCGGCGCCATCTATTGCCGGTTTGGAGGATGCAGGACGCCTTTGGGATCCCCAATCCTTATTGCATCCGGATCAGCGGGATCTTGACGCCTCCGGCTTCGGGAGATTTTCGTCTGCGCACGCCTTTGTGGTGCCATTCCCGCATCAAGGTTGATGGCCGCATCGTGTTCGAGAACAGGCAGGGAAGTCCTTCCGTGGATCTGTCCATCCCCGCCGGGACCAAGGCTCTGCGCCTTGAGATCGAGACCGCGCCCTACGGCGGCGACGCGCCTGAACGGGTTTTTGAGCTCCAATGGCTGCTTTCCGGCGAGTCCGAATACAAGATCGTGGACTATTCGGCCCTGGATCCGCTTTAGAACTCCCGTGATCGACCTCCCTGTTGACTCTATTTTGGCGCCCCTGCTCGAGAGCCTGCGCAGCCATCCTTCCGCGGTCCTGACCGCGGAGCCGGGCGCGGGAAAAACCACGCGGGTGCCGCCAGCCCTGGCAGATTCCGATCTTTGCGCAGGCAAACAGGTTTGGGTGCTCGAACCCCGGCGTGTCGCGGCCATGATGGCGGCCACCCGGGTCGCTGAAGAAAAAGGCGAGCAACCCGGGGAGAGCGTCGGCTATCATTTTCGCTTTGAACGCGCCGAATCCGACCGCACTACGGTGCTGTTCCTCACCGAAGGGATGTTTTTAAGGCGGCTGCAGGGCAATCCGAACTTGAACGGCGTGGCCGCCGTGATCTTGGATGAATTTCACGAGCGCTCGCTGGACGCGGACCTGGCGCTGGCCATGCTCTCGCGCCTGCGCGAACGCGGGCGCCCGGACCTGCGGCTTTTGGTGATGAGCGCGACCTTGGATTCGGACGCCGTCTCGGAATTTTTGGGCCATGCTCCGGTGATCCATTGCCCCGGACGCATCTTTCCGGTTGAGATGGCCTATTCCGAGCGGGATCGCAGCGACGACAAGGAGTTTTTGGAGCGCAAGGTCTACCGCGCCATGCAGGACCTGCGCCACCAGGGGGATGTCCTTATTTTCCTGCCCGGAGCGGCCGAAATACGACGCGCCGAAGCGCGTTTGCGAGGTGATCCCGCTCTCGACAGCAGCGTGATCCTGCCTTTCCACGGTTCCTTAAGTCCCGCGCAGCAGCGCCAGGTGCTGGGCCCCGCTCCGGAAGGCAGGCGCAAGATCATCCTGGCCACGGCCATTGCCGAGACCTCTTTGACCGTGCCCGGCGTGCGGGTGGTGATCGATTCCACACTCTCCCGCCGCGACGCCTTCAACCCCTGGAGCGGACTCTCCTCGCTGGTGACGGTCCATTCGAGCCAGGCTTCCATGACCCAGCGGGCGGGGCGCGCGGGAAGGGAAGCTCCGGGATATTGCCTGCGGCTCTGCTCCGCCGCGGAATATGGTTCGCGCGCTCGCTTTGAACCCAGCGAGATCCAACGCGCCGACCTCAGCGCCGCCTTGCTGCAGTCCTTAGCCGCGGGATTTGAATCTCTGGCCGGCTTGAAATGGCTGGAATCGCCCCCGCCCACGCATTGGGAAGCCGCCGAACGCCTGCTAAGAGACTTGGGCGCTCTGGAGTTGGGAGCCTTGACCACTAAGGGTAAGGCCATGGCCCGCGCGCCGCTGCATCCCAGGCTGGCTTCGGCCGCCTTGGACTGCGGCCCGGAAAACAGCCAAGAAAAAGGGGAGCTCTGCCGTTGCCTGGCCTTGCTTTCTGAAGAAAAGGCGCGGGACCTGGATTTTTGGACGGCTTTGAAACGCTACGAGCCTTCGGGCACGGCTTTGCGCCTGATGCGGCAGCTGTCCGACTGGATGGATCAGGTCCCGGCGTCCAAACAGGGAACGGTGGGCTGGCATGAGCGCCTTGCCAAAGCCCTGATGACGGCTTTTCCAGACCAGGTGGCTTATGCCCGCAAGCCCAGTGACAAGCGCGGCGAATGCCGTTTTAGTTTGGCGGGCGGTGGCGAGGCCTTTGTCCGCGACGAGGCCGCCCATTTTAATACGGGATATTACCTCTTGCTCGAGATCCTAGAGCAAAAGGCCTTGGGAGGTTCCGGCGCCATGCCGCGGGTTCTGTCCTTACTACCCATGGACGAAGGCTGGCTCTTGGATTGCCCCAGCCGTTTGCGCGAAGAGAACAAGGTCGCCTGGGACTCGGAGCGGAAGCGGGTGATCCGGGAAAGCAGGCTGCTCTTTGGCGGGCTGTTATTGAGCCAGGGTCAGGCCGACGATCCCGTATCGCGCTCCAAGGCCCGGGACCTACTACTGGCCGAGGCGAAGAAAGCGGGGCTCGAGGCGTTTTGTCCGCCCGAGCAGCCTGGGCGTTATCTTGCCCGTAGGGAATTCGCGCTGAAAGCGGCTTCGGGAAAAGGACCGCTATTGCCCGACGGGGATGCCTTATGGGCGCTGATCGAAGAAGGAGCTTCGCGCTGCGAAGGTTTTGAGTCGTTGCGCGCCTTGGACGTGTTGAAGTTGGCCTTGGATAGCGCGGGCCACGAGGGAAGGAAATTTCTGGATACCATGGCTCCCAAAAGCCTGCGCCTGCCTTCGGGACGCGAGGCCGGGATCGTGTATGAGCCTGGAAAACCGCCCAGCGTGGCCTCGCGTTTGCAGGATTTTTTTGGTTTGAAGGACACGCCGCGCATCGGTTCCCAGCCCTTGTCCCTGCAGTTGCTGGGCCCCAATCAAAGGCCCCTGCAGATCACCTCGGATCTGGCTGGTTTTTGGGAGCGGGAATACCCCAGGCTGCGCAAGGAACTGTCACGAAAATACCCGCGCCACGCCTGGCCGGAAAATCCTGTATAATCGGACGATATTCTTCTGGAGGGCTTCATGGCCAAGACCGACAGCCAGTGGGACCGCATCGCCGCCAGCGCGGAATTCAAGGATCTTCTTAAGTCCAAAGCCAAGTTTGTGGTGCCTGCGACTATTTTCTTCATCGTCTATTATTTCGCGCTGCCTGTTTCGGTCGGATATTTTCCGGAGTTCATGTCCCGCAAGGTATGGGGGCCCGTGAACATCGCCTATCTTTTCGCCCTTTCCCAATTCTTCATGGCCTGGATCCTAGCCGCCATGTATCTGCGCGCGGCCGGTCGCTTTGACGCCAAGGCCCACGCCCTGGTCGGGCACCTCAATGTCGGCACGGGAGGAAAAAAGTAATGAGCCTTTCTCTTCTTATGTTCGTGGGCTTCGTGGCCGTCACCATGGTCATCACCTACTATTCGGCCCGCAAAGGCAGCGGAGCCTCGCATTTCTTCGCGGCGGGCCGTTCGATCAAGGGCTGGCAGAACGGCGTGGCCGTTGCCGGCGATTACATGAGCGCCGCCTCGTTCTTAGGCATCGCCGGGATCATCGCCTTCAACGGTTACGACGGTTTCATGTACAGCGTTGGGTGGCTCGTGGCCTATCTCACCGTGCTGCTGGTCGTGGCGGAACCGCTGCGTAACGCCGGCAAATACACCATGGCCGATGTGCTGGCCTACCGTTTGCGGCCCCGTCCGGTGCGCGCCATGGCCTCGCTGTCCACTCTGACGGTCTCCACGTTCTACATGATCGCGCAGATGGTGGGCGCGGGCGCGCTGGTCAGCCTGCTTTTGAAGGACACGGGCGTCACCTACGAGCACGCGGTCGTGGGTGTGGGCACCTTGATGATCGTTTACGTGGTCTTCGGTGGCATGCTGGCCACCACCTGGGTGCAGATCGTCAAAGCGATCCTTCTGATGGCCGGCACCTTGCTGCTCAGCATCATGGTCCTGGCCCACTTTCATTTCAGCCTGAGTGAATTCTTCGAAGCCGTGACCCATGTGACGTTCAAGGGAGCCGACGGCCAGATGGTGACCCAGGATTTCTTGACCCCGGGCCTTAAATACAAGCCGCCCTTCGGCGCGCTGGAGCTGATCTCGCTGGGCATGGCCCTGATCCTGGGCACGGCGGGCCTGCCCCACATCCTGGTCCGTTTTTACACCGTGCCCGATGCCAAGACCGCTAGGCACAGCGTGGTCTGGGCCATGGCGCTGATCGGCACCTTTTACATCATGACCACCTTCCTCGGCTTCGGCGCGGCCACCATCGTGGGCAAAGACTTCATCGCGGCCAACGGCGGGACCAACATGTCGGCGCCCCTGCTAGCGCAGATGCTGGGCGGCGAGATATTCTTCGCCTTCGTGTCGGCCATCGCTTTTGCCACGATCCTGGCGGTAGTGGCTGGCCTCACCATCTCGGCTTCCACCTCCTTTGCCCATGATTTTTGGACCAATGTGCTGCATCACCAGCGGGAGCACCGTCCCGAAGAAGAGGTGAAGGTAGCGCGGATCACGGCCTTTGTGATCGGTGGCGTGGCCATGGCCATTGCCATCAAGCTGGGCAAGACCGCCAATGTGGCCTTTTTAGTGGCCCTGGCCTTCGCCGTGGCCGCCTCGGCCAACCTGCCGGTGATGGTGCTGGCCTTGTTCTGGAAACGCTTCAATACCGCGGGCGCCTGCTGGGGCCTCGGCGTGGGACTGCTCGCCTCGCTTGGCTTGATCGTGATCGGACCCGCGATCATGGGAACCGATGGCAAGCACATGATCAACGCGCTGCCCATCTTCCCCCTGGAAAACCCCGGCATTCTTAGCATCCCGTTGGGCTTTTTAGGCGCGTGGCTGGGCACGATGCTGTCTTCTGAAAAGCCCGACGAACAAAAGTACGCCGAATTGATGGTGAGGGCGAATACGGGATTGGGAGCCGAGAAGGCAACCAGCGGGCATTGAGGGAGAGCAAGTTTTCTTGAAAAAGTTACTGCTGTTTTTCTTCTTAGGGATCGCACTTCGTGCAGGAGCTGCTGAGATAAATAAAAACTGGTATCTGGAAGGACAATATGATTTATCCATGGGAACTTACGGCGATTTTCTGTTTTCGTCGAGTCGAGGTCCGAGTCTGGAATTCGGAATGCTTTTCAATGACACCTGGAGCTTGGGCGCGGACTTAGAGTTATTTTGGAAAAGTTATCCTGAATTTACCTATAAAAATTACGCCAATAAAACGGCGACTGTAAGTTCAACCGTCTATATTCCAAAGATTTATTTGACTGGAGGATGGGGCTACCGAATTTTTTCGAAACTAAAATTAGTGATTGGTTTGGGCTTGGGCTCGATTTCTTATGCGCGATTTTCAACATACAGAACCATGGGCCAAAGAGATGGATGGTCGTGGGACCAGGAGCCGGGTATTGCGGGATTGGTGGATCTTAAGGCAGTCTATTTCGTAACGCCGAATTTTGAAATCCTTGGAGTCCTGAGCCATGAAAGTTATTCGTATTTTGGATATAGCTACATTGGAAATGAAAATTCAATTCGCTTAGGCCTGGGTTGGATATTCGGGCCCAGAACTGATCCGTGAATAACCTCAAATTGATCACTGTCTCTGGCTTGCCAGGGTCGGGCAAGAGCACGCTGGCGGAATGTATCGCCAAGGCGCTGAAGATCCCGGTGTTTTCGGTCGATCCCATCGAATCGTCCATCCTTAAAAGTGGCATCCCGAGGAGCTTTGAGACGGGTTTGGCGGCCTATTTGGTTGCGGAAACGCTGGCTGCGGAGCAGCTGAAACTGCGGTCGTCGGTGGTCCTCGATGCGGTGAGCGCGGTGAAGGAAGCCAGGCAGATGTGGCGGGATCTTGCGGAAAAATACGGAGCGCAGTGGGTTGTCATCGAATGCGTGTTGGAGCCAGTTCTGCATCGGCAGCGCATCGAATCGCGTGTCCGTAAGATCCACGGCATTCCGGAAGTGACCTGGGAGGACGTGGAAAGATCCCGCAAAGAATATCTGCCCTGGGATCAGGAGCGGCTGGTGCTGGACTCGGCGGATGCCATAGAAAAGAATTTAGAGAAGGCTCGAATTTTTATCGATGCTTTTCAATGAACGCCAGCATGTCTGGAGGCGTAGGGGCTTCGACTTTCACCGGCTCTTGCGTGATGGGATGCTCGAACTCGAGGCTGGCCGCGTGCAGCATGTGGCGCTCGCATTCGTAGCGGCCGTCAAAACGCGAATCGCCGCCGGCTTTCACGAATCTAAGGAATTCCAAGAACTGCTCGTCGCTCCTGCCATATAATTTGTCCCCGGCCAAAGGCAGGCCCGCATTCTCCAGATGCACACGGATCTGGTTCGTCCTTCCTGTCAGCGGAAAACATTCCAGCAGAGTGTAGCCCTTCAGCCGTTCCAAGACTTTGAAGCGGGTGCGGGAGGGCTTGGTGTCTGGCGTGCCTTCGGGGAAGAGCTTCCAGCGTATCGATATCTGGCTTTCCGGATCCG
>JAZKAF010000174.1:0-4269 GCA_040389285.1 candidate division FCPU426 bacterium
CGAGGCGGGCTTGGGCCCAGGGATCGCCTCGCAGACCCTGTTTTCCGAGCCCTTGTGGATCGCGGTGCCGCCCAAACATCGCTTCGCCGCCCGGAAAAAGCTGGCGCTGAAGTCGTTGAGGGATGAGCCGCTAATTCTGATGAAAAGCGGCCATGGCTTTCGTAAGATTGTCTTGGACGCTTTGGCCGCCGCCGGGGTGACGCCCCGCGTGGTCCACGAAAGCGGCGAGATCGAGACGGTGCAGGCCCTGGTCAAGGCGGGCTTGGGCCTCAGCCTTGTGCCCGGCATGGTGCGCCGGCCTTCCGGCCCACCCTATCTGGCGATCCTGCCGCCCACGCCATCCCGGACCCTGGCGCTGGCGTGGAAAGAAGACGCCGTCCTCAGCGCGGCGGCGTTGGCCCTCAAGGAAACCGCACTCAAGAGCCTGCGATGATCCACTTCGTCAATCTGAACGCGACCTGGGACACAGTTCTGCTCTGTCCCGCGCTGAAATTGGGCGCCGTCAACAAAGCTGGCGCGGTGCTCAGCTATCCCGGGGGCAAGGGCAACAACGCCGCCCGGGCCGCCGCCCTGATGGGCGCCAAGCCCCGGCTCTTCGCTTTCTGCGGAAAGCAGGACCACGCCGCCGCCGCCCGGTTTTACAGGGATAAAGGAGTCGCGGCCAAGCTCTTCGCCGTGCCCGGCCACAACCGCCCTTGCGCCATCCTGCTCGACGCCTCCAAGGACCAGGAGACGGTCATCAACAGCCCGTCCCAGCTCAAGCTCAACCAAAAAAACATGGACGCGCTGAAGCGGGCGTTGATCGCGGTGCTGCGTCCGGGGGACCTGGTCTCGCTTTCGGGCAGCATCCCCGAAGGGCTGAAGCCCGAGACCTACCGGGACCTGATCCTGGCGTGCCAGCGCGCCGGAGCCGTGGCCATGCTGGACGCTCACGGCCCCGCGTTGCGCCATGGGGTGGAGGCGGCCCCCTTTTTAGTGAAACCCAACGCCGACGAACTGGGCGAGGCTTTTGGCTGGAAGGTCTCCAATCGAAGCCAGATCCTGGCGGCCGCCAAGCGGATCCTGAAGATGGGGAGCCGGGTGGTGGTGGTGACGCTCGGCGAGCGCGGCGCGCTCTGCCTGACCCACCGCGAAGCCCTTTATGTCGCGCCGTTGCCGCGGCCCCGAGGCTGGCATTCCTCGGTGGGATGCGGCGACGCTTTTTTCGGCGCCCTGGCGCTGGGCATGGACCGGGGTATGGATCTGAAAGACTGCCTGAAGCTGGCGACCGGGGCGGCCTGGGCCAACCTTCACGCGCCAGGAGCCGTATTCTTTGATAGAAAGCTGGCCTTGGCGCAAGCGGGCCAGGTGCGGGTCAGCAGGATAGGACTTTAATGCGGTTTTGACAGTGGCTGGAGCGCCTTCTATAATGGGCTCAAGCGCGGTCCGACCGATCTGATGGGGTATTTGTGGGCGAAGATAAGTTCGAGAGCAGCAAGGAAATAGAGGAAAAAGGCTTCCGCCTTTGGGAGCGCTTTGAACTGGACGAGGCCTTGCAGGTCTTTGTCGAGGGCATCAAGCGTTTTCCTGAAGACAGAAAGCTGAAGCTCGGCCTTGCCTTCACCCGCTTGGATCTGGGCGACCTTCCCGAAGCCCGGCGCCTGTTCCAGGAACTGCTCGCCATGAACTCCCGAGATGACGAGTGCTGGTGGGGACTGGGGCGTATCCATCTGTTACTATCCAATTACGGCGAGGCGCGCTACGCTTTTGACCAGGCACTGCACTTGGGCAAACCCGATGAGCGGGTGCTCTTGGATGTGGCCCGCGAATGGTATTTGCTCTCGATGTACGAAGAAGCCTTCGATTTTTACCGCCGCGCCCTGAAGATCAACAAGAAGAACGCCGAGGCCCTTTTAGGGATGGGCGCGTGCCAGTACTGGATGAACAAGGAAGAGCCGGAGCCCTACCTGAAAAAGGCCCTGGACCTGGACCCGGGCTACCATGACGCCAGGAACTTCCTGGCCAACATGTATTTTTCGCAGAAACGCTATGATGAGGCCCTGGAGGCCTTTGAGAAGATCCCCTTGGAGGCCCAGAACGACCCCCTGGCTCTTCGGCGCATGATGCGGCTGTTGAGGAAAAAAGGCATCACTCCCGCCCGTTTGGCTCCCTTGAAGACGGCCTTGAAGCGCCTGAATAAGGAGCAGGGCTGGGACTTTTTCCTCTCCCAGATCAAGCGGAAAGGCTCCTCCCCAGGCCGTTCCCAATCCTGAGCGCATAAAACATAGACAGGATCGCGTTTCGTCTTGACAGCATCACGGAACCCCAGTAAATTCAAGGCGTTGACGAGACATCGACATTTTTTTGGCCCGTCCGAAGTCCCATTAAAACCATATGAAAGGGAGGTGCCTAGGTGCCGATGACAAAAAGCGAGATCCTGAACAAGTTGGCCGAGAAGACCACCTTGAAGAAGAAAGAAGTGGCGGGCGTGTTGGACGCCTACAACGAGCTGATCGTCGCCGCTCTTAAGAAAGACAAAAAGATCAAGGTCGCGGGTCTGGGCATCGCCCAGGTCAAGCACCGCGCGGCCCGTATGGCCCGTAATCCGCAGACCGGCGAGCCCATCAAGGTCAAAGCCAAGACCGTGGTGAAGTTCCGCGTTTCCAAGGAATTGAAGGACAAGGTTCTTTAAGTCCAGCAGGTTCCTCAAAGCCACCCCCTTCGCGGGGGTGGCTTTTTTTTTGGGTCCCCCCGACATGACCCCCACCGGCAATACCCGAAAAGATTTTTCGCCGCAAGGCCTGCTCTCCTCCGCGTTGCCGGGCTTTGAGCCCCGTGAAGCCCAGGTGCAAATGGCCGAGGCCGTGGACCAGGCCCTTGAAGACGGGGACATCCTCGTGGTCGAGGCCGGCACCGGCGTGGGCAAGAGCCTCGCCTATCTCTTGCCCGCCCTCCGCCGCGCGTTCGCGCCCGAAGGGGAGGCCAAAAGCCTGCTGCTCAGCACCGCCACCTTGACGCTGCAGGACCAACTGCTCAGCAAGGATATCCCGGTGGCCCTGAAGGCGCTCGGCATATCCGCCGAGCAGGCGGCCGACCGTGTGGTGCGGGCCATGGGCAGGGCCAATTATTTTTGCCGCCTGCGTTTTGAAATGCTGGATACACCCCTGGGCCCTGAACTTTTCGAGGCGCCAGCCCGGTCGAACGCGCTAAAGATAGGCGCCTGGGCCGCCCGCGAGCCGGAACCCGTGCGGGACCGCCTGCCTTTTGAGGTGGATGCGGGGGTCTGGGAAAAGGTGAACGTCGACGCTTTTGGCTGCCTGGGTGCGGCCTGCCCCCACGCCAGGGACTGCTTCTTCTTGAAGGAACGGGAGCGTCTGCGCCGGGCGAAGGTGGCGGTGGTCAACCACGCCATGCTGCTCTCGGACGTGGCGGCCCGGCGCGACCGCTCGGCCCTGCTGCCGGACATGGATTTCCTGGTCGTGGACGAAGCCCATCACCTTGAGCGGATGGCCAGCGAGCACCTTGGCATCCGCTTAGGGATGCTGGAGCTGGAGCAGGCCCTGAACCCCGTGATGGATCCGCGCAGTGGCAAGGGCCTGGCCGCCCGGCTCGGATTCCCCGGAGAGCTGGCGCTGCAGACCGCGGAATCACGCTCGGCCGCGCATCATCTTTTTGACCAAGCTGCCGGCCATCTGAAAGTTTCGGGCGCGACCGTGGGGCCCCACGGCTTCGACGACGCCGTGTCCGGCCACCTGCTGGCCGTGGCCGCCACGCTCAAAAAATCCGCCGAGGCCCTGAACGATGAGGCCCTGGCCAGCGAGGTCAAAGCCGCGGCGATACGCCTGGAGAAAGCGGCGGACGGCCTCCGGGCCTGGCTGGGACAGACCCTGCCCGCGCAGGTCTACTGGATGGAGCCGCGCGGAAGAAAAGGAGACCTGGTCCTTCGCAGCGCGCCGTTGCGGGCCGGTGAAGCGCTGGCGGCCGAGCTCTATCCCCGCTTCGCTTCGATCATCTTCACCTCGGCCACCTTAGCCACCCACAAGGGCCTTGGATTTTCAAAGACCCGCTTGGGCCTGCCCGAGGCGACCTCCGAATTGGTCCTGGGGTCCCCGTTCGATTACCGGACCCAGGTGCAAATGCACCTCGACACTAGGGTCTCGGATCCCCGTAAGGGCGAGGAGGCCTACTTAGAGTCCCTGGAACGGGCGGTCAAAGACGCCCTGATCCGCTCCCAGGGCCGGGCCTTTGTCCTGTTCACCAGCTTCCGGCATCTGCACGCCCTGGCGCTGA
>JAZKAF010000175.1:0-3077 GCA_040389285.1 candidate division FCPU426 bacterium
TCTGAACAGCGCTGGAACTGCTCTGCTCTATTCCACCTACCTAGGTGGAACTGGTGACGATGTTGCATCGCATATCGCTTTGGATAGCAGCGGGAACGCCTGTGTGACGGGTTTTACTGAAGGCAATTTTCCCACGACATCCGGGGCCTATCAAACTGTTTATGGTGGCGGCACTCACGATGTTTTTCTCACCAAGCTGAACAGCGCCGGAACTGCTCTGCTCTATTCTACCTACCTAGGTGGAAGTGGTGACGATCTTGGAGGAGATATTGCCGTCGACAGCACTGGGCAGGTCTATCTGATTGGTACCGCGAGCGCCGGTTTCCCGACTACGTCCGGGGTCTATCAAATAGCCTTCAGTGGTCTTGTGGATGCTTTTGTCGCTAAGTTTGATATGGCCGCGACAGCTCCGACTTCAACGGTAACTCTCACACCAACGAATACCCCCACCATATCCCCAAGTTTCACGGTGTCGGCTACCTGGAGCGAAAGCCCGACTTTCTCCCCGACTCCGACCCCATCGGCGACAAGGACTTCCACGCCCACAGCTAGCGAAACTAAGACTTTCACCGATTCACCCACCCCGAGCGCGACCAAGACAGGCACAGGGACGGGAACTGATACACACACGCCCTCGTTCACGCGCAGTCCCACACTGACTCGGACGCCCACGGTCACCGGCACCGGCACGCGTACGGCCACACCCACGGTGAGTCCGTTTGGCACGAGCACGAATTCCCCCACGATCACCCCGACTCACAGTAATACGCCAAGCTTCACCGACTCTCCGACCCCGTCGGCAACGAAAACGGATTCACCCACGGCTACGGAGACGCGGACTTTCACGCCTTCGCCCACGTTCAGCCAAACTTTCACCATCACTGATACCTTCACCATTGGAATGACGAAGACGCCTTTTAATGAGAACGCTGAGATCAAGATCAAGGGTGTGTATCCCAATCCCGTGGGAGCCCAGGGCGCGATGCTGGTCATTCACACCAGTTTCCAAGCCATGGCCACGGTTAGGATCTATGACCTGCGCGGGGAACTGGTCTATAAGCGCTCGGACTTACAGATCGGCATGGGCGCGGATGGTCAATTCTTCTGGGAAGCGAAGAATCGCGGGGGCAAACCCTTGGCCTATGGGACCTATTACATGAAAGTCAGCGCCGAAGGCGGCGGACGAAGCGCAAGCGACGGGCGATGGATCAGCGTGTTACGGTGATCCCGCGTTTGTCAGTTCAGGAGAAACGATGAGCCGATCGATCTTATTTATCTTGGCCCTTTTGTCAGGCCCGCTTATGGCGGGCGTGTCGGAAGTGGGCACCACGGCCCAGACTTTTTTCAAGCTGGGCATGGGCGCGCGTCCGGCCTCGCTGGGTGAGGCCTACGTCGCCGAATCTTCGGATCCGGGCGTGCTGGCTTACAATCCCGCCGGCGTGGCGCGCACGCGCCAGCTTTCGCTGCAGGCCACGCATGTGGAATGGTTCCAGGGCGCGCGCATGGAAAACTTGGCCGGCACCTTTTCGCTGGGTAGCCTTGGTGCCCTGGGCGCTGGGCTGACCTATGTGGGTCTGCCGCCCCAGGCAGGAGGGGCCGTGAATGGCGTGATCGGCAGCCCCTCCGCGACTTTTGTGGACCTGGATTCCTTCAGCCCCAGCGACATGGGCGCGGTGCTGGCCTATGGCAAGCGGCTGAATGAATATCTGGACTTAGGCATCGGCCTCAAAGTCGGCTCCGAGACCATTCTTGGCTCGCAGGCGCTGGGTTTTTCCGGGGATCTGGGCCTGATCGCTTTTTGGCCAGGCACGGGCTGGAACGCGGGTCTCTCCTTTCAAAATTTGGGCCTTCCGGTCAGTGCCGGAGGCGATAGCTTTCAGCTGCCGCTGCTGATACGCACAGGTCTGGGCTACGACTCGGTGATCACTCCGCAGCTGGACCTCAGGGTCCTGGCGGAGCTGGATCTGCCTTCCGACAACAGCTTGGCCTTTGGCATCGGCACGGAACTGCGATTCCGCCACCTGGTCCTGGCGCGTTTAGGATTTCGTCAGGACGGGATCTTCAATCCCTGGTCCGCAGGCCTTGGATTTTTTGCCACCAAGGACCTTTCACTGGACCTGACCGCGGCTCCGGCTGGCGAGCTGGGCATGACTTATCGCGGATCCGTGACTTACGGTTATGGAGCGCCTTCCACCCTGGAAGACGCGGGTCCTTTGACGGCCACGCTGAAAGCCATCACGCTCAACCCCGTGGCGCAGGCTCCCGGCGCGGTATGGCGCGTCGAGGGCAGCGGCAGCCCGGTGCGGGCTTTGAAGCGCTGGGCCCTTTACATCTATTCCGGTAGTAAGGTCATACGCCAGATCATGGGCGACGCGCCCCTGCCGAAGACCATCGACTGGGACGGCAAGGATTCCGCCGGGAACCCCGTTGCCACGGGCCGCTATCCCCTGCGCCTGACCGTGCGCGACAAGGCCAACAAGATGGCCTACAGCATGGAGTCCGTGGTCTTCTCGGTGCTGGCCTCGGTGCCCAAGCTTTCTTTTGATCTGGACCTTAACAGCAAGGTGCCGGGCGATGAGAGCAAGCTCTACGTACCCACCGCATTCCAGATCCGCAGCGACCGGACGCAGGCTGACATGCTCTGGAAGTTGGAGGTGCTCGACCAAGACGGTTCGCTGTTCCGGTCTTTCACAGGTGACCTGAAGGCGCTGTCCATCGCCACCTGGGACGGCAAGAGCAGCATTGGCCGGGACCTGAATCCGAACCTCGACTATGGCTTCCGTTTGTCCTTGGTGGATGCGGCTGGCCGGACGATCTTGCAGGGAGAGACCCTCAAGCGACGCTGTGTTCTTAAAAAATGAGCTTGGACAAGTTCGAATTAAAAACAGGCGGACCGCTGTCAGACACGGAACTCAACGCCCTTTTTTCCGCCTCCTGGCCCGGACTTCAGCCGCGTGCTTTTCAGCCGATTTTGGTCCGCAGCCTGACCTATGTCTCGGCCCGGAACAGCAGCGGACGCTTACTGGGATTCGTGAACCTTGCCTGGGATGGCGGGCTCCATGGCTTTTTGCTGGATA
>JAZKAF010000176.1:0-14674 GCA_040389285.1 candidate division FCPU426 bacterium
AAAAACGGTGGGCCAGGCCTAAGTCGCCGAAAGCGGTATAGGCGTAGTCGAATTCCAGGCCCCGCCAGCGAAAACCCGTTCCCATGCTGAATCCGCCTAAGTCCGCGCCCAGGCGATAGCCCGCGCGAAAGGCCACTTTGCGCGCGTACCAGTACTCCAGTCCCCCATTGGCGTAGATGGGATCCGAAGGCAGCAAGGGCCGGTCCAGCTCGGCGGCCAAATTCAGCTGCACCTCGCCGGAGTCCAGCAAAACCCCTTTGACGGCCATGCGCAATAAGCTGGGCAGCGGATCGGGGTTGGTGTCATAGGCCTCGGCCACGCCAAAGTCCACCAGCGAAAGGCCGAAGCTGAGGCGCGGGTTGACCACGCTGAGAAGCCCTAAGTCCGCGGCAAAGCCGCGGCTGCGGTACTGGGACAGCACGCTGTAAAAGCCCTTGAGCGCAAAGCCAGCGGACAATCCCCGTCCGAAACGCAGGGCGCCCGCGCCCGACAGCACCCAGTCGCCGTTCTCAATGGCCCCCTTGTTGTTGCCGTTCAAGTCGGTCTCGTTCAGGTCGCTGGTGGCCGAATGCTGCACGCAAAAACCCAGGCCTGCGGACAGCTTCTTGATCTTCAGGGGCTGCACATAGGTGGCCTGGTCAAAGGAGGTGTCCAGCACCGAAGAAAAATGCGTGGCGCCCAACCAGGGATCCTTGGAAAAAGCCAGGGCCGCCGGGTTCCACAAAAAAGCGCTGACATCGTCAGTAAAGGCCGCGAAGGCTCCGGACAAGGCGGCAGGACGAGCCGGGATCTCGGCCCTTAAAAAATCCGCGCCCGCGGCGAACGCCCGCAGGCCCGAAGGCAGCAAGCAGAGCAGAGCGATCCAAAGCCCACGCCTCAACGGGACACCGCGATGCGGGTCCAGGCCGCCACCATCCCGGTCTCAGGACTGCCCCAGATCCTTCCCAGATACACGCCCGAGGCGACCGACAGTCCGGACAAGTTGGCCAGATCCCAGAACACCACATTTTTTCCGGGATGGGCGTTGACCGCGATGCTGCGCACCTTTTCGCCCAGGATGTTGAAGAGGTCGAACTTCAGCTCAAGGTCCCGGTTGCATTCGAAATAGACGCTCACGCCCTGGCGAAAGGTCCCCTTAAAATCCGGGGCGGGCTGGGGATACACGCCTTTGACCGACAATTGCAAAGGGATGGGCTTGGAGACCGTGACCGAGGCTTCGGCCACGGCCTTGACCCCGCCGGAGACGTAAGCCGTGGCGCGGTTGACCAGCACTTCGCCGTTCACCGCGGCATTGACGCTGCCCCAGACCGTGTAGCTGCGGGTCTCGCCGGGATTCAAGGCCGTGGCTTTCCAGGAGCGCGGCCCGCTGTAAGCCGGGGAGAGGCCGGCTTCGACGAATCCGGCAGGATAGGTCTCCTTGACGTCGACCTGGGGAAAGCTGGACGCCGAATAGTTCGAGAGCAGGATCGTGAAGGTGACCTGGGACCCGCTGGCCACAAAAGGATGGTCCACCGTCTTGGTCAGCTGCAGCCCGTCCGCGCGGACCTTCAGCAGAGCCGCCCCGCTGTCGAAGCTGGGCCCAGGCGCGCTGGAGGAAGCGCTGGCCGTGTTCAGCCAATCCGAAGGAACTGCGGCTGACGGGTCGACATTGACGTTCAAAGTCACGGTCTTGTCCGCCCCAGCCGCGAGCGCGCTCAAGGTCCAATGCGCCACCCCGCCAGACTCGAAGCCGCCGTCCGAGGCCGAGGCGAAGACCGCGCCCACGGGCAGGGTGTCCCAGAGCTGGATGTCCTGGGCCGCGCTGTCCCAGTTGTGGACCGTGATGCTGTAGCTGGCGCTGCCGCCGGGGGCCGCGAAAGAGGGGGCCACGGTCTTGGCCACGCTCACCGCCGCGGGCGCCATGCCCAGCGCGATGTCGTCGACATACCAGCCCAAAAAATCGTCAAAGCTCGCGTCCGCCGGGATGCCGCAGCCGCTTTCAAGGCCCGCTGATCCGTTCAGAAAACGGAAACGAAAATAATAGCTGCCGCCGATGTAAGCGCTGAGGTCGATGCTGACGAACTGCCAGAGCGGGGTGCCCCCCAAGCCGCTGCCGCTGGACATGCCCACGGACTGCGAACCGCCCGCCGGATCCGCGCTGGGACCGACGTCGGCCAGATGCGACCAACTGACACCGTCCGCGGATTTTTCGACCCAGAGCTGGTCAAAGCAGGAAGGGTTGGAGCTCTCCACCTCCCAGCGCGTCCAAAAGCTGAGGGTGGCCTGGGCAGGGCCGCTGATGGCCAGCAAAGGCGAGGTCAGCGAGGCGTCCTTGACCCGGCCGTCGGCGTAGTTGCACTGCGCATCGCGGCCGAAATAGAACGCGTGCGTGCCGGAATGGGCGCTGCCGCAGGCCGAGGCCGCAAGGTCGGCCACATGCCAGAGGCCGGTCCGGCCCCAGGCGGAAGCCGAAGCGGATTCGACATCCTGAAATTCCGCAGCCCGCGCCAGCGGGGCGGCAAGAAGCCAGAGGGCCAAGAGGCCGATGGCGCGCACGGTCTTTCTCACTGGGCTTCCAGGGCCGCGGCCCGCTCCAAAAAGGCCTGGGCCGCTTCTTTATCCCCGGCCTGAAGTCGCAGCGCCGCCAACAAACGGTAGTTGGGGGCGAAATCGGGATCCGCGCGCACGCCTTTTTCCAGCCATTGCCTGGCCAGCACGGGTTTGTCCTTCTGCTTCCAAAGCATGGCTTCAAAATAGCAGAGCACCCCGGAATCGGGATGCTGCACCAGGCGCGACTCGAGGTCCGCTTCCACCTGCGGCAAGCGCGAGGCCGCAAAAAGCGGATCGCCAAAGGGCTCGTCCAGGTCGCCGGGCAAGAGGCCGCGGGGCGCGAAGGTCTTGATCAGGGCGGCGTGGCCCTCCTCCACCCGCGCGTAGAGCACGCTGCGATCGTCAAAATCCACGGGCTGCCAGGCCGCGGAGCGGGCCATCACCTTGGCCAGCGGGCTGTTCAAACGCAATAAGGCTAAGTCCGCCTGGCTGCGCTGCAGTATTTTTTCCCAGGCGGCAGGGCCCGCGCTGTCTGAAACAGCCGGTTCCGCAGCCAGCACCCGCGCCTGCTCGAACTCAGCTTTTTTTCGCGCGGCAGGGACCATGCCGTCGTGCGCGAAAACCCGGGCCGAAGGGGAAAGCTCCCACAAAGCCCGGCCAGCGAAATTCGATTCCGTGAAAAGGGCGCCGTCCAGCAATTGCTCCTTAAAAAAACCAAAGGTCTGCATACGCGGCATGGGAGCGGTACCCCTGGCCGCTCCCGCCAGCAGCGGCGGCAGGCTCCAGACTCCCAAGCCCAGCAGGCCGGCCTTCAGCAGCCAGCGACCGGTTTTCAACGGGCCTGGAAGCGCGTCCACCAGGCTATCGGCGCGCGCGGCCATCAACGGCGCCGCCCAGATGGCTGCGTAGGGTAGCATTGCTTTCCAGACCAGCCCGCCCAGTCCAAGAAAAACAAAGAGCCAGGCGTCACGGCCCAGGTGGCGCCGTCCTCCTGGCAACCAGCTCGAAGCCACCAGCAACAAGAACGCCAGCGCCAGCATGGCCAGCATCCCCTGGGACTGCATGAAATTTTCCGCGCTGAAGGGGGACGAGAAGCTCCAGTCCAAACCCGTGAAGGGAAGGCGCCAGAGGGCGGGATGCAGGAACAAGGAAGCGCTGAGCAGGCCAAGCACGCTAAGGCGGGACACGAGCGGGAACTCCGGCGCCTGTTCCTCAGGCCCGGCCTTGTCGCTGAAGGCCCAGATCCACGCCAAGGGCAGCACGATCAGGGCGCCCGCGTCGAGATTGACCCACAAGGCTCCCAGCAGCGGCAGCCAGACCCAGCGCCCAAAGAAGGAAGCCCAGAAGGGTCCTTCCATTAAATAAAGACAGGCCGCGAAAAGCGCCAGTCCGGGCGCCTGGGGGGAACTGGCGCCTCGAGAGACCAGGGCCAAAGCGGCCAGGGCGAAAACGCAGGATGAAAAAGGCCTGGCTTGCCGCCGAAATCCTCCCGCCACCAAAAAAGCGAAGCAAAGGAACAAGGCCGCGGCCCGGGTAAGGGCCAAGGCTTTCAGGCCGCCAAGGCGTTCTATTTGGAAGGCGGCCAGGGACAGGGCCCAGCCTTCGCGGTTAAAGGGCAAGTCAGGGCCCTGGGAAAAACTGAACTCGTCGGTTTTAGGCAGGTTTCCCTGGGCGGCGATGGCCCGGCCCGTGGCCAGATGGCGGTAGAGTCCGTCTTCCACCGCGCCTTTTTGGGACAAGGAAAGGCCAAGAGCCAGGACCAATGCTAGACCTAAGCCCACGCCATTAAAGATAAGTTTGAGAGCGGAACTGTTCATCAACCGCCCAAAAAATCGGGAAAAACGGCTATTTTACAGGAATCTTTATTTTAAAAAGGGGCCCAGCGAATTGCAATCAACTTCGCCCCGGGGAGGGTGTTCCAGGCGGGAAAATTACTTGATAACCACCAATTTGACGGTTTTGTTGAGGCCGTTACCGCGGAAATGGGCGGCATAGATGCCCGCGGGGACCAGGGCGCCGTCGTCAGCGCGACCGTCCCAGCTCTCGCTTGACTCGCCAGCGCCGCGTTCTTTTTCAAAGCTTTTGATCCGGACTCCCTGGCGGTTGTAGAGCGAGATGTTCACCTTGCCCGCGAAAGGGACGTAGAAATTGAGCTTAAGCGGCGCGCCGCTTAAAGGCCGGAACAAATTGCCCGGGATCTTGGCGTCGCCGACCAGAGGACCGGGCGTGGCCGTTGAATAGACCACCCAGGGGGTGGGCGTGATAGTCGGGCTGACGGTGACGCTAGGTGTCGGCGTGGCGGTCTCGGCCGTGATCTGGCCTTCGACGGAACCGGCATGGAGGGAGCACACGGAAGAAGTGAGGATGGCCAAGCTGAGGAGAAAGCAAAAACGCATCACAAGTCCATCAACGTACAAAGACGATCTTGTGGCGTTCATCGAACTGCGCGGTCTTGATCCGCGCCAGATAGATGCCGGTCGGGCAGAGCTGGCCGCCCTCATCATGCCCGCTCCAGCGCACTTCATGCAGCCCGGGACCCAGGGTGGAATCCTGCAGCACGACCACCCGGCGTCCCAAACGGTCGAAGATCTCGACGCGCACTTCGCCCGCTGTTTTGAGGTCGAAAAGGATCGAAGCATACTCGCCTTGCGAGGCCAGGAACTTGTTGCGCCGCACTTCCGAGTTGCCGCGCAGCGGATTGATCAGGGGCGTGGCCGAGGGTTTGAGCAGCACCACGATGGGCGTTTCAGCCGCCGCGCCAACGACGCCAGCCGCAGAAGCGGCCACGCCATTAGAACCGAAAGGCAATTGGGAAGAGGCGGCCGCATCGGGCAGCTGCGCCTTGGGCGCCGCAGCTAAGGCCGGAGCTGTTTTGGGAGCCTGTACCGAGGTCGCACCCGCAGCCAGCACAGGCGCGGCTTCTTTCGAGGAAGCTGCAGGAGATGAAGGAGCTGCAATTTTTTCTTCGGCCAGCACCGCCACGGGCGCGGCTGGGCCGTGCTGCGCGATCTGGGGCTTAGCCTGCGGGATATCCCTGATCTTTTGGGGAGCTTGCAGCGGAGCGGCGGACGAGGCCAGCTCCTGCGCAGGCTTTTCTTGCGAAGCCTGCGCGGAAGGGTTTTTGGAAAGGGAGACATAGGCCTGCCATGCGCCCAAGGCCATCAGGGCCGAGGCAATGGATCCGACCAGCAGCGGACGGCGCGTGAAAAATTCGAAGACCAAACGCTTAGGTCCAGGCGCGGCCTCAGGCGCAAGCGGTTGCAGGCGCGCCAGGATCTTGGCGCGAAAATCGGGCGGAGCGGCTACCTCCTCTTTTAAGGAGGCCAGCAGTCGGCTCAGTTCCTGGTCGCTGATCATGTCGTCACCGCGGTTTGCCATTTATTCGCCGAGCCTCTTTCTCATTTTTTCGATCTTCCCTTTTAGGATCCGCCGCGCCCGCGAAAGCCGTGAGCGGACCGTGTTGACTGAGATCTCGAGGATCTCGGAAGCTTCCGTGTAGCTTAAACCCTCGATATCCACCAGTTCGACGGTCCCGCGGTAGCGCTGGCTAAGGCCCGCAATGGCGCTGCGCACTTGGGACTCGGTCTCCTGGCTTTCCATCGCCTTCAGCGCGCCCGCGTCATCCGAGCGCATCATCAGCGAGGTGTCGCCCTGCCGCTCCGAGGCTTCCAAGATCCCTTCCAGCGACCGGGTGCTGTTACGCCCCTTGGCCTGCTGAAAACGGTAGCGGTTGTAGCAGGCGTTGAGGGTGACGCGGTAGAGCCAGGTCGAAAAGCTGGAACGTCCCTCAAAATCCTTAAGCCGCTTGAAGACCTGGACAAAGACCTCCTGGGCCAGGTCGCAGGCGTCTTCATACTGCCGCAGGTGCCGGAAGCAAAGGCCGATGACCCGCCGTTCATAGCGGGCGATCAGCACGACAAAAGCGGCCAGATCGTTTTTCTTAGCCTTCTTGACCAGATCCGCGTCGCCCAGCTCCTGGACAGGGGCAGTTGGCGCGGCAGGCGCTTTGGGCTTTGCTTTGGCTTTAATCTTAGACAGGGCTCACCTTATTTAAGTTCCAAAATATGCCATCTTTCGGGACACGAAAAAGACCTTGAAATATAATGATTTTTCAAAAATCTGCTAGGCCGGGCCGCAGATCTGGCTTTAAAATAAACCCATGACCCCCTTCAAGACCCTGATACTTCTGCTCTGTGTTTCCGGCTTTTCAGGCCTCTCAGCCCTTGGCGGAGCCGACGAAGCCCCTGCCGCCGAAGACCCCCTGCCCCTAGCCGGGCTCTGGGCCTTGAGCGTGGGCGGCGATTTTTCCTATAACCCGGACCTCGATCTCAAGAATTTTTACCCGACCGGAGGGGTCATCGGGCCTGGACCCCGGGTCTTCAACGGCATCGACCTTTCCCTGCGCTGGCATTTTCATGAAAAATTTTTCGCGGGCCTAGGAGTGAGCACGCTTTCGAAGATCTATGACGTGCAGGTGGGCGGCTCCAAGTCGAGCTTCGCCTTTGACGCGGTCTACACCCATTTGCAGCTGGGTTGGATCTGGCTCGAACGCCCTACCTACTACAGCTATCTGCAAGGCGAGGCGGGCCTGGCCACCTTGAACCAGGCCACCTACCTATCCTCCACGGGAAACCCCTTGGATGACGGCAACCTGGAGGGCTCCGGCTTTGCCACGGCCTTCGGTGTGGGCGGCGTGCTGTTCTTGATCCCTTCGGTGGGCGTCAAGCTGGAGGGCGGCTACCGCAACGCGTTGATCACCCCGGTTAATTTTGTCAAAAGCGGCAGCCTTCAGTCCCCGCCCTCGGGATCCAAGGATTTTTTTGTCGAAGACTCGGGACCTTACGCGCGCCTGAGCCTGGATTTTTTCTGGGGCGTCAAGAATCCCTGGGGGACCTATGGGCCTTCGCCTGAGCCGCCCGCCCCCATGGACGCTGTGATCCCCGAAGACGAGAACCAGCTCCCCCGCTAATAAGTTCAGCCGAAGACCAGCGCCACCCCGGCCATGACCGCTATCCCCGCCACGATCGCCAGGAACTGCAGCACTGATTTTTTCATCTCCAGCTCATGGTGCAGCTCTGGCACCAGATCCGAACCAGCCACATAAACGAAACCACCCGCGGCCACGGCGCTGATGGGCTGCGCCGATCCCTCGAACAAGCGCGGCAACGACAGCGCCAGGGCCAGTCCCACAAAAGCCATCAAGGCCGTGAAAAAGTTATAGAGCAGGGCGCGACGGGGGCTCAGCCCTCCGTGCATCAGGATGCCGAAGTGGCCGAGCTCGGCGGGAAGCTCGTGGAAAAAAACGGCCAGGCTGGTGGCCAGGCCCACGGCCGGTCCCAGCTGCCAGGCCGCGCCGATCAGCATGCCGTCGACCAGGTTATGCGCCGAATCGCCGATCAAAGTCAGCGCCACCACAGGATGCGAATGGCCGGCCTCGTTCTCCGGCACATGGCAGTGGCGCCAGCGCAGGAACTTCTCCAGCACGAAAAACCCCAAGAACCCGCCCAGCAGCCACAACGCGGCCCAACGCCGGCCCTCGCCCTTGAACAGCTCCGGCACCAGGTGCAAAAAGACGTCCCCGAACAGCGCGCCCACGGCGAAGGAGACCAGCACGAAAATGGCGCTTCGCAGGCGTTTTTCGCCCAATCCTAAGCTGAAATAGGCCGCCGCGGACACGCCGCTGACAGCCACCACGCTCAAAAACGCGCTGCTGGAGGCGTTCAGATCAGTCCCCGTGCATCATGAAATGCTCGACAAAGCCCGTAGTGGCCTGGCCGGCCTTGAACTTGGGATGGGAAAGAACGCGGCGCAAAAAGGGGATGGTGGTGTGGACGCCTTCGATGACGTACTCGTCCAGGGCCCGTTTCATGCGCTCGATGGCCTCGGCACGGTCGCGGCCGTGGCAGATCAGCTTGCCGATCATCGAGTCGTAGTGGGGAGGGATCAGGTATTCGGCGTAGGCGTGGCTGTCCACCCGCACGCCCGGGCCGCCCGGCGCGTGGTAGGTGATGATCTTGCCCGGGCTGGGCCTGAAGTCCTTGTCCGGGTTCTCGGCGTTGATGCGGCATTCGATGGCGTGGCCCCGCAGGTTCAGGGGTTTCAGGAACGCCTCGCGGATCGGCTCGCCCGCGGCCACGCGGATCATCTCCTTGATCAGATCGACCGAGGTCACCATCTCGGTCACGGGATGCTCCACCTGGATGCGGGTGTTCATCTCCATGAAGTACCAGTTGCGGTGCTTGTCCACGATGAATTCCACCGTGCCGGCGTTGGTGTAGTTGGCGGCGCGGGCCAGGCGGATGGCGGCCTCGCCCATCTCGGCGCGCATTTTTTCGTCGATGAAGGGCGAAGGGCTCTCTTCGATCAGCTTCTGGTGGCGGCGCTGGATCGAGCAGTCGCGCTCGCCCAGGTGGATGATGTGGCCATGGGTGTCCGCCAGGATCTGGATCTCGATGTGGCGCGGGTCTTCCACGTATTTCTCGACGTAGACGCTCGCGTTGCCGAAGGCGGCCAGGGCCTCCTGGCTGGCGGTGTTGAAGGCGTTGGACAGCGACACGTCGGTGTGGGCCACGCGCATGCCGCGCCCTCCTCCGCCCGCCGTGGCCTTGACGATCACGGGGTAACCCACCCGGCGCGCGATCTCGAGCGCCTGGCGGTCGCTGGTGACCTCGCCGTCGGATCCCGGGACCAGGGGCACGCCGGCCGCGGCCGCCAGCAGCTTGGCCTGGATCTTGTCGCCCATGGCGCGGATGCTATCGGCCTCCGGCCCGATGAACTTGATGTTGCACTTCTTGCAGATCTCGGCGAAATGCGCGTTCTCCGCCAGGAAGCCGTAGCCCGGATGGATGGCCTCGGCGTCGGTGATCTCGGCGGCTGAGATCAGGGAGGGGATGTGCAGGTAGCTGAGCTTGGAAGGGGCCTTGCCGATGCAGATGCTCTGGTCGGCGTAGCGCACGTGCAGGCTGTTCTCGTCGGCCTCGGAATAGACCGCCACGGTGGCGATGTCCAGTTCCCGGCAGGCGCGGATGATGCGCAGCGCGATCTCTCCGCGGTTGGCGATCAATATTTTTCTGAACATCAGGGTTTTACGGTGAAAAGAGGCTGTCCGAATTCCACGGGCTGGGCGTTCTCCACCAGGACCTTGGTGATGGTCCCGGCGATCTCGGCCTTGATCTCGTTCATCAGCTTCATGGCCTCGATGATGCAGACGGTCTGGCCGATCTCCACGCGCATGCCTTCTTTGGCGTAGGGCTCGGATTCGGGCGAGGAAGCGCGATAGAAGGTCCCCACCATGGGCGATTCAATGGCAGGCTCTTCGGCTTCCACCGGCGCCACCGGGGCCGGAGCCGCCGCAGCGACAGGGGCTGCCTGGGGAACGGCCGCGGGCGCGGCTTCCATCACGACTGGGGCCGCCACCGGCGGGGCCGCGTGGAAGACCATGGCCTGGGGCTCAGCGCCCTTTTTGAGGGCGATCTTGATGCCCTCCTGCTCGATGTTGACCTCGCTCAAGTCCGCCTTGCGCATCATGTCGATGAGCTTCTTGAGGTCTTTAAGGTTCACGCGGGCTTTGCGCGCGTTGCTGTTGGTATTTGCAGGCATCAAGGCTCTCCTAAAAGGTCAGGCGCGTTCCATGTATTTGCCGGTGCGCGTGTCGACGCGTATCTTGTCCCCTTCGTTCACGAACATGGGCACCTGCAGGGTGTAGCCCGTCTCGAGCACCGCCTCTTTGGTGGCGTTGTTCACGGTGTTGCCCCGCGTGCTGCCCGTGGTCTCGGTCACCTTCAGGGTCGCGGCCGAAGGCAGGCGCACACCCAGGGCCTCGCTGCCGTTGAAGGTCACGGCCACGGTGGCGTTCTCCAGCAGGTAATGCACCGCGTCGCCCAGCATCGCGGTGCCCAGGCTGATCTGCTCAAAGCTCTCGGCGTCCATGAACATGTAGTCCGCGCCCTCTTTGTAGAGGTACTGCATGTCGCGGATCTCCAGTTCGGTGGATTCCAGGCTCTCGTTGATGCCTAAGGTGTATTCCACCACCCGGCCGTCCTTCAAAAATTTGACGCGGATCCGCACTTTGGCCGGGCCCTTGCCCGGTTTGATGTGGTTGTATTCCAGTACTTCGCCCAGCTTGCCTTCGATGAAGATGGCCGTTCCCGGCCTGGCTTCGGTGGCTCCTATGGTTCCCATTTATTTCCTTTGATAGATCACGGTTAAACGACGGCCAACTCTTTGCTGCTTTCATAAAGATTCTCATGCCCAGACCTAGTGACCAGGCACAGGTCCTCGATGCGCACCCCGAACTTGCCTTCCAAATAGACCCCGGGTTCGACGGTGACGGCCATGCCTTCTTCCAACACGTCTTTATTGCCGGGTCCCAGCCTAGGCTCTTCGTGCACTTCGACCCCCACGCCGTGTCCCAGGCTATGCCCGAACTTGGAGCCATAGCCGGCGCGGGCGATGATGGAGCGCGAGGCCAGGTCAACGACACCGCAGCCGCGCCCGGCCTTGATCTTGTCCAGGCCGGCTTGCTGGGCCCGTTTGACCAGGGCGTAGACCTTCTTTTGCAGGGCGGAAGGGGGGCCGACCACGGCCATGCGGGTCATGTCCGAGCAGTAGCCCTCGAAGATGCAGCCGAAGTCGAAGACGATCATGTCGCCCTTGGCCACTTTCTTGTCCGAAGCCACCCCGTGTGGCAGGGCCGAACGCCAGCCCGAGGCCACGATGGTCTCGAAGCTGGGGCCGGCCGCGCCTTGCAAGCGCATAAAGTGTTCCATCTCCGCGGCCAGGTCGGATTCGCGGATGCCGGGGCGTATATGTCCCAGGATATGGCTGAAGGTGGCGTCCGTGATCCTGGCGGCTTGGCGCATCAGGGCCTTTTCCGTCTTTTCCTTGACCAACCTCTGCTTTTCAGGAAAATCCTTAAAAGGCACCAAAACTACGCCGGGCAGCAAATTTTTCATCGCCTGGTAGGCGGCGAAAGACACGTGCAAAGCCTCAAAACCCAGCTTTTTGATGCCCTGGGCCTTGATCAAGGTGGCGGCATCGACCAGCAGGGCCTTGGTCTGCAAAACAACCTTGGCTCCCTTGACCTGGCGGCCGGCCTGCACGGTGTAGCGGGAATCGGTCAAAAATGAGGATCGGCTTTTTCCAGCCAGCAGGGCACCCGAAGACCCGCTAAAACCGCTTAAGTAATTGCGATTAAAGGAGTGCAGCACCAAAAAGCCATCCAGGCCCTCAGCCGCGAGCCGCTTTTGGAATCTTTCAAGGCGAATGTTCATCAAATCCATCTAAAAACGTTAATATTTGTTCAAAAGCAGGATGATTTTAAAGTATTTTTGACTCAAATGTCAAACAAACAAGCTGTAGATTAAATAAAACTGTTATAGATCAATCGTTTTCTAATTTTATTAGATAAGCCGTATTGGCCTTTAAACTTAAGTCCATGCGCCTGGTATGAGAGTAAAGCGCCTTGTTACTTTTGACCTCGACCAGGGTGATGGGGCGCTTGCTGACCAGGCTGACTGAGCAAGCTGCGGCCGAGCGCAGGGACAGCGTGTCCGCCTTAGCCTCGGCCTCAAAGTTTGAATAGGCCTCGCGCTTGGTCGAAGACAAGCCGGTTCGCTTCATATAAAAGCCGCCATCCGGGCTGCGCAAGGTCAGCCAGCCGCCGCTTAGCTTTCCGCTGTCTGGGAGCCAAAGCGCGTCTTGGGTATAGCGCTCCAAAGCCATTTCCAGGATCGCGGCGGCCGTGCCCGCATCCCCGGCAGCCCCCAGGCCCTTGCCGGAGGCCGCGTCGTAGGCGCTGAAGCAGGGCTTGGTCCCTAGAAAATCCAGGATGCGGGTGGCGGCTTGTCTGGCCTGCTCGCCATAACCAAAGAGCGCGAGTGCTTTGAGCATCAGGTAGGCCCTGGCCGGATTCAAAACCCCATTTTCCGCCAAAAGGCCCGCAGGGCCCTGGCCCGTCGGCTTCAGCAGGGCGTCCATGGCCTTGCGGGCGGTTTCCGGGTTCGTGTCCAGCCCCAGCAAATAGGGCAGCACACCGTCCAGGCCCGGGCCGTAGCCCGCCTCCGCAGTCCAAGCCTCTTTTTTCAGGGCCTTGGCCGTCTTTTGAAAGCCGTCCAAAAAGCGCTTGGACTGGACCGTGTCCCCGGCCGCTTCGGCCAGGGCCGCGGCCAACTGCATCTGAAACGCCACAAAGGAGGAGAGCGCCACGCTGTAGGTCTGGACCTTAGGGGCTTTGGTAGGGACTTCAGTTGCCTTCCCCGCGCCAGCGGCCCAAGGCTTTTCCTGCTCCTTAGCATAGGCGTAAAGGCCGTTGCCATCGCCGTCGCGGTGAGCCGGCCACCAGCTGCTTTCGTGGCGCAAGCGCCTGCCCATGCCGCCTAAAAAAACCGAGGCCCGGGTTGGATCCGGATCGCGAAGATAAAGCTCCATGGAGGCCCAGCCGTGCATTGGCAAGCCCGCGGATTCGATGGCGCCAAGAGTCTCGCCCCTACGGGCGGCTAAGGGCGCTTCTTGATCCGCCGAGTTGGCGCTGAGTTCCAGCAAGGCGGCCTCGGCCAGTCCCAGATCCAACTCGCTGAACCCTAAGGCGATCAAAGGCATGCCTTCGGAAAAAAATCCGTCGGCCCCGGCCTTGGCCTGGCTGAAAAGGGTGGCTTGCAAGGAACCGCGTTTGGCGTACTGCGAAGTCAACAGGGTGACGGAGGCGCTATGGACCAAGCTCTCAAATCGGGGATCCACCGGACGGGGCAAACGCAGGCGGCTGAGTTTGGCGCGGAGCCGCGCTTTGCCAAGAGCCATGCCCTTGGGCAAGGCCCAGCGTGTCCAAAGGCGTTTGACGGGTAAGAGCGCCTCTTTTTCGCTGGATGCTACTTTAAACGCCACTGGAAAACGCAGGGATTGACCTGGACTCAGGGTCTGAAAAGCTTTGGGCCCCAGGCTCAAAGCGTCTCCCGAAGACGTCATCTGCGAAGAGCCCTTGCTCGTGATCAAGCCTAGGTGTTGGGAGCCGGGGGGGCCTAAACTCAGCGAAAAAAGGCCGGTTTTGGGATCAAAGTGGGGTTTGGCCAGGGCCGCTGCCGCGCCAGCCACAGGGCTGATCACTAAGGCGGGACGCACCCGCAAAGGGGTGCGAGAGCGGTTGACGAAGTTACAGGCGAAAACGATCCCATCCGTCTCGGCAAAGGCCAACCCTGCGTCTGCGGACACGCCACTGTCCTTGGCTTCCTGGGTGGACCAGCGCGAATAGTATTGGGCGTTACCTGAGGTCGAGCCGCCTTCGGAAAAAAGCGGCTGTTTGCCGCGCTCCAGCTGCAGCTCCACGCGAAAGCGCAGAAGGCGGCCTGATCCAGGCTCTGCCGAAGAATCGCGGGCGCTGGCGTCGTCCAATTCCCAGGCGTTGAATCCGCCCGCGGGCAAATGACGCAGGGCCACATGGCTGCCTAGATCAGAAAAAGGCACCACACTGAAATCGATGGCGTTCTTTTCGGCCGCGTCCACGGCCTGCTTGGCCGCAGTCGCGCGGCCACGGCAAAAGGCGATCGACGGCAGGGCCGCCAAGACCAGCAAAGCCAGGCAAAGCCGTTTCGCTTTACGCATCTTTAAGTCCGGCCTCTTCAAAACCTTTGGCTCTGGAGCGGCAGGCATCGCAAAGGCCGCAGGGCTTGGAGGCCTTGGGCGCGTAGCAGGTCCAGGTCGCGGAAAAATCCACGCCTAATTTCTTGCCGAGCCTGAAGCTGGTGGCTTTGCTCAGCTTGGCCAAGGGCGCCACCACTTTGAAGCCCCTGCCCCGCCGGCCTTCCCAGGTTCCCAGGCCCGCGGCGCGCTCCATGGCCTTAAAAAAATCAGCGCGGCAATCCGGATAGCCGCCAAAATCAGCGCCGCACCAGCCGCCCCAGACCTCCCGCGCGCCTTCAGCTTCGGCGAGCGAAAAGGCCAGCGAAAGAAAGACGCCGTTGCGGTAGCTGACGTACGTGGAAGGCGCGCCTTTTTTGGCGCCGCTCTTATTGACCTTAGTTCCATCCACCAAGGCCCCGGCCGCGATCTTATTCAGCGGCAGGCGCAAGACCAGGTGCCGCTTGATCTTCATGGCCTTGGCAAGCCGCCGCGCCCGCGACAGCTCGATGCGGTGGCGCTGGCCATAGTCAAA
>JAZKAF010000177.1:0-6392 GCA_040389285.1 candidate division FCPU426 bacterium
GATGCCCCAATGCGGGCTGGCGCCGGTCATCCAGCAGCTGACCCGGCCTTTGCCGAATCCGCGCACCGCCAGCAAGGGATGCCACTTTCCCAGGTTCTTGATCTCGACCAGCGCCTGGGAGCCCTTGCGCAGCTTCACCTCGTTGAAACCCAGCAAAGGCGGGGCGCCGCTCCAGTCCAAGCCCTTCACCGCGACATGCCCAGGCTTGCCACAGCGCAGAGGATAGCCCGCGGTCGATTCGATCAAGTCGTCATGCTGCAGGCACTCCACCGGCAGCACGTCGTGGAAGCGGGAACGCCCCCAGCCGCCCTTGCCCAGTTCCCCGCCGAAGCTGAGCCAGCCACCGTTCATGTGAAAATGCCCGCCCTTGTCCACCCAGGCCCGCAGCAGGTCGAAGCGGTCGGGAAAGACCAGCGGCTTGTCGCTCCATTTGCCGGGCGTGAAAAAATCGGGATGCAGCATCAAGCACTTGGTCTCCACATCCGCGAAGACGATGCTGGTGGCCCAGGCCAGGCGCTTGGCAAAGGCCTCGGGCGACATGTGGTACAGCTCCCAGGAAGGCTGAGAGACCACCTCGGCGCCCGGGATCGCCTGCAAGGCGTCCACAAAGGGCTTGGCGTAGTTGACCACCTCGACGTCCTTGCTCGGGGCCTCAAAGGGGGACTCGACGTATTTCTGCCCGATGTGGATGCACCAGTTGCCGACATGCCAGATGCGGGGATATTTTGTCCCGGACATCGCGGGTCCTCCTTCCGAGATCTAGAATCCCTTGCCGATGCCGATCGACAGGGCCGTGCCGCCGAAATCAAAGGCCAGATCCTCGCCTTTGTACTGGGCCACGGCTCCGGCCGGGGCGACGTATCCGTTCCCGTAGTCGACATCCTGGGTAGTGGCCACGGAAGCCACATAGGCGCTACGGAAGGCCGCCTGACCCAGCAAGTAGATGCCGTTCTTCAGCTCATAGCGCGCGCCGGCGCGCAATTCCCAGACAAAAGCCCCTCCCTTGAGGTCCGACCGATAGGTCCTCACCAGCGTGGAGCCCGAGCTGCTGTCCGTGGTGGTGTCATTCCAGTTGCCGTTGATCAGGCCGTAGCCCGCCCAAGCCGATCCCAAAAGGGAAAAATTCCCGGCCTTGTAGCGGTAGACGCCGCCAAGCTCGAAGGGCGTCAGGGTCAGCGAATATTTGACGATCCTCTCGTAGGTGCCGCCGCCCCAAGGGGTGCTATAGCCCGTGATGACGTCTGAAAGCGGATAGATAAAATTGACGCTGATGCCGGCCCCGAATCCGCCGCCCAATTCGCGCGTGAAATCAAATCCCGCGATGAGGCCACCCCCCATTTTCCCGCTGATGGGCGTGTAGCCGGAGTTAACAGCGTCCTTTGCAACGCTGTCCACCATTGCGTTGGCCGGCCCCCCGTTGAGGGTGGCGTATCCGGCCCAAGCCTGGAATCCGGACTTCGATTCCCGGGGCGTAGAAGGCGCAGGCGCTTGCACGGCCGGCTTGGCCGGGCCCCGCAGCTTGGCCGCGTAATTTTTCGCCTGCTCGTCTTCGGGCTTTTTCGCCAGATACAGATCCAGGTGCTGCAGCGCCTGGGCCTTGTCGCCAAGGGTCCCATAACAGTAACCCATCCGCAGCTCCGAATAGAAGTACGCCGGATATTCGGCCAGCGACTTCTGGTATTCGCTGATGGCCCTTTGATAGTCTTTCTGCCTTTCAAGCGCCATGCCCCGCTGATAAGACGCCTGGCTTTCCGTTAGGGAAGCCTGGGCAAGGAAGGCCAGTCCGAGAAAGGACGCCAGGCTCGTCCATCGAATTATTTTTGTCACGCAGGATCTCCGAGAAAAAATGAACCGCAGGTATTTTAGCATCGGCCAGACGTTTCGGTAGCAACCTTTTGACTTCGGAGGGACGCGGCCTATAATGGGCTTTTCAAGGAGGCACCATGTTTTTCAAACGCCTTGCCCATGTCTGCATCCATGCTCGCGACCTCGACCGCTCGCTGGCCTACTACCATAAGCTGGGCTTCAAGGACCGCTTCACCGTCACCCGCAAGGGCAAGACCTATGGCAAGTACCTCGAGCTGGCGGAAAAGACCTACATCGAGATCTTCCACGAGCCGGACAATGGCCCGCTGGTCAACAACGGCTTGGTGCATTTTTGCCTGGAGACCGAAGACCTCGACGGCCTGATCCACTACCTGGACAAAGAAGGCGTGGCCCACACGCCGAAGTCGCAGGGCTGCGACTTCACCTGGCAGATCTGGCTGGAAGATCCGGACGGCAACAAATTCGAAGTGCACGAATATTCAGAGCAGAGCCTGCAGAAGCACGGCGGGACGGTCGAAGCGACTTGGTGACAAGCGCGGTCTATTCGAAGCGGATGTCTAAGATAGGGTGGATCTCGACGTAGTTGTCTGCGTGGCCCCGTTGGCCGTGGGCGAAATCAAAAAAAGCGGGGCCCGTGACCACCACGGCTAGGTCGATGTCGTGGCGCCGGAACTTCTCTTTCGCGCCGAAGCGTTCCTCCACGGCCGCCTGGACCTTCTGGATCTGCTCTAAAAACGGGCTGCCCGCGGCGCAGTCCGTGGAGACGGTCTCGGCGATGATGGTCCTGCCCTGGCCGTCGCTCAGGATCAGATGGTAGCCCTGGTCATCCGCCTCATACTTCACGTTGCTCAGATGACCCCGCGTAAGGTAGATGGTCTTTTCCTGCTTGTTCAGGCGCGCCGCGTTAGCGAGCTTTAGCATCGACTTTTTGATGGGCTTGCCCCGGTGCCATCCCGTCATCTCCCGGATCGAGACCTCCTTCGGATGCTGAAGATCCGCAACTTTCGCGGCGCCCGCGTCCGTCAAGGTCTTCACCGCCCGCCGCTTCTCGCCGCAGTCCGCCCCCAAGTTTGACGCCAAGAACACCAACGCCAGAAAATAGATCTTCCCGATATTCACTCAGGCCTTCTTCAGGTTCATGGCCACGGCCGCGCGGATCAGATCCTTGAACGCCGCTTCGTTGACGGTCTCGCCCTCGTGGATGTCGATCGCGCGCCTGGCCTTGCCTTCCAGGCTGGAATTGAATAGGCCCTTGGGGTCTTTTAGCGAGGCGCCCTTGATAAAGGTCAGCTTCACGACCTTCTTGTAGGCCTCGCCTGTGCAGATAATGCCGCTGCGGGACCAGACCGGGTTCTCCCACTTCCATTCCTCTTCGATCGCCGCGTCGGCCTTCTTGATCAGAAGCCGCATCCTAGCAAGCGTTTCTCCCCGCCAGTCGCCTAGCTCCTCGATCCGCTTATCAATATGACCTGAAGCTGGATTCAAAGCGGCCTCAAGGCGAAGCGTCCATAGGCTATGAACGCGGAAAGGCCGGCCAGAACAAGCGTCCAAGTGGCAGGATTGCTCGGCTGCATCTGAAGCCCGAAGAAGCGTATATGTAGGGCAGAGACTAATAACAGCTCCACACACAGGCAGGCCGCGGCCGCGGGCGTCAGGAAGGACTTCAGCTTGAGAAGGCCCGGCAGGACCAGACCCAGCGCGCAGACGACCTCAAAGGCGCCGATCGCGTTCCAGGCTCCGTATGAAAGCGCCCCAAGCGAGGCGATCTGCTTCGAAGCTTCTTCGTAATTCGTGAAGCGCCACGCCGCTCCCGCGACGCAAAACATCGCGACCACGACCTGGATCACCCACAACAAGATATTCATATTTCCTCCTAAGAGAACGCCTTCGATCTTCACCTGCGCCGTTCGTCAGCTTCATTATAACAAAACCGGGCTTGATCCACAGCCCCACCACGCCAGCAGCTCAGGAAGGCGCCGGATCCGCTTCCTTATTCCGCTCGCCCCGCACCAGAGCTTCCAAGCGCCAGATCACGACCACCGAGATCAGCATGGCCGTGACGTAAACCTCCAACATCCGATTCACGTGCGTCAGCTGTCCGGCGACGCCGCCCGCCAGCAAGGCAGCCATCGCCCAGGTGATCACGCCGATGGTGCCGTGCTGCACCACGGTCTGAAAACTCTGGAAAGCGCCCTGGTGTTCCGGGGCCGGGGCTTTGCTGAAGAGCGCGAAAGCCGCTAAGACCCGGGGAGCGTTGAACAGGAAGATGGAGGCCATCAGCAGCATGCCCTGCCAGCGCGAAAGCGGGCCTCTCATCACGGCGAAGGTGCCGACAATGGCGAGGGTCGCCAGCACGCTGAAGATCAACACGATCGGAAAGCTGCCATAGCGGTCGCTCAGGCGTCCGGAATAGCGGAAGGTGAAGAAGGTGGTGATGCCGCCGGCGAGATAGCACCAGCCCAGGTCGGCCTTGTCCAGCCCCAGGTTGGCGGTGAAGAATCCCGGTAAGAAGGGCACAAAACAAAAGTCGGCGCACATAAATAAGGCCACTCCCAGCCAAGCCAGGCGCATGGCAGGGGTCGAAGGCGGCACCCAGGGAGGCAGGCTCGGCGACGCATCCGCCACCGGGGGATCAGGCAGGCGCCGGGAAGCCTGCCATAGCACCAAGGCGGCCAGGGCCGCCAAGACGATAAAGGGCGGCCTCCAGCCGACATGGCCAGCCGCCAGCACGGCCAAAGGCAGGCCTAGCACCGAGGCCACGGTGTAGCCGCTCATCACCATGCCCATGCCTTGGCCACGGCGCGACTCGGGCACCACGTCCGCCACTAAGGCCATGACCACGGCGCCGGCAGGTCCCGCCATCAGCCCGGCCAGCACCCGCGCGGCCATCAGCAGGCCTGCGCTGGTGGCGAGCCCGCAGAGCAGGGTGCCCAGCGCCAGCCCTCGCATGCTCCACAACAGCACCTGGCGGCGCGGCCAGCGATCCGCGAAACGGGCAAAGAGCAGGGATCCCAGCATCGAGCCCAAGGTGTAGATCGACACCAAGCGCCCCAGGCCCGCGGTCTCGATCCCCAGGTCCGGGCCCACAAAGGGACCCATGGGCATCAGCAGCTCAAAATCGAAAAAAACCAGAAACATAACCGCCGCCAGCACCAGTAGCACGCGGCGCTCCTCCGGCCGCAGGCGTAGGGCATCTTCGTCAACTGCGATCAATGGATCCCCCTCAGTAGATCTGGTAGCTGCCGCTTAAATTCAACATCGCCAGCATGTACATCAATCCGTTGAAGTAGCGGTACTTCCCCTCAGGAACGGGCGTATCCCAAAACCGCTGGACGAATTCTTTACGCAGCGGAAGCGTCGAGATCATCGCCCCAGTGGCAGCCATGGCCACGGTGGAAGTCGACTGCCAGGCGACCTTAGGTCTTCCAGCCAGGGTGTATTCCTGTTTGAAATTCCTCACGCCCTCTTTATAAAAAAATCCCAGCAAACGGTCTGCCAAGGCGGGCGCGCCGGGATTCTTGCCGAACCAGACTTGGTCCATGGCCAGGTTCATGATGGCTCGACTGGAGTCGTCGTTGAAATCCGGGCCGCCCTTGTAAGGTTTGCCGTCGAAGGTGGCCATGTAGGGCGAAAGCCCGGTTCTGGGATCAAAGGAGGCGGCATGAAAGGCCCGGCTTTTTTCAGCGGCCTTGCGCCAGAAGTCTTTTCCGTTTTTGGCGCGCGCGGCCCAGATCTCAAAAAAGGCCGGGAGGTTGTAGGCCGGAAGCGTGAAATCCGCAGCCGCTCCAATAGGCGAGAACACCGGAAGAAAAGTTCTCGCGTCGAACATCGCGGTGATGCCAGTGGCGTTCTTGCTAGGACCCGTGCGCATCAAATCCAGAAGGGCCTGGGCCTCAGCCTCGTAGTTGATAGCGCCTGCGGTCCCCCAGCGCGACGAAGCGAAGAGCAGGGCTGTGGCAAAATATTCCTCGCCATCCGTGGCCGGGTTTTCATTCCCCGGATTCTTTCCGCAAGTTCCATTTCCCAGGGCCTTCCAGCAGGTGTAGCCCTTGCGGTCTCCGGAAGGGTGTTGGAGATGGCGCTTCACAAAACGCCAGAGCCGGTCAAAAAGGTCCTGACGATTCATCTGCACCGCGATCATCATCCCGTAAGACTGGCCTTCGGTGATAACGTAGAAGTCCTTCCCCGAAGCCTGTCCCGACCAGATCACGGCCTCATCCGCGCCTTTGGGGAAATAAAGCCGCTTTCCCTGCTCCGTAGGCCCCGCAGGGTCGTCTTTGAGAAAGTACTGCTCAAAAGCGGCCTGCAGCTTGGCATCTGTCTGCGCGCGGCTCTTACCGATCAGGGTCGCGAAATAATTCGTGGTGGTCCCGGCAGCCCCGGACGAAGCCGCGATCCCAAGAAAAAATATTCCCAGCAAGATCCTGGTTATTTTGTTCACGGCTTTTTTATCTCCACCAAAAGGGTGTCGTCAGTGAACAGCTCAGCCATCCAGCGTTTGGCTTCGCTTACCAACAGAGCGTTCGTTTCCATGGTGTAGTAAGACAGGATCATCAAGGCTTGGG
>JAZKAF010000178.1:0-16122 GCA_040389285.1 candidate division FCPU426 bacterium
CTGGGATTCGTGAACCTTGCCTGGGATGGCGGGCTCCATGGCTTTTTGCTGGATACCACCGTGCACCCGGATTTTCGCCGCCAGGGCCTGGGAAGCGCCCTGGTCAAAGAGGCCGCAAAAGCCGCTAAAAACGCTGGCTTGGAATGGCTTCACGTCGATTTTGAAAGGGAATTCACGGATTTCTACCTAGCCAATGGTTTTCGCCCCAGCCAGGCTGGCCTGATCCACCTGCTTGACAGCCATCCGCTTTAGTCCTATAGCTGGAGCCATGAAGCGCACCTTGTTCAAGATCTTTTTGGCCATCCTCTTCCTGGCGTCCAGCACTCCGGGCTTCGCGCTCGTGTGCGCCCAGCCCTGTGGCATGACCCAGAAGCAGATGATCGCCTGCGCCAAAGCCTGCTCCAGCCTGAAGCCCCAGGGTGAGGCCAGCATTTCCAAGGCCGAATGCGTCAGCTTGAAGGCCAAGGTAAACCAGGACCTGATCGACGTGGCCGCGGCCAAGATGCCCCTGCTCAAGGCCATGAACAACGTCAGCTTAAGTAACATGGCCGCGACGCCACAGCTTGCTCCCGACGCTGTCGCCTTGCTGCGCGGACCCCCTGTGGCCAGTCCGGTCATGGTCGCTCTCTTAGAATCACCCACCCAAAACTCGCCCCCGACTTTAATCTAAGTTTGGCATGCCAAGACCCGTGTTACAGGGTCTTCCCCTTTTGGGGAACGGCATGCCTTTTTTATTTTCTAAGGGGCCGAGATCATGTTTCTAAAAATTTTAATGCTGGTGTCAGGACTGCGGGCCGCAGATGCGCCCACGTCGCTAGACTCCTTGCTTTCCCGGATCCCAGCTGGCAATCCTGAGGTCCAAGCCGCGCTTGCGGAAGCGGACAGGGCTGAGGCGGACGCGCTCTCCAGCGCCTCCTGGCCCGCGCCGGTTTTGAGCGCCGAGCTCATGCGCATCCCGGCGCCTTCTATGAATTTAGGCGGCTACGGACGTCGGCGCTTTGAGCTGAGCCAGGATCTTCCGTTCTTCGGAAGGGCCTCCGCCGCCGGCAAGGTGGCGGCTCACGAGTCCGAATTCAAGCGCGCGGTGGCCAAGCAGGTGCTGGAGGACAAGATCCTTGAGGCGCGCAACGCCTACTACGCCTGGATGGCCGTGGAGATCCGGGCTACGGCGCTCCGCGAGTCCTTGGCGTCTTTCCGCGCGCTGGCCGAGGTCTCGGCCAAGCGGGCCCGCTTCGGCAACTTGGACAGCATGGGGCAGATGATGGACTCCATGATCCGGGCGCAGGCTTCGGACATGGAGAGCATGCTGCCGGAATTGAAGCAGGAAGGACGCATGGCCCAGTCCCGTCTCAACGCCCTGATGGGAACGGATCCGGGATCGGCGCTGCCCGCGCCTAGCGTGGCGCTGCAGGACTTGATGGCGCTTAACGCCCCCTCGGAAGAGGAAGTCTGGAAAGCTGCCTTGCGATCCAATCCCCAGATCAAGGCCGCGGAACATGAGGTCTTGCACGCCGCATCCGCGGCTGGCCTGGCGAAAAGCGGCTGGCTGCCGGATCTGATGTTCGAGGCGGGTTTTGAGCAGGATCGGGACGGCGGCATGCAGGAGGCCAGCTTGAAGGCCGGGATCAGCCTGCCTTGGCTATGGTATTCAAAACAATCAGGGATGAGCCGGGCCGCGCAAGAGGACCTGCGCGTTGCTGAAGCCGCGAAACAAAAGGTCACTTTGGCCCTGCGCGAGGAGCTGCGCGAGCATCAGGGGGGCTTGGGCGCCTCGGTGGCCGCCTTGAAGATCGCGGCCTTGGCGACCCTGCCTTTGGCTGAAAAAGCGCAGCGTCAGGCCTTGGCCGGTTTTCGGGCAGGTGGCATCGGGGCGGACCAGAGCATGCAGGCTTTGATGGCCGCTTGGCGTGCGGCGGACCGGGTGGGCGTGCTGGCTGGACAAGCGGGAGCCCAGTGGGCGGGCTTGCAGCATTTGATGGCGGAATATTCCTCACGATCGAAGGAGCTTGGTCATGGCCACGATTAAAATTTTGACGGCCCTCTTTTTCTTGTCGGTGGCGCCGGTCTTCGCCTCCCAGGCGTCGTCGGTTGTGAAATATCAGTGCCCCATGCATCCGCAGATCGTGCGCGAGGAACCGGGGACCTGCCCCATCTGCCACATGACTTTGGAAAAAGTAGAGCTGGAGCCTGCCGAGCCGGCCGGTTCCGTGCCTAAAGTGGAGGGCAAGGCCGCTTTCAACCTAAGCGCCGAGCGGCAACAGGCCATCGGGGTGAAGACGGCAGTCGCGGGGACGCAGACCCTCACGCGCACCCTGCGCCTGCCCGGCAGGGTGAATGGCGGGGGAGTGCTGGCCCAGGTGATGGAGCTCGACGCGGGATGGCTGCGTCCCGGGCAAAAGGCGCGGCTGATCGGCCCGGATTTTTCCGAGACCGAGGCCGTGGTCCGCGAAGTGGATAACAATTTGGACAGCCTGACCCGGAGCTTCGGCGCCAGCTTAGTGCCTAAAAGCCGCATGGCCTGGATGAAGCAGGGCGTGTTCTGCGAAGTGCGGGTGAGGGTGGAGCTAGGCAAGCGCCTGGTCCTGCCCACGGAAGCTGTGCTGGATACAGGAAAGCGCCAGGTGGCTTTTGTGGCCGTGGGAAGCAGCCACTTTGAGCCGCGGCAGCTGCGCACGGGCCTTGCCGGCGACGGCTTTGTCGAGGTGCTGGACGGCGTGAAGGCCGGCGAGCGCGTGGTGGTCTCGGCTAACTTTTTGATCGACAGCGAATCCCAATTCAAAGCGGCCATCCGATGATCGAGCGCCTGATAGCCTGGTGCGCCAAACACCGCTGGATCGTGCTGGGGACCACCGCCGCTCTCTGCGTCTGGGCGGTCGCCAGCATCCGCAACATCCCCATCGACGCCATCCCGGACCTTTCCGACACCCAGGTGATCGTGTATTCCAAGTGGGACCGTTCGCCGGACATCATGGAAGACCAGGTCAGCTACCCCATCATCCGCGCGCTGCTGGGGGCTCCCAAAGTGAAGGCGGTGCGGGGCTTTTCGGACTTTGGGTATTCCTATGTCTACGTGATCTTTGAAGACGGCACAGACCTCTACTGGGCCCGTTCCCGGGTGCTGGAATACTTGTCCAAGATCCAGGGCCAGTTGCCAGCGGGCGTGAAGACCGAACTGGGGCCGGACGCTACCAGCGTGGGCTGGGTCTACCAGTACGCCCTGGTGGATAAGACCGGAGGCCAGGACCTTTCCGACCTCAGGAGTTTGCAGGACTGGAACCTGCGCTTTGAGCTGCAGTCCGTGCCTGGGGTGGCTGAGGTGGCATCGCTGGGCGGCTTTGAAAAACAGCTGCAGGTCACGGCCGATCCCATCCGTTTGCAGGCCTATGGCGTTTCGATCCTGGACCTGGCCAAGGCCGTGAAAGAGGGGAACGCCGAAATGGGCGCGCGGGTGCTGGAATTTTCCGGCGCCGAATTCATGGTGCGGGGCCGGGGCTACGCCCGCTCACCTGCGGATCTGGAGGAGCTGGCGGTCAAAGTGGACGCCAAGACCGGCACGCCCATCCGGGTGCGGGACCTCGCCAAGGTGGCCTGGGGGCCCGAGATACGGCGCGGCGTGGCGGAACTGGACGGGGAAGGCGAGGCCGTGGGAGGCATCGTGCTAATGCGCCACGGCGGCAACGCGCCGCAGGTGATCGCGGCGGTGAAAAAACGCCTGGAGGAGTTAAAGCCCAGCCTGCCCGCGGGCGTGGAACTGTTGCCGGTCTATGACCGTTCCGACCTCATCCACCGCGCCATCCAGACCATCCGCCACGAGCTGCTGCTCGAAATGGCCATTGTCAGCTTGGTCATCCTCTTTTTTCTCTGGCACATCCCCTCGGCCCTCATCCCCATTGTCACGCTGCCCATCGCCGTGGGCCTGGCTTTCATCCCCATGCACTTGCTCGGCCTGTCCGCGAACATCATGTCCCTGGCCGGCATCGCCGTGGCCATCGGCGCCATGGTGGACGCTTCCGTGGTGGTGGTCGAGAACTCGCATAAGCGGCTGGAGCGCTGGGAGAGCGGTGGCCGCCAGGGGGACTATAGGGACGTGCTGGTGCGAGCCATCCAGGAAGTGGGCCGGCCCAGTTTCTTCTCGCTGCTGGTGATCGCGGTTTCCTTCATGCCTGTCTTCACCTTGCTTGACCAGGAAGGCAGACTGTTCAGGCCGCTGGCCTTCACTAAGAACTTGTCCATGCTGGTGGCGGCCGTCCTGGCGGTCACCTTGGATCCCGCCATGCGCCTGGCTTTTTTCCGGCTGGAGCCTTTCAAGTTCAGGGTGCGCTGGATCGCGGGTCTGGCCAATACGGTGCTGGTGGGCAAGGCGCGGCGTGAAGAGGACAACCCGGTCAGCCGCTTTTTTGGGGCGCTCTATCACCCGGTGGTCGACGCCGTGCTCCGCCATCCCAAGATGACCCTGCTGGGGGCCTTGCTGGCTTTTGGCGTTTCAGTGCCGGTTTATTTCCGTCTGGGATCCGAATTCATGCCGGACCTGGACGAAGGCGACCTGCTCTACATGCCCACTGCCTTGCCCGGCATGTCGGTCAGCGAGGCCACCCGGATCCTGCAGCAGCAAGACCGCATTTTGAAGGGTTTTCCCGAAGTGCAGCGTGTCTTTGGCAAGGCGGGTCGGGCCGAGAGCTCCACGGACGTGGCGCCCTTCAGCATGGTCGAGACCACCATAATGTTGAGACCCAAAGAGCAGTGGCCCGTGAAAAAGAGCACGGCCGCGCTGGTGGACCAGATGAACGAGAGGTTGCGCTTCGCGGGCATCCCCAACATCTGGACCATGCCCATCAAGAACCGCATCGACATGCTCTCCACGGGAGTGCGCACTCCGCTCGGCATCAAGGTGCTGGGCGACGACCTGGGCCTCATTGAAAAAACCGGCAAGGAGATCGAGACCCTGCTCCGGGACCTGCCCGGCACCCGCAATATCTTTTCGGAACGCTCGACCGGCGGCTATTTCCTGGATGTGGATTGGGACCGCGTCCGCCTGGCCCGCTTCGGCATCAGCGTGGAGGAGGCGCAGAGCACGCTGGCCGCGGCGCTGGGCGGAGAGAACGTCGGCACCCTGTTGCAAGGTCGGGCGCGCTACGGGATCAACGTGCGCTTCAAGCGCGAACTGCGCGACGACATGGACGCGATCCGCCATCTGCCGCTGAAGGCTTCCAATGGCGCCATGGTCGCGCTGGGCCAGTTGGCCACGGTGCAGAAGCTTGAAGGCCCCAGCATGATCCGCAACGAGGATGGGCGCATGGCGGCCTACGTTTACATCGACATCGCTGGCCGGGACCTCGGCGGCTATGTGGAGGAAGCCAAGCGCCTGCTTGCCGCTAGCTTAAAGACGCCCGCCGGCATCTCGCTGCGCTTCAGCGGCCAGTACGAGAACATGGCTCGGGTGCGCGCCAGGCTTTGGATCGTGGTGCCGCTGACCCTCTTGCTGGTCTTCTTGCTGATCTACGCCAACACCCGCTCGCTGATGCGCAGCGGCATTGTGCTCCTTGCTGTGCCTTTCTCGCTGATCGGCGCGGTCTGGCTTTTGTGGTTTTTGGGGTATAACATGTCCATCGCTGTCTGGGTCGGCTTGATCGCTCTGGCCGGGCTGGACGCGGAGACCGGCATCTTCATGCTGCTTTACTTGGAGCTGGCCGAAAGCGAGGCCAAGGCCACTGGCCATTTCTCCACCAAGGCTGAGCTCAAGCAGGCCGTGGTCCAGGGCGCGGTGAAGCGCCTGCGCCCCAAGATGATGACCGTGGCCTGCGCTTTATTAGGCCTCTTGCCTATCATGTTCTCCCAAGGCTCCGGATCGGATGTGATGAAGCGCATCGCCGCGCCCATGGTGGGAGGGCTTTTTTCGTCCTTCGCCCTGGAACTGGTGGTCTATCCAGCCGTCTTTTACTTGTGGAAATGGAACACCGAGATCCGTGAGCAAGCGGAAGGCGTAAAGTTGTCAGGTTTTTGGAAAGTGGTGCAAAAGGTCGGCTAATCTGAGGAGGAACGGGATGAAGATGAGCAACATGGCGGTTTGGGCGCTGATCCTGGCGGTTTTTCCGATATTCGCGGGGGCGGAAACGGCTCCCACACTTAAGCCGACTTTGGCGGCCACGGCGGTCCCTGAGCCTAAGGCCACGCCAGAAAAGAAAAAGGCAAAAAAGAAGGCCAAGCCTGCCAAAGTCGTGGCAAAGGCCGAAAAGAAATCCAAGGCCTATTGGACCTGCCCGCATGAAGGCGGACATTTTGACCACCCTGGCAAATGCAGCAACAGCTGGTGCGGCATGGACCTGGTGAAAGTGAATGGAGAAGAAGCCGAAGGTCATCATCATGAGGAGGGAGAAAAACCATGAAACGTTTCCTGCTTATCTTTGCGGCCGTAGCCGCTCTAGCCCTAGGCACCACGGCCTGCAAAAAGCCGGCTCCCCAACCCGCGCCAGAGATCCACAGCAGCACGGGCGTGATCCGCGAGATCAAGAACGAAGGCCGCATCCTGGTTGTCGAGCACCAGGATTTCCCAGGCTTTATGAAAGCCATGACCATGCCCTTTGAATTGAAGGATCCTGCCCTGGCCGCCGGCTTGAAAGTGGGGGACAAGGTCGCTTTCAGCATCACAGCCACGGACAACGGGTTCCCCGTGACCGCGATCAAGAAACTGGACCAATAGGATAGCTCGCGTGAGTGCCGCGCACGGCCTGACCCACGGCGAGGCGAAACGCCTTCTGGCGCTTCACGGCCCTAATGAGGCCGCCCCTCGCCGTGGCCTGGCTGGGCTGAGGCGCTTGCTGAAGCTGTTATCCGAGCCCACCCTGCTGGTGCTGCTGGTGGTGCTGGGCTTTTATCTTTGGCTGGGTTCGCGGGGCGAGGCCGCGCTCTTAGCGGTCTTCGTGATGATCGTGATCGCGGTCACGGCCGTGGAAGAGGCGCGCACCGAATCTGCGTTGGCCGCGCTTTCGTCCATGGCCAGCCCGCGCGCCCTGGTGATGCGCGAAGGGGCCTGGTCCAAGATCTCGGCGCTGGAGCTGGTGCCGGGCGACTTGCTCAATTTAAGCGAAGGGGACCGTGTGCCAGCCGACGCGAGCATCCTCGAGGCCCATGACCTGAAGGTCGACGAGTCGCTTCTGACCGGAGAATCCAGCGCGGTCTGGAAAGATTTAGGTCCCGACGCTTCCGAAGCTGAACGCGCTTTGATCGGCGGATCCCTGGTGTTGCAGGGCCAGGCTCTGGCAACGGTCACCCGCACCGGCGCGGCCTCGCGCATGGGCGCCCTGTCCGCCTCCCTGGCCGGCATCAGCACTCTCATCACTCCCTTTCAAAGATCCGTGAAGTCCCTGGTCCGCGTGCTGGCGCTCTTCGCCGCGATCGCCTGCTTGATCGTGGTGGCTGCTGCCTTTTTCAGGGGCTATGGGATGGTGGCCGCGCTTCTGCAAGGCTTGACCCTGGCCATCGCGACTGTGCCCGAAGAATTGCCCGTGATCCTGGCGGTCTTCCTGGCTCTGGGCGCGCGGCGGCTTTCCAAAAAAGGCGTGCTGGCGAGGCAGGTGCCCGCGGTCGAGACCCTGGGAGCCGTGACCCTCCTGGCCGTGGACAAGACCGGCACTCTCACCCGTAATGAAATGATCCTGGTGAAGGTCATCCCCTGGGAGGGGGTCTCCGAAGCTCAGTTGCTGGAGACCTCGGCCGAAGCCTGCGAACTCGACCCCTTTGATCCGATGGAACGCGGGATCTTGGCGCGCTCGGGCCCGGCCAAGGGAAGCATCCTCTTTGAATATTCGCTGTTCGGGCGTCCCCCGCGTATGGGCCATGTCTGGAAAGGCGAAGGCGAGGCATGGCGGCTGTCGTCCAAAGGCGCGGTGGAGGGAGTGCTCGAGCACGTGGACGATAGTGCGCAGGATAAGGCTAGGATCCTGGAGGCAGCCCGCGCCATGGCGCGGCAGGGCCTGCGGGTGCTGGGTGTGGCTTCGAAAGATTCTCAAGGCCCGGTGCCTAGCGCCATGCCCCAGGGCCTGCGCTTTCTGGGCTTTTTGGCTTTTGAAGATCCCCTGCGCGAGGGCGTCAAGGAAGCCATCGCCACGGCCAGAGCCGCGGGCATGCGGGTGGTGATGATGACCGGCGATTCGCCGGAAACGGCCTCGGCCATCGCCAGGGAACTGGGGCTGCCGGACGCCGATCGCCCCATCGAAGGCCGGGAACTGGAAGCGCATCCGGAAAAAGTGGAAGGCTACGCTCGCGAATGCGACGTCTTTGCCCGCCTAGCGCCCGAACAAAAATTGGTGCTGGTCCAGGCCTGGAGCCGTCAGGGCGAGGTGGTGGGCATGACCGGCGATGGAGTCAATGACGCGCCAGCCTTGGCCCAGGCCCATGTGGGAGTGGGCATGGGCCTTCGCGGCACGGACGTGGCGCGCGAGGCCGCGGACCTGGTGCTGGCCGACGACAGCTTCAGTTCGCTGGTGGACGGCGTGCGCATCGGGCGCGGCACCACCCGCCGCATCCTGCGGGCCGCCCTCTTTGTGCTGGCGGTGCACGTGCCCATCATCGCCGTGGTGCTGGCCTGCCTGGCGCTGGGACTGCCGCCCATGATCGAGGCCGCCCAGATCGCGTTCTTAGAGCTCTTCATCGGCCCGACCTGTTCCGTGGTCTTTGAACGGGCCGCGGAAGGGCCCGACTTGATGCGTACTCCGCCGCGCGACCCCAAAGCCCCGCTGCTCAGCTTTCGCGGCGCGTCCCTGGCTTTGTTCCAGGGCGGCGTGATCTTCGTCGCGGTGTTCTTCGAATATTTTAGCGCGCTGAAGGCCGGCGCTGGCGTTCCCACGGCCCGCAGCGCCGCCTTCATGACCCTGATGCTGGCCGACCTGATGCTCTGCTGGACCATGCTCTCCTCCGCCCCGGCAACCGCCCGCGAACGCTGGAACAACGGCGCCTTCTGGCTGGTCTCGGGGACGGTGATGGGCGGCCTCATGTTGTTGCTGCGCCTGCCGCTGACTTCCCAGATCTTCCACATGGATTGGATCTCTGCGGCCATGATGGGCCGCGCCGCGCTGCTAGCTGGGGCGTCCGTGCTCTGGTTCGAATTCCTGAAGTTAAAAAGGCACTGACCATGGCGCCCCGATTCCAGAACTTGGACCCTGACCCAACGTTAAGCGAATTCCCGAACCTCTTCAAATTATTGTTGGGCCGCGGCCGTTCTGCCTGGCCCAGCCAAGTGGACTGGCCTGTGACGCCTCCCCCGCCGCAGCGCGTGGCAGGGGAAGCGCTGCGCGTGACCTTCATCAACCACGCCACGGTGCTCATCCAGACCGCGGGACTGAACATCCTGACCGACCCGCATTTTTCGCTGCGCTGTTCGCCGGTGTCCTGGGCCGGTCCGCGCCGGGCCCATGCCCCGGGCGTGGCCTTTGAGGACCTGCCGCCCATTGACTTGGTTCTGCTGAGCCACAACCACTACGACCACATGGACATCCCCAGCCTGGAAAGGCTTTTTGCAACGCATGACTGCGCGCTGATGACCGGACTGGGGGTGGGAGGCCATCTGCGCCCCGCCCTGCGGCCGCGAGTGACGGAGATGGCCTGGTGGGAGACGCGTTCTTTCAAGGGACTGCCGATCAGCTTTGTCCCAGTGCAGCATTTTTCCGCCCGCGGATTCCACGACCGCTTCGAGACCCTCTGGGGCGGCTTTGTGCTGCAGACGCCGGCGGGTCCGGTCTATTTTCCCGGAGATACGGCGTATGGCAGCCATTTTCGCCTGACCCGCGAACGCTTCGGGCCCTTCAAGCTGGCCTTGCTGCCGATCGGCGCTTACGAGCCGCGTTGGTTCATGAAAAAGATGCACGTCAACCCTCAGGAGGCGGTGCAGGCCTTTCTCGACCTGGAGGCTAGCGCGGCCTTAGGCATCCATTTCGGCTGCTTTCGCCTGACCTACGAGGCTATTGACGCGCCGACAACGGCGTTGAAACAAGCCTTGGAAGAGGCTAGGATTTCTTCGGAAACCTTCCGCACTATCGCCCCGGGAAACGCCTGGGAGCTTTAGGTCCGTGACCCGATCCAAAAGGATATTTCTCATGAAAAAATTCTTCCGAGGCAAGGAACGCCAGTCCGCCGAATTCATCGGCACTTTCTTCCTGGTCTTCTGCGGCACCGGCGCCATCGCCGCGGGCAGCCGCTTTTCCAGCTTCGGGGCTGGGCCTTTGGGCGTGGCCCTGGCCTTTGGCATGGCCTTGATGCTGATGGTCTTCGCCCTCGGCCACATCTCGGGCGCGCATTTCAATCCGGCGGTCAGCGTGGCTTTTTATTCGATCGGCAAGCTGGACAAGCAGGAACTGACGCAATACGTGAGCGCCCAAGGCTTGGGTGCCCTGGCCGCTTCCGTGGCCGTCAAAGCCCTGGTCCAGGCGCCTTCCATTGGCGAGACCGGGTATTCGCTGCTCTGGATCCAAGCCTGGGGCGTCGAGGCCCTGGCCACCTTTTTGCTGGTCTTCGTGATCATGGCCGTGACCACAGATAAACGGGCCCCAGGCCTGCTGGCGGGCGTCGCCATTGGCGGCGCCATTGTGGTGGACGCCATCTGGGCTGGCCCCCTCACTGGCGCCTCGATGAACCCCGCGCGCAGCCTGGCTCCCGCCTTGGTCTCATTCCAGTTCGGAGGCATCCTGGTCTATCTGACCGCGCCTTTTGCCGGCGCCTGGGCCGCGGCCCAGGTTTATCAGGGGATCCGGGGAGACGAGTGAAAAACGTCCTGATCCTCTGCACGGGAAATTCCTGCCGCTCCATCATCGCCGAGGCCCTGATCAACCAACGCCTGGCCCCCGAGATCCGCGCCTGGTCCTCGGGCGTGGCCGCCAGCGGCCATGTGCATCCCATGTCCCTGAAGATCCTTGAGAACAAGGGCGTGCCCATTGAGGGCCTGAACTCGAAAACTTTAGACAAGGTCATGCGTATTCCTTTTGACCTGGTGGTCACGGTCTGCGACAACGCCCGAGAGAACTGTCCCATTTTTCCGGGCAAGGTGCCGGTGATCCATGTGGGACTGGCGGATCCCGTGGGGCAGGGGATCGCCGCCTTTGAAAAAACCTTCGATGATGTCGAACACAAAGTCATCCCCGCGGTGCTGGAGGCCTTGAAGATCGCATGAGATTACGACCCCTGTTCTTAGCCGCTTGCCTGGCCCTGGCCTTGCCTGGCCTTGCCGAAACCCTGGATTGGGACGCCTGCGTCGCCGAGACCAAGGCTCACAATGTCGATCTGGTAAAGGCCGAGGCGAACGTGGACCAGTCGCGCCTGGCGCTCATCGACTCGCTCAGCGGCTACCTGCCCAAGCTGGGTCTCAGCGCCTCGGGCAGCTCCAGCGGTCCCTATGATCCCCAGGAAGGCACTTTTGGTTCCGCCACCGGAGGCGGCGCCCCGGCCTACGGCCTGGGCCTCAGCGCCAGCCAGAACCTTTTCGCGGGATTTTCCACCCTGAACAGCGCGGCGGCGGCGCGGGCCAGGCTGGCCGAGGCCGAGGTCGGCTTGCGCCAGACGCGCGCTTCGGTGGCTTTTTCGCTGCGCGAAGCCTTTGACCAGATGCTCTTTGCTCAGGAGCAGATCGGCATGAGCGTTGATATCGCCGCCCGCCGCAAGGAGAACGTGGGGCTGGTCAGCCTGCGATTCGAAGCGGGACGCGAGAACAAGGGATCCTTGCTCGAGACCAAGGCCCAGGCGGCCCAAGCCGTTTACGACGCCAACCGGGCGACCAGGGAGCTGAAGAGTTCCGCTTTCCGTCTTTCTCAGATCCTGGGGCGCCTTCCGGATCCGGCCCTCAGGGTGCGAGGCGACCTGGAAAGTGTTTCCGTACCCGCTGTGCCGGACACCAAGGCACTGGCGCCCACCCTGCCTCCTGCCCTGAAGGCCCGCGCGCAAGTCGACGAGGCCAAAGCGTCGCTGGGAGGCGAGTACTCGGGCTTCTTGCCCAGCCTGAACGCCAACGCTTCCTTGAACCGCTCGGGATATTCCGGTGGCGCTTGGCCGCCCCAGTCCGGTTCCTGGAGCGCAGGTCTTAGCCTCAGCTGGAACCTTTTCAACGGATTTTCCGATTCGATGCAGAGCGCCGCGGCCCGCTCGCGATCCAAGATAGCTGAGCTGGCTCTTGAAGACACCCTGCGCCAGGCCCAGATCGACCTGGAGCAGGCCTACGAGTCCCTGGCGGACGCGGCCGAGTCGGCTGAGGTGCGGGCAGCTTTCTTGGAATCCTCGCAGACGCGCGCCGAGATCGGCCGCGCCCAGTACACTCAAGGGTTGCTGAACTTCGACAACTGGAACCAGATCGAGAGCAACCTCATCGTTGCGCGCAAACAGGGGCTCAGCTCACGGCGGGACGCCGTGGATGCTAGGGCCGGCTGGGAGCGCGCGCTTGGCAAAGGATTTGAACCATGAAAAAAGCCGTTTGGAGCCTCCTGATCCTGGCCCTGCTGGGGGCAGTAAGCTGGTACTTTTTCAAGAAGCGCGCCGCCACGGATAGCGTCACTTGGAACGCGGTGAAAGCCTCGCGTGGCGAGCTGTTTTTGGGCATCCAGGCCACCGGCGCGGTGGACCCCCAGAACCGCGTGGTGATCCGTCCGCCGCTCTCCGGGCGGCTGGAAGACGTGCTGGTGCAGGAAGGGGACTGGGTGAAACGCGGCCAGGTCCTGGCCTTGCTCAGCTCCAGCGAACGCACCGCGCTCTTGGACGCGGCGCGCATGCGCTCGCCTGAAGAGTTGAAGCGCTGGCAGGACCTCTACCGCCCCACCCCGATGTTGGCTCCCATCACCGGCACCATCATCGCCCGCAACACCCAGCCGGGCCAGACCGTGGGCACCGGGGACGTGGTGCTGGTGGTCTCGGACCGCCTGGTGGTCCGCGCGCAGGTGGATGAGACGGACATCGCCCGCATCCGCCTGGGCCAGCCCGGACGCATCACCTTGGACGCTTATCCCAAGGACAAGATCCCGGCCAAGGTGGACCACATCGCCTACGAGGCCAAAACCGTCAACAACGTGACCATGTATGAAGTGCAGGTGCTGCCCAAGGAGATCCCCTCGACCATGCGCAGTGGCATGACCGCCAACGTGGAATTCGAGGCGGAGACCCGCCACAACGTGCTCTTAGTCCCCAGCGAAGCTATCAAGATGGACCGCGGCCGTTCGATCGTGCTGGTGCCGGCCCCGGGATCTGGGAAGCCCGGCGAGACGCCTTCCAAGAACAATGCCCAGCCTTTGAGCAAGACCGTGGAGACCGGCGCCACCGACGGCCTGAAGACCGAGATCCTGTCCGGGTTGGAAGAGGGGGACACCGTGCTGATCGCGGCCGTGGCCCTGCCGAAATGGGAGCAGAGCAAGAGCCCCCTGAATTTCAGTCCGCCCAAACGCCCGCGCGGGGCGCGCTAACCATGGCGGAAGGGGTCCTCGAAATACAGGACCTGGAAAAGGTCTACCATCTCGGCGACAGCGAGGTGCGGGCGCTTGACGGCGTCAGCTTGAGCATCGAGAAGGGCGAGTTCGTCGCGGTCATGGGCGCCTCGGGATCCGGAAAGTCCACGCTGCTCCAAGTGCTGGGCCTGCTGGATGTCCCCGACCGCGGTTCTTACAAGCTGATGGGACGCGAGACGGCAGGACTCAGCGAGACCGAGCTGGCCGAGCTGAGGTCCCGCAGCTTAGGCTTCGTCTTCCAACAGTTCAATTTGCTGGCCCGCAGTCCGGCCCGCGACCAGGTCAGCCTTCCCACGCTCTATCATCCTTATCCCGCCCCGAAAGACCGCGCCGAAAGCTTGTTGCAGGCCGTCGGCCTGGCCGGCCGCATGGACCACCTGCCTTCCCAGCTCTCGGGCGGCCAGCAGCAGCGGGTCGCTATCGCCAGGGCCTTGATGAACGCCCCCTCCATCCTTTTGGCCGACGAACCCACCGGAAACCTTGATTCCCGCAGCTCCCAGGAGATCCTGGACCTACTGGGTGACCTGAACGCGCAGGGCATCACCATTGTCATGGTGACCCACGAAGCCGACATCGCGGCCCGCGCTCGTCGCGTGATCACCATGCGCGATGGCAAGGTCTTGAGCGATGTGGCCCAGCCTTCCACGCCTGGCGCTCCCGCGGCTTCGCGCATGAAAGCCCCCGAGCCGCTGCCCGTTGGCAAGCATTCGGCCTTTCGCGCCGTCAGCGTCTACGCTAAGCAAGCCATGCAGGCGCTGTTCGCCAACAAGGTGCGGTCCTTCCTGTCGGTGCTGGGCATCCTGATCGGCGTGGCCGCGGTCATCGCCATGCTGGCCATTGGCGCGGGAGCGCGCAAGGCCATCCAGAGCCAGCTCTCCTCCCTTGGCTCCAACCTGCTGATGCTGATCCCGGGTTCCGCGAACCGCGGCGGCGTGATGCAAGGCACCGGATCCTCCATCCGCCTTTCCCTGGAAGACGCGAAGGCCATCCAGACGGGCATGAGCCTGGCCGCCCAAGTGGGACCCGAGGTGAATGGCCGGGTCCAGGCCGTGGGCAACGGAAAAAATTGGAGCACCTCCGTGGTCGGAGCGGGCGTGGTCTACGCCAAGATGCGGGCCGCCGAACCGGCGCTGGGGCGCTTTTTCACCGAAGCCGAGGTCCGCGAGCGCGCCCGCGTGGTGCTGCTGGGCGTCACCGTGGCGCGTTCGCTGTTCGGCGAGGACAATCCCATCGGCCAGAGCGTCAAGCTCAACCGCGTGATGTTCCAGGTGATCGGCGTGCTGCCGGCCAAGGGCAGCTCGGGATGGCGCGACGAGGACGACCGGGTGCTGGTGCCGGTCACCACGGCCATGTACCGGCTGCTGGGGCGCGAGACCATCGACCTGGTGGCGGTCGAGGCCAGGAGCGCCGAAACCGTGGCCGACGCGCAAGAGGAGCTGACCGCCCTGATGCGTAAGCGCCTGCACCTGGCGCCCGAAAAAGAGGACCCCTTCCAGGTGCTCAACCTCTCCGACATCCAGAACGCCTTCAAGGCCACCAGCTCCACCATCTCGACCTTGCTGGCGGTGATCGCCGGCATCTCGCTGCTGGTGGGCGGCATCGGCATCATGAACATCATGCTGGTCTCGGTGACCGAGCGCACCCGCGAGATCGGCCTGCGCAAGGCCCTGGGGGCCCGCGGACGCGACATCCTCTACCAGTTCTTGATCGAGAGCGTGGTCATCTCCCTGACCGGAGGCCTGATCGGCGTGGCCCTGGGCGCTTCCATCTCCGTGACCGTGTCCATGCTGCTGGGCTGGACCACCGAGCTCTCCCCCACCTCCATCGCCCTGGCGCTCGGGTTTTCCGGCTTTGTGGGCATAGTTTTTGGCCTCTGGCCGGCCCAAAAAGCCTCCCGCCTCAGCCCTATTTTGGCCCTGCGTTACGAATGAGTTAGGCCGCCTTTGGCGGCGTCCGCATAATGTTTTTCGCCTGCGTGGTTCCATGATAATATCCATAGGTTCGTCTTTGAGCGACCTCTTGGAGCCCCGCATGCGACCCCTTGGATTCCGTCTTCTGGCACTTGCCGCGCTCTTCCTCATGGCCCCCCGGCTTTTTGCCTGGACCGAGGACAGCCTGAACGTGTCGGAATGCTCCTCCTGCACCGGGTCCAATGACAGCGGTCCCTGCAACGGCTGCGGCTATCCTGTCTCTGGCGTCCCCAATCTTAGCAACGGCGGCTCGGCCCTTGGCACGGGGACCGGCTACCTCTCCGGCAATTCGGACTTAGACGTTTACCAATTCCGCATCAGCCCCTCCGACCTCAACCTTGGGTCCTGCATCGGCATCCTCAAGATCGTCCTCACGTCTCCGAGCGGAAAGAACTATGCGATCCAGGTCGGCCGCTGGAGCGGCAGCTGGACGACTTACAGCGACAGTGGCGGTTCAACCGGCGTCATCACCAAGTATTACGATGTCTCCGCGCTTTCCGGGTCCGACGACTTCTATGTCGGCATCGATGCCGACGACGTCGATAGCTCCAACCCCTACACGCTCAGCCTCTCCATGGTCGCCTATGGCACCCTCTCCGGGACTGTTACGGCCCTGGGGTCCACGGGTTCCGGCTCCTCTTCCATGGTCATGTCCGCGGTGGACAGCGACGGCAGCATGTACA
>JAZKAF010000179.1:0-3151 GCA_040389285.1 candidate division FCPU426 bacterium
CCTGATCCTGGGTCGCGGTTTTGCTGATCCCCAAAGTGCCGTAGGGATCCTTCACTGCTTAAGGGATCAAATAGATCGTGAACGCCACCTTGGCGGTCACGCCGCTGTAATCCACGGTTCCATTGCTGGAAGTCGAGTTCGGGTCAGCGGGAGCGCCAGCGAAAGTCGCGCCGTCGATCCGGGCGAAGTTATAGGCCAGGTCGGTTTCGATCGAAAATCCACGCCCCAGAAAAAGCTCAGCGCCCGCGCCTACTTGCGCGCCAGAACCTGAGCCTGTGATAGCGCCCATGTCATAGCCGTTGGTGCCGGTCTCATGGCCGTTGAATATATTGACCAAGGTGTAACCGCCGATCAGCTTCAGGTCGAGCGCCGGCAAGGGAAGAAAAACGTACTCACCGCCGATGAAGACCATGGTGGCCGGCAGATTGACTTGCGAGTTCACCCTGGTGCCATTGACGATCCTGCTGGCGGGGGCGCTGGCGTAAAGATAATCGATCCCCACTTTGGCGGCCAGGGTGTTGGTCAGGTTGAATTTACCCGCGACTCCATAACCCATGCCTCCATTCAAGGTGGTGTTGGTGCCATGGAGCTGGTCGTTCACGCCATTCACGCCATAGGTGTAAAAGCCGGCGTCTCCGCTAAGGCCGAAAATGCCCGCCCTGCCTTGGGAGCTTGACGTCGCTTCAGCCTCCGCAGCGTTGACGGTGGCTGTCCCGGTGGCGAATGCCAAGAGTATCGTTGCCAGATAACGGCTGCTTCTTTTGAATTGCATGGTTTCTCGCGATAAAGGGTGGGGAAAACAAGAGGGTCGCTACCACTGAATGCTTTGAATGGCTTCTTTATTCCATACTGCGGTCCTGGATGGCTTAACGCCCTTTCACATGGGAGCCATAGGTGTTGGCGTAGACCTTGGTGAATTCCGCCCCGAAATAGAAGATCAGCGCCGAATAATAGACCCAGACCAGGATGACGATGAGGGATCCGGCGGCCCCATAGACCGAGCTGATCCCGCTTTTGCCGATGTAAAAACTTAAAAGGAACTTGCCGGAAAGGAACAAGAACGAGGTGAAGGCGGCGCCGATCCAAACGTCTTTCCAGGCTATTTCAGCGTCAGGCAGCCATTTGAAGATCGCGGCGAAGATAAAGATGATCACGGCCCATTCAAAAATAAGGTCCAAAAAGTGCAGCGCGGCTTCGGGCAAGGGCAGCCAGGACCCATAAGCAGCTCCCAGCGCTGCCACAAAGGCGCTGCCGACAAGGGAGACCACCAGCAAGAATCCGATGCCCAGCAAGAAGCCGAGCAACTTGGTCTGGTCCAGGAAGATGATCCTGGCGCTACTGGGCCTTTTGACGCCCCAGATGAAGTCCAAGGCCCCTTTGAGTTCGTTGAGCACACCCACGGCCCCGAGAAGCAGGGTCAGGGAGCCCAGGCCGATGGCCCATAGGTCCTTGCCGGGCTTCCACGCCCCGCGCACCACAGCTTCGATGGCATTCGCCGTGTCAGGACCCACAAAAGCCCCGATCTCCCGGTGGATCCTTCCCTCAGCCGCGTCCCGGCCAAAGAAGATGCCGCAGATAGCGATGGTGATGGTTAAAAGCGGCGCCAGCGAAAAAAAGGTATAGTACGCCAGCGCCGCGCTGAAACGCGGCACGGCATGCGCGTTCCACTCCCCTGCGGCGTGTTTTACGAGACGTAGGATGGAGCGGATCTTCATCCCCATACCCGGCATGTCGCCAATTAGATGATCTTGACGATGACGACGACCAGAAAAACGACCAAAAGTGCAGTGACCATAGGGCCTCCAGAGAATTTACTTTCCTATCTATGAAGGCGCTGATACCCTGGTTTATTCCCGGAAATGGAATAAAACCCGTTTTTTAGGCATTCAGATCATGGATACTAAAAAGACAGGAACCCAAGCCAAGCCGACGTTTCCGAGCAAAAAAGCCCCTCTCGGAGGGAGCCAAGTTCCGAAAAAAATAACTCCTGAGGGGCACGTCCAAGCGACCCGGCACGACACCCCCAAGGGCCGCCGGACGCAGCGCAAAGAGCGCTAGCCGTGCCGCGCGCGCTTTCCCTTTCCCTGCCTCCAAGACCCAGCTTTTCCATCTGGGTGCTGGCCATGGTCCTGGCGTTGATCGTCTATTTTAAATTCGCGGCGGCGCTGTTCTTGGCGCTGACCATGGCGGTGGTCTGCCGCCCGCTTTTCGAGGCCCTGGTCAGGCTGATCTCGCAACCCCCCTTCCTAAAAACCCGCTCCTCCGCCTTTCGAAGCCTGGCTTCCCTGCTCACGATAGGCATCGCCTGCTCTTTACTGCTGGTCAGTGTGCTCGCGCCGCTTTGGGTCCTTTCGCGCAATCGCGTCGTGATCATCAAGTCCGCGACCGGCGCCTATGACCAGGCCCGAGAATGGAGCCGCAGCGAGATCCAGGATCTTGGCTCGCGCTTTCACATAAAAAAATGGCGCGACTTCGACACCTTGCCTGAACCTGATAAGATCTCCCGCTTCCCGGCGCCGGGAAGTCCCGCTGAGCAGAACATGCAGGACAAACTGATCGAAATGGTGTCGCGCCCAGCCAGGTTCCTGCCCTTTGCCCTGAAAACCGTGGGGGATGGCGCGATGTTACTGGGCCAGGCCATGGTCTTTTTTATGGCGATGCATTTCTTGCTTCTACGAGGCCCGCGCTTTTGGCAGGACCTGCTGTCCGGCTGCCCTCCCGCCTTGCGAAGCACCCTGGCCGCCTTGGGCCAACGCACCCGCACCGTGTTGATGGCCACCTGTGTGGTGCATGGCTTGACCGCGGTGAGCGCCTTTTTACTGGCCTTGCCGGTTTTTTGGGTCATCGTGGGGAGGGAGCACTGCCTGCTTCTGGCCATGCTGGCCGGCTTGTTCCAGCTGATCCCCCTGCTGGGCGCGGCTACCCTGGTGAGCCTTTTGACGCTCTACTTTTTTGCCACGGGCAATGTGTTGCAGGGATGGGAATGCCTCTTGCTGGCCTTTCCATTCATCGTGGCGGTCCCTGACCTGCTGATCCGCCCCACTTTATCCCAGCGCTACGGCAAAGTGCATGCCATCACCATGCTGGCGGGATTCATCACCGGGATCGAAATTTTTGGGGTGCTGGGATTTGTGCTGGGACCGCTGATCTT
>JAZKAF010000180.1:0-3247 GCA_040389285.1 candidate division FCPU426 bacterium
AGAGGAGCTGAAAAAGCGCCTCAACCTGAATCTGGTGGAGTTCCTGCCGAAGATCCCCCACAGCGAATTTCTGGCCCAATACGGCAAGCTCTACGAAAAAGACCCCGACCTTTGCTGCGAGATCAACAAGGTGGAACCCATGCGCCGCGCCATCGCGGGCCTCAAGGCCTGGATGAGCGGCGTGCGCGCGGACCAGACCAGTTATCGCGCCGGGCTGAAGCCGGTGGAGCTGAAGACCAACGGCCTCTACAAGATCTCCCCCATCCTTGGCTGGAACTCCAAGATCGTGTATCGCTATTTGAAGGACCGCGGCCTGCCCTTTCATCCGCTATGGGAAAAAGGCTATACCTCCATCGGCTGTGAGCCCTGCACCGCCGTGCCCGGGGATCCGGAGAACGCTCGTTCCGGACGCTGGCGGGGGCAGAACAAGAGCGAGTGCGGCATCCAGACCTTCTTGGATAAAAAATAACGTGACCTTGAAATATTCGCAGACCCGAAAACCCTCTGTTAAAGAAGTCCGGCGCCTTTACCAGTTCGCGCCTTGGGCCAAAGACCGCAGCCCGGCCGACATCGCCAAAATGATCCGTCACACCGACCTGTTTTTCAGCGTCTGGGACAAGGGCGCGCTGGTGGGCATGGCCCGCAGCACCACGGATTTCACGTTTCGCGCCCTGCTCTGGGACGTCATCGTCGATCCCGCCTACCACGGGAACGGGGCCGGGACCCGATTGCTGAAGATGTTCCTCGGCCACCCAAAATTAAAAGGGGTGGAGGACTTCTGGCTCTCCACCACGGACAAGCAGGCGTTCTACGCTCGCTTCGGCTTCGCGCTGCGTTCCAAGAACATGATGGTCCTGAAACGAAAGAAAGCGGCTTGAAGCGGCGCGCCGTCAAAAAATACTTCCAGGACCCGGTCTACGGCCAGATCGCGGTCGAGTCGCCCTTGCTGCTGGCCCTGATCGACAGCCGCGCGGTCCAGCGCATGAAGCATATCCGCCAGCTGGGCGTCTCCTACTTCACTTTCCTCGGCGCGGACCACTCCCGTTTTTCCCATAGCCTGGGCTGCATGGCGGTCATGGCCCGAGTCCTGGCGCATCTGGAGGCCGGATCCGGCCTCGCGCTAAGCCCCGAGGAGCGCGAATTGGCCATGGCGGCCGCCTTGCTGCACGACGTCGGGCATTGCGCGTTCTCGCATACCCTCGAGAACGTCCTGGGCCATGACCACGAATCCATGACCGCCAGGCTGCTATCCGAGGACCCCCAGCTGCGCGGTATCTTGGGGTCCAAAGCCGCTAAATTGGCCCGATTGTTCAAGGGCCCGCGGCCTAGCGGGACTTTGGGCACCATCAAGGACCTGATCTCTTCGCAATTGGACGTGGACCGCCTCGATTATCTGGGGAGGGACGCCCACTATACTGGCGTCAATTCGGGGCAAGTCGACCTGTCGCGCATCATCGCCAGCCTGACCCTGGGGCCGGGCGGGCGCCTGCGTGTCACCGAGCGCGGGGTGCTGGCGATCGAGGAATATTTTCTGGCGCGTTACTTCATGTACTGGAAGGTCTACCTGCACAAGACCTCCAGGGGCCTGGAACTGATCCTGAAGAACATCATCCGCCGCGCCAAGCAGCTCCACGCCGCCGGCTCGTTGGAACAGGCTGGCCTGACGCCCGCCCTGCGCGCCCTTTTTGAGTTGGGGGATAAAGCGCCTTTGGGCGCTTTTCTCGACCATGACGACTCGGACGTCATGGTCGGGATCAAGAGCTGGCAATATGGCTCGGACCCTATCCTCTCTGACTTAAGCGGACGCTTTTTGAACCGGCGTAAATTCAGGCTTCTGCGCGAGGCGCGCAGCCCCAAGGAGGATCTTAGCGTCGAGAAACGCAGGAAGATCCGGGCCTATTTTGAGCGTTTGGCAAAGGGCTCCTCGTCGTATTATTTCCTGGAAGACAGCATCGGTACTCTGCCCTATGACCCCAAAGAGGGAGTGACGCTGCAAAGGGAAGACGGAAGGGTGGAAGACCTGGCCCTTCGCTCGCATATCATCCGCGACATCACGCGCCGCCTGGTGCGCGCCCGTTATTATGTGCCCATGGAACACGCCGCAAAACTGCGGCGGATCTTGGAAGGAGCCTTGTGAAGGAGACCAAAGGACTGGGATTCGGGGACCTGCGCGACTTTTTGGGCGGGATGGTCAAGGAGCTGGAGAAAAAGGTTCCCTACGCCTCCGCCTTCGCCGCCCGCAAGGAAGGTGTGCGCGTGGTGGTCTCGTCCGCGCAGATGAACATCACGCCCGAGGCGCCAGCCACGGGCCTGGACCTGACCTTGTGGAACGGCGAGCAATTCTTTGAATATGCCTGCAACCGGCTGGACGCGACCGCCATCCGCGCCGAGGCCCTGGCCCTCGCGGACAAGGCGATGAAGATGAGGGGCAAGAGCCCGGCGATCGACATCGATCCCGGCGAGAAATTGGAGAAGGATTTCGCCACCCCGGCGAAAAAAGCCCTTCATGCGGTCCCTCTCAAGGAAAAGCAGGCCTATGCCAAGGGTTTGCAACAGGCGCTGGCCGGGGCCTCGCCCCAGGTGCAGAACGCCATGGCCGTGGTGGGGGACCTGCACACCGAAGAGATCTTCGTCAACCGCGCCAAGAACCTCCGCCAACAGCTCAGCCGCCTGGACGAGATCATGCAGGTCTTTGTCAGCGACGGAAAAAAGACCCAGCAATTGTGGGAAGGCAACAGCCTGGCCGGGGGTTACGAGCTCCAAGGTTTTTGCAAAGGCAAAGCTGGGGCTCTGGTGGCTGACGCCCGCCGTCTGCTCAGCGCGGGCCGCCTGGAGCCGGGGTTCTACGACATCGTGGCCGATCCGCATTGGTCGGGCATCATCGCCCACGAGGCCTTTGGCCACGGCACCGAAACCGACATGTATTTGAAGGACCGGGCCAAAGGCAAGGAATACATGGGCCGCCAGGTGGCCTCGACCATCACCGATCTTTACGACGATCCGACCCTTCCCGGGGAAGCGGGTTCCTTCTTCTTCGACCATGAAGGCCAGTTGGCCCGCCCCAACCGCATCCTGGAAAAAGGGATCCTCAAAAGCGGCATGACCGACCTTTATTCGGCTAGCCTGCTGAAGTATGAGCGCAGCGCCAATGGCCGGCGCGAGAGCTGGGAACGCAAGCCCTACGCCCGCATGACCAACACCTTTTTCGCCCCCGGTAAATCGAGCCCCGAGGAACTGATCGCCTCGG